>JAJEFC010000344.1 GCA_022820675.1 Vicinamibacteria bacterium | reverse complement strand
CGGCCGGCGAGGCGCTGCGGCAGCAGGCCGCGTGCCTCGCGTGCGCGCTCGCCGCGCGGCCCCTCGACTGGACGGCGTTTCGCGCGCAACTCGCGCAGGCGCCCGACGACCCGGTCGAGCTGGTGCTGCGCGCGCTCGCGGCCGGGTGGAGCGCGAAGTGGACCTGAGCCCGCTGCTGCCGCGCGCCGATCTGCTCGTGGCGGCGGCGGCGCTCGACTGGGCGCTCGGCGATCCTGTCTATCGCGGGCATCCGGTGCGGATGATGGGCGCGTCGCTCGGCTGGTGCGAGCGCGGCCTGCGCGCAGCGGGCGCCGACGGCCGCGTCGGCGGCTGCCTGCTGTTCGTGGTGCTCGGCGCCCTGTGGGTGGGCGGCCTCTCTCTCGCGTTGTCGAGCGCCGACCGGCTGCATCCCGCCGGCGGCGCCGCCGCCCACCTGTTCCTGCTCTACAGCCTGCTGGTCCTCGGCGACCTGCTCGCCCACGGCGGGGCCGTCGACCGCGCCGCCACCGGCGGGGACCTGCCGGCCGCGCGGCGCGCGGTCGCGCGGCTGGTCGGACGCGACGTCGACCGCATGGACGCCGCCGCCTGCCGGCGCGCCGCCATCGAGAGCCTCGCCGAGAACCTCGTCGACGGCGTCGTCTCCCCCATCGCGTGGTACGCCGTCCTCGGCGTGCCGGGCCTGGTGCTCTGCAAGGTCGTGAGCACCATGGACTCGATGGTCGGCTACCGGACCCCCCGCTACCTGTGGTTCGGGTGGTGCGGCGCGCGGCTCGACGACCTCATGCAGGCGGCCCCCGCCCGGGCTACCTGGCTCCTGATCGCGCTCGCCGCCGGCGTCCTGCCCGCCTGCTCCGGCCGGAGGGCGCTGGCCACCGGCTGGCGGCAGCATGCCGTCGTGCCCGGACCGAACCCCGGCTGGAGCGAGGCGGCGATGGCGGGGGGCCTCGCGCGCCGCCTCGCCGGGCCCATCCGGCTCGGGGGCCGACTCGTCACCGAAGTCTGGCTCGGCGATCCGGCTGACGCCCCCGCCGGCGCCGCCGGCGACTACCGGCGGGCGCGCAGCATCGTGTGCCTCGCCTCGGCGCTCGCCCTCACCGCCGCCGTCGGCTGCATCTGGTTGGCGCGGACGACAGCCGCGTAGGGCTCGCACGCCCGATCCGTCTCGTCGGCGAGCAACCGCGGCGACACGGTGACGCCGGAGCGACTCTGCAGGCATCAAACAGCCCCCTCGGCGTCCCACGTCGCCTGGACGTCTCGTAGCGCAGCCGTCGATGTCCAGGCTCACGGCCATGCTCCGATGGTCCGGGACACGGGCCCTGCAGGCCCATCTCACGCTGGAATCGACTTCCCCTTCAGGCTCCGCTCCTCATCGGAAATCAGGCTCCCTCGCCTCGCGATCCCCACCCGTGCTACCATGGTCGTGAATCGCGAGCAGGTTTTCTTCCACCCGGAAACCCCGCTCAGAGCAGCGGGGCATCGCTCGGCGGCCGCCGAGCCTCCCTCCTCCCGGATTCTCTCGTTATCCGCCCCCCAGGCAGGCGGGCGACAACCACTCGGGTCCGCGCAGGGTGAGCGCGGGCCAGGAGCACCGATACAGATGACGTTCGCCGAACTGGGCCTCCGCCCGGAGCTCGTCCGCGCCGTTGGCGGCGCCGGCTACACCACCCCCACCCCCATCCAGGAGCGCGGCATTCCCGTTGCGCTGGACGGGCGCGACCTCATCGCCTGCGCCCAGACCGGCACCGGCAAGACCGCCGCCTTCCTCCTCCCCATCCTGCACCGGCTCGCCGGCGGGCCGCCGGCACGGCGCCCGCGCGCGCTCGTCGTCACCCCGACCCGCGAGCTGGCGGCGCAGATCGGAGAGATGGCCGAACTGTACGGCGCGCACCTGCGCCTGCGCAGCGCCGTCGTCTTCGGGGGCGTCGGCCTCGAGCCGCAGACCCGCCGCCTCCGCCGCGGGCTCGACCTGCTCGTGGCGACGCCGGGCCGGCTGCTCGACCACCTGCGCCAGGGGCACGCGCACCTCGACCGCGTCGAGGCCGTCGTGCTCGACGAGGCGGACCGCATGCTCGACATGGGCTTCCTGCCCGACGTGCGGCGCATCCTCGGCGCGCTCCCCGAGAAGCGTCAGAACCTGTTCTTCTCGGCCACGATGCCGGACGAGATCGAGGACATGATCCGGCGCACGACCAAGGACCCCGCGATGCTGGAGGTGGCGCGCCGCGCGACGCCGGTCGGCGCCGTCAGCCAGATCGTCCACCCCGTGGCCGCGACCGGCAAGAAGGATCTCGTCGCGTGGCTGCTCCGAAAGCCGGAGATGGGGCAGACCCTCGTCTTCACCCGCACGAAGGCGCGGGCCAACCAGTTGGCGAAGCGTCTCGACCGGTCGGGGCGCCGGGTCGCGGCCATTCACGGGAACAAGAGCCAGAGCGCCCGGACGCGCGCGCTGGCCGGCTTCCGCGACGGGCGCATCGACACCCTCGTCGCCACCGACATCGCGGCGCGCGGGCTCGACGTCGACGGCATCAGCCACGTGGTCAACTTCGACCTGCCCACCGTGCCCGAGGACTACGTGCACCGCATCGGGCGCACGGGCCGGGCCGGCGCGAGCGGCCACGCCATCTCGCTGGCCGCTCCCGAGGAACGGCCGCAGCTCGCCGCCATCGAGCGGCTCGTGGGGCGGGCGATCCCGAAGGAGATCGTGCCGGGGTTCGCACCCGCCGACGCGCCGGCCGCGCCGGCCGCCGCGCCGAGGCCGCGGTCCCACTCGTCCCGGCCCGGCGGCGGACACCGCCGCCGATCCGCGACGGGGTCGGGCCGTCCGGCGACTCGTGGGAGCCGCCCCGCGGCGGCGCGCCGACGCGCGTCACGCTAGCAGCTAGCGGCCGGCCCCGCCGAGTGGAGCTGGAGTTCCGGCGGAGCGCGCGCGGCGCCGCCACCGGCTTCTCGCTGTCGGCCGGCCAGGCGCGCGACATCGAGTTCGTCCGGCTCCCCGACCTAGCGCGGTAGCGTCTGTCCACGCTCCCGTTGCGGTCCGGCAACTTACCGTCAGGTGACGTCGTCCCGGGCTTCGGTGTCGACGACCGTTTCGGCCGTGACCGGTTCCCGCCCTCTGGAGACAACGAAGTCGTTCCGGCGTCGCGATGCGCCGCGCCCCGCCCCACCAGCCAGCGCTCGGCGCAACAGGCGGTTGACGGCCGCGCTGATGCTGCAATCCTCCGCGTCGGCGAGCGACACGGCGAGGGCGTACAGATCGGGCTCCAGGTCCACGGTCAAGCGCATGCGGGAAGCATGGTGCCGTGCCGCAATGGTGTCAATCGCCGAGATGACGCAGGACGACCTGCGGCGGCCCGCGCAGGGGGCCGATCAGGCGGACAAGGACGCGCACGCGCGCTGGATGCGCCGGCAGGCTTCCTCGAGACGGTTGGTCGCGAGCGCGTAGGAGACGCGGAAGTACGGAGACAGGCCGAACGCCTCGCCGTGCACCACGGCGACCTCCTCGGCGTCGAGGAGGTACTTCGCGAAGTCGCCGTCGCTCTCGATGACGCCGCCGTCCGGCGTTCGCTTGCCGACGGTCCCGGCGCAGTCCACGTAGAGATAGAAGGCGCCGTTAGGGGCTCGGCAGGAGAGCCCGTTCGCCTGGTCGAGCATCGCGGCGGCGAGGTCGCGCCTCTCCTCGAACACCGCCAGGTTGTCGCGGATGAACGTCTGGTCGCCGTCGAGGGCCTCGACCCCGGCCCACTGGCTGATGCTCGACGCGCCGCTGGTGGTCTGGGACTGTACCTTCGCCATCGCGGCGATCAGGCTCTTCGGCCCCGCCCCGTAGCCGATGCGCCAGCCCGTCATGCAGTAGGCCTTCGAGAGCCCGTTCATGGTCAGGGTGCGCTCGTACAGGTCGGGCGCGACCTGCGCCATGGTCGCGAACGGCCCGCCGCCGTAGACGATGTGCTCGTAGATGTCGTCGGCGAGCACCCACACGTGGGGATGCCGGCGCAGCACCGCGGCGAGCTCCGCCAGGTCCCCGGCCGAGTAGACCGCGCCGGACGGGTTGCCGGGGTTGTTGAGGATCAGCCACTTCGTCTTCGCGGTGATCGCGCGTTCGAGCTGCTCCGGCGTCAGTCGGAACCCGTTCGCGGCGTCGGCCGGCGCCACCACCGGGGTCCCCCCCGCGAGCAGCGTCATGTCCGGATAGCTCATCCAGAACGGGGCTGGAACGACGACCTCGTCCTCGGGGTTGAGGGTGGCGGCGAGGGCGTTGTAGACGACCTGCTTGCCGCCGTTCGAGACGATCACCTCGTCGGGGGCGTAGCGCAGCCCGTTCTCGCGATCGAGCTTGCGGCAGATCGCCTCGCGCAGCTCGGGGATGCCCGTGAGCGGCGGGTACTTGGTCTTGCCCTCGACGATGGCGCGTATCGCCGCGATCTTGATGGGGTCCGGGGTGTCGAAGTCCGGCTCCCCCGCCGAGAGGGCGATGACATCGCGCCCGGCCCTCGCCATCTCCATCGCCCGGGCGGAGATCATGGCGGCGGGCGAGGCCTTGATGCGGCTCATGCGTCGTGAAGCGATGGACATCGCGGGCTCCTGAACGTCTCGATGAGGGGCGGAGGACCGGGACCGGCCGGCGGAGAGTAGCACGCCCGCGCGCCCGCGGTCGAGCCGGAAACCCGCGGCCAGTCCCCGCGTTGCGCAGGGCCGGCGAACGCGCGTCTGACCAGGGCCGGACGGGGGCGCCCTGTTCATGGGTGTCCCGAGAACACGGTCGGATCGCGCGGGTGGGAAGGCGACATGAATGCAGCGAGCCTCCAGGGACGACTTCTGGTTGGCGGCGGTCTTGACCTCGACCGGGCGGGTTGGCATTCTTGGCCCGACGTGCGCAGCGGGCCGGCGGGCGGGAGGTACGGTCGAGGCGGCTCGCGTTCGCGGGCCGTGCTCGCTCGAGGAGAAACCATGGCCGAAGTTCGACGACGCCTCATCCACCACGGGGCGCTGGCGGCATTGTTCGCGTTGGCCCTCTTCGGGGCGAGCGCGACCGGTGAACGCGCCGCCCAGGTCCCCCCCGACGAGTGCACTCCGGGCACGACCTGCGGCGACATGCCGTCGAGCGCCCGGGAGTACGCCGCCATGTGCGCGCTGGAGCTCGGCGTCGCGCCCACGGTCGACTGCGGCGCGGGCGTCCTGCTTCCTATCACCGTCGACGGCGTGGAGGTGTTCGAAGACCCCGGCCTGCACGAGTGCGACAAGGCCAGCCTGCAGATCGGCGACTGCATGCCCGGCTCCAGCCTGCAGCGCTACGCGGGCAGGAACGCCGACGGCACCCCCCGGGACGACGTAGTATGGGTCAGCTTCTGCCGCCACGACGGACGGGACGACGTGGTGGGCTTCGACATGCCCGATTCGGTTCAACTGATCGGCTACAACTACGATACCGGGGCGACCTGCTTCTTCGAGTCGGGCGACAACCGACCCTGGACGCACGTGGACGAGAACAACCGGCTGCTCGGCGTGCTCCCCGGGCCCGACGACCCGGCGTTCGACCAGGCCTACACCGTGCCGGGCGTCCAGTGCGTGCGGTGCCATCAGGCCGATCCGTTCAACCACAACCCCTGGATCAACAGCGCGCGCCTGCCCGAGGACCCGCGCCAGCCGGTGCTCCCGGTCCTGCGCGGCCCCGACCCGCCCTACTACGTCGTGGGAGCGCAGGACTGGGACATGCGGACCATCCACATCGAGGGCAACGGGTGCCTCGGGTGTCACCGCATCGGCATGGAGACCTTGGCCGAGTACACGGGCGACCACTGGGACCCCAACGAGCACATGCCGCCGCACGCCCCCGGCTCCTTCGCCGCCGACTACCAGGAGCTCGTCGAGTGCTGGGAGAACGGCCCCGAGAACACGCCCGGCTGCGACTGGGTGATTCCGCCGGCCGGCGACTGCGACGGCGGCGTCGTGAGCGCGGACTACCCGCACGCCGCGGCCCGCTTCAACCGCGGGACGGGGGACGAGGGGCCCCGCTCGGGCGCAGGATGGCGCAGGCCGGGGTGCTGAGCGTCGCAAGAACGCGCGACTGGCGACGACGGGCGACGCTCGATAGGCAGGTGGCGCATACCCGGGTGCGGAGCGTCGCATCGCCGGCCGGTCGAGGCTCGACGTCCTGGTCCGCCCGCAAAGGCCGGCATGGCTGACGACTAAGGAGCTCGTCGACTGCTGGCTCGCGCGGCCGGAGAACACGCCGGGCTGCGACTGGGTCGTGCCGTCGGCGCAGGGGCGCGAGGGCGGCGTCGTGGGCGACGACTACCCGCACAAGAGCGACTACTTCAACCAGCCCGGCGGGAAGGGCGGCGACGACGGCAAGGGCAACGGCCGGTAGCTCAGGACAGCTCAGCCGTTCCGCCTGATCGTCGGTCGGTCCTCCCCTCGCCTGGTGGCAGACAGCGCCGGCGTGGCACTGGACCCGGCTGGAAGACCTGCGGCTCGACCTCCGCCCGGACCGCGAGCGGCCCATCATCGGCACGGCCGGCCTGCGTGACGTGCGCCTGATCGAACCCGTTCGATCTTGCCCGACGGTTCGGTGCGGATTACGATGAGCGCGAATCGGACCGAAGAAGAGCCGTCGTCGTCCACGGGGAGCGAGAGGGCACATGAAGAGAGTCATCACGAAGCTGTGGCCGGTGACGTTGCTCGTGGCGGGGGTCGCGGCCCAGGGCCCGGCCGTGTCGGAGAACGTCTACTTCGGCGACCTGCACCTGCACACGCGATACTCGAACGACGCCGCCACGTTCGGCACGACGCGCACGCCGGACGACGCCTACCGCTACGCCAAAGGCGAGGCGGTCCCCCACGTGGGAGGCATCGAGATCCGGCTCCGGACCCCGCTCGACTTCCTCGCGGTGACGGACCACGCCGAGAACATCGGCCGCAGGCAGGCGGGGCCCAATCCCCCTCCGAACCTGGGGCAGGCGGTCTGGGCGGACATCGTCGCCGCCGCGGTCAGGCACTACGCGCCGGGCGAGTTCACCACGTTCGCCGCTTACGAGTGGACGGTGGGGACCCGCGAGGGCAACCTGCACCGCAACGTGATCTTCGCCGGCACCGACGACCTGCCCTTCCCCTTCTCGCGGCTCGATTCCGACAACCCGGAAGACCTCTGGGACTTCCTGGACACGCAGCGCGCCGCCGGCGTCGAGGCGATGGCGATCCCCCACAACTCGAACGTCAGCAACGGCAAGATGTTCGCGCTCGTCGACTTCGCGGGTGCGCCGATGACCGCCGACTACGCGGCGCAGCGCCTGCGCAACGAGCCGGTGGTGGAGATAACGCAGGCCAAGGGCACGTCGGAGACGCACCCGGTCCTGTCGCCGAACGACGAGTTCGCCGACTTCGAGCTGTTCCCCGAGCTCCTCCTCGCGAACCGGCCCATCGGCGGGGACGGGCCCCGCGCCGGGGTGGTCCGCGTCGACGGGCTCGTGCCCGGCAGCTACGTGCGCGAGGCGCTCGTCAACGGGGTGCGGATGCAGGCCGACCGAGGCTTCAACCCGTTCCAGTTCGGCTTCGTCGGCGCCACCGACTTCCACTCCGGCACGTCGGCGGTGGAAGAGGACAACATGACGAGCTTGTCGGGCGACGCGGTCGACGGGACGCTCGAGGAGCGGCTGGTCACCAACACGTGGAGCCGGCTGCCGTTCGTCGCGCGCAGCGCCGCCGGGCTGACCGCGGCCTGGGCCAACGAGAACACCCGCGAGGACCTCTACGCCGCGTTCCGCCGCCGCGAGACCTACGCCACGACCGGGACCCGCATCACCGTGCGCTTCTTCGGGGGCTGGGACTACGCCGACGACGTGCTGGACGGCGACGACTGGGTCGCGCAGGGATACGCTGGGGGCGTCCCGATGGGCGGGGTGCTGCGCGGGGCCGAGGGCGGGGCGCCGACGTTCGTCATCCGGGCCGCCAAGGACCCGGTCGCGGCCAACCTCGACCGCATCCAGGTCGTCAAGGGCTGGAGCGCGGAGGGCGAGACGTACGAGCGCATCTACGACGTCGCGCTGTCCGACGGCCGGCGCGTCGGCCCCACCGGCAAGGCGCCGCCGGTCGGGAACACGGTCGATCTGATGCGCGCGACCTACACCAACGACATCGGCGCGGCGTCGCTCGAGGCGGTCTGGCGGGACCCCGACTTCGACCCGGACTTGCACGCGGTCTACTACGTGCGGGTGATCGAGATCCCGACGCCGCGCTGGTCGACCTACGATACGGCGGCGGCCGGGCTCCCCCCGCGCGGCGACGTGATGCCGACGCTGCAGGAGCGCGCGTACACGTCCCCGATCTGGTACATGCCGGACAACTGAGCGGCCCGGCCGAACGCTTCATGACAACATCCCCGTGGCGGCGGTTCTGGCGCGAGCCCCTGACCCGGTTCTTCGCGGCCGGGGCCGCACTCTTCGTCCTGTATGCGCTGGTCGGGAACCGCGCGCCGACCGACGACCGCCACATCGTCATCGACCGGTACGAGCTGGAGGCGCTGGCCGCCCTGTGGCAGGCCCAGTGGAGGCGTCCGCCGACTCGTGACGAGCTGACCCGTCTCGTCGTGGACCGCGTGCGCGAGGAGGTCCTCTACCGCGAGGCCCTAGCCCTGAACCTCGACGAGAACGACGTCCTGGTGCGCCGCCGGCTCGCGGAGAAACTCGAGATGGCGCTGAACGACGTCGCGGCGACGGCCGAGCCGAGCGCCGACGAGCTGCGGGGGTACTTCGAGTCGCACGCCTCCCGCTATGTCGAGCCGGCCAGGCTCACCCTGACCCACCGGTTCTTCAGCCGCGACCGCCGGGGCGACTCGGCCGAGGCGGACGCCCGGGCCGCGCTCGAAGCGCTGGCCGCGGGCGGGACCGTCGACGACGACAGCTTCCACGCGGCCAAGACGCTGACGCTCGAGGACGCCGGCCGGCTCGAGCAGATCTTCGGCACCGCGTTTCGCGACACCGTGCTCGATCACGCGGCCCGGCCCCGGTCGCGGCACGCGTGGTTCGGGCCCGTCCCCTCGGCATACGGCGCGCACCTGGTGCGGGTGGACGCCTACCGGGAGGGGCGCAGACGGACGCTGGACGAGGTCCGCGAGACCGTGCTCGACGACTGGCGCCGCGACCACGTCGCCGCGCGCGAGTCCGAGCGCTACGCCGAGATGCGCGCAAGCTATGACGTCGACGTGGCGCCGTTCGACGCGATCGGCGACCTGGTGCAGCCATGACGGCGCCGGCCCGCGTGCTGACGGCGATCGCGCTGTGGGCGTTCGCGGCGCCGGCGCACGGCCATGAGACGCGCCTGGCCTTTCTGGAAGTGCGCGCGCTGGGGCCCGGCGACTTCGTCTCCGTGCTGAAGATCCCGGTGACGGGCGCGACCGCGTGGCCGATCGAGGCGCGGCTGCCCGCGACCTGCGCGCCCGGGGGGCCGGACCGCCGCTTCCGCCAGGACGACAGCCTCGTCGTCGAGCAACGGTTCTCGTGCGACGTGACGGGCGCCGCGCCGGTCATGGGGCTCGCGGGCCTCGCGGGCGGCTTCGTCGACGTCCTGGTGCACGTCGAGGACGAGCACGGCAACCGGTTGACACGCGTGGCGTCGGGCGCGTTGACCACGATCCCGTTGAGCCCGGGCTCGGCGGGGGTCCGGGACCGGCTCGCGCTCGGCGTCGAGCACATCCTGGGCGGGGTCGACCACCTCCTGTTCGTCGCCGGCATGATCCTGCTCGTCCGCGGGTGGCGCCGCCTCGTCGCCACCATCACCGCGTTCACCGTCGCGCACTCCATCACCCTCGGCATGACGGTCCTCGACGTGGTGCGCGTGCCGGGCCCGCCGGTCGAGGCGTTCATCGCCCTGTCGATCGTCTATCTGGCGTTCGAGATCCTGCGGCGCGACGCGACGGCCGCCGTCTCGGCCAGGCCGTGGACGATGGCGTTCGCCTTCGGGCTCATGCACGGGTTCGGCTTCGCCGGCGCCCTGCTCGACACCGGCCTGGCGGGCCGCGACGTCCCGATGACCCTGCTGCTCTTCAACCTGGGCATCGAACTCGGACAGATCGCGTTCGCGGCCGCGTGCGGCGTCGTGCTGTGGACTGCCTACCGGCTCCTCGGCACGCCGGCGCGCCGCGCCCGGCTCGACCACGCCGCCGCGTACGGCCTGGGCGCCGTCGCCAGCTTCTGGGTGATCGAGCGGGTCGCCGGATTCTGGGGGTGAGACGCGGGCGCCGCGAGCCGCGCGGACCAGACGATACGACGCATCGAGCCACACAGGATGAGACGCGGGCGCCGCAAGCCGCAACAGGACCTGCGGCCGCGCACCGCATTGACACCTTCGGGCCCTCCTGCGGCCCGGGGCGAAGGTCGGGCATGACAGGACCTGCGGCGAACTGCATTGACAACGGGCGGCCTGGCATCATAGGCTGGCATATGCTTCACGGCGAACGTGACACGGATCGCCCGACTCGCCACGCCCGGCTCTTCCGGAACGGGCGGAACCAGGCCCTTCGAATCCCAAGGGAGTTCGAGCTGGCGGCGGACGAGGTCATCATCTACCGTGAAGACGATCGCCTCGTCGTCGAGCCCGTGCCCCGGGCTCCCACGCTGGCGACGGTCCTGTCGCGATTGACGCGGCTCGACGAGGACTTCCCCCCGATCGACGACCCGCCGGTCCGACCCGAGGACCCTCTGTGACGTGCCTGTCCTGCGCTACATGCTGGACACCAACGTCGTCTCCGAGCTGGTGCGCCTACCGGATGGAGAAGCGGCCCGACGGGCGGCCTCGCTCGAGCCGCGCACCATCGCCGTCAGCATCATCGTGGCGGCCGAGCTTCGGTACGGCGCCGCGCGCCGGAGATCGGCACGCCTCACCCGGCAACTGGAGGCGGTCCTGGCCGCGCTGGTGACCCTGCCGCTGGCACCGCCGGCGGACGCCCACTACGCGGCGATCCGCAGCGAGCTGGAGCGCGTCGGCCGCACCATCGGCCACAACGACCTGCTCATCGCCGCCCAGGCGAGAGCCCTCGACCTGACGCTGGTCACCCGGAACGTCCGCGAGTTCGAACGCGTTCCCGGACTCGTCGTCGAGGACTGGCAAGCGAACCAAGCGAAGGAGATCAGATGAGTCGCTACCTGCTCGCGCTGCTGCTCGCCGTGGTCCTGTGCGCACCGGCCGGCGCCCAGGACCGATGGCCCCAGTTCCGGGGACCGGACGCGCGGGGCGTCTCCGCGGCCTCCGGGCTGCCCACCAGTTGGAGCACCACCGAGAACGTAGCCTGGGTAGCCGACCTGCCGGGCCTCGGCTGGAGCTCGCCGGTCGTCTGGGACGACACCGTCTACGTGACGACGGTCGTCAGCGCCGAGGCGGTCGAAGAGCCCCTGGGCGGCCTCTATCGCGGGCGCGAGACATGGAGCCCCTCGGCGGCGGAGCACCGGTGGATCGTCTACGCCCTCGACGTCGACACCGGCGCCGTGCAATGGGAACGCGAGGTGCATCGCGGCACGCCGGCCGGCGGCTACCACATGAAGAACACCCTCGCGACCGAGACGCCGGTGACCGACGGCGACTCGCTGTTCGTGTACTTCGGCAACCTCGGCGTCTTCTGCCTCGACGCGGCTGACGGCACGTTGCGGTGGTCGCACGACATCGCGCCCGCCGCCACCCGGCTCGGGTGGGGCACCGCCGCGTCGCCGGTGCTCCACGACGGCCGCCTCTACGTCGTGAACGACAACGACGACCAGTCGTATCTGCTCGCCCTCAGCGCCGAGACCGGCAACGAGGTCTGGCGCATCCCGAGGGACGAGGGCACCAACTGGGCGACCCCCTTCATCTGGGAGAACGAGCTGAGGACCGAGATCGTCACCAACGGCACCGACCGGGTGCGCTCCTACGACCTCGACGGCAACCTGCTGTGGGAGCTCGGCGGCATGTCGTCCATCACCGTCGCCACGCCCTTCGCCGAGTTCGGCCTCCTCTACATCGGCTCGGGGTACCTCGGCGATCAGAACCGCCCGGTCTTCGCCGTCCGCCCCGGCGCCGGCGGCGACATCTCGCTCCGCGGGTCGGAGACCGACAACGAGTTCATCGCGTGGTCGCAGCCGCAGGCCGCCCCCTACAACACGTCGCAGATCCTCTACGGCGACGTGCTGTACACCCTCCTCGACCGCGGGTTCTTCACCGCCCACGACGCGCGCACCGGCGAGGAGATCTACCCCCGGCGGCGCATCGCGGTCGGCGCCGCGTTCACCGCGTCGCCGTGGGCCTACGACGACCGCATCTTCGCGCTGAGCGAGGACGGCGACGCCTACGTGATCCGCGCCGGGGACACGTTCGAGGTCGTCGGCCGCAACCCGCTCGGCGAGTTCACCATGGCCACGCCGGCCATCGCCCACGGCAGCCTGTTCATCCGGACGCGGTCGAAGCTCTACCGGATTGGCGAAGACGGGGCCTTCTGAGCCCGTTCTCGGCTTGCGCGCCGGGGAGTCGCGTCGGAGCAGTGCGGCCCGCGGCGGGAGGAAGCGGCGTGACCGTCTGATTGCGCGGTCGCGCCGTTCCGCGGCCAACCGCCAGCCCGCGGCGAAGCCCGCCCGCGTTCATGCAACAATCCGAGGTCGTGGAAGCCCCTGACGAGGACGCGGCCGCTCGCAGCGTCGAGCCCGTCCGGGAAGGCGGACGGTCGAACGCTGTCCGCTGCCCCAACTGCGGGTCGAACCGCGTCGAGCACTACTGCGCCCGTTGCGCGCCGGTGTTCAGCGGCTAACCTGCACCGTGGCGCAACGATGACGCATTCGGGTATGCGTCGCCGGGAAGGACGCCGTCCGAGTGGGATGGCACGCCGCAAACGCCGCCTAACACCGCCGGCCCCTGGCCCGCGGGCTGGTAGAATGCGGCGATGAGCAACGCTTTCCGCCACGGGCTCCTGGCCCTCGTCTGCATCGCGCTGTCCACACCCGCGATGGGGCAGTCCGCGCCGCGCACCGCGCACGGCGATCCCGACATCCAGGGGTTGTTCACGTTCCGCACGCTGACCCCGCTTCAGCGTCCGGTCATCGATGCCGGCGCGTCGGCGCTCCTGGCGGGCCGGGAGACGCTCACGGCGGAGCAGGCGGCCGAGTACGAGGCGTCGCGACGCCGGGAGCTGAATCGCGACGCGCAGGATCTCACCGTCCGCGCCCCGGGCGTGCGATATCAGTCACTCGCGGAAGGCGGCGTCGGCGGGTACAACGAGTTCTGGTACGAGCGCGGCATCGAGCTGACCCGAGACAAGCGCACGTCGCTGATCGTGGACCCCCCGGACGGTCGGATCCCCTACCGCGAGGCGTTTCAGGCCGAGGCGCGGGTCCGGGGGGCGAACATCAGCAACGGATTCGCCGACTCCTACACCGATCGCAGCCTGTCCGACCGATGTCTCCTGGGGTTCAACGCCGGTCCGCCGATGGTGTCCAGCGCGTACAACAACAACGTGCTGATTCTGCAGACGCCGGACCACGTGGTGATCGTGAACGAGATGGTGCACAACGCACGCATCATCCCGCTCGACGGCCGTCCCCACGTCCCGCTCCCTCAATACTCGGGGGACTCTCGCGGACGCTGGGACGGTGACACGCTGGTGGTCGACACGGCGCACTTCCTGCGCGAGACCAGCCTCAGCGGTTCGAGTCGGGACACCACCCTGGTCGAGCGGTTCCGGCGCGTGGACGCCGACACCGTGATGTACGAGTTCACCGTCGACGATCCGAAGGGCTATACGCGGCCCTGGACCGCCCGCATGCCGCTACGCCGCACCGACGGCCCGATGTTCGAGTACGCCTGTCACGAAGGCAATATCGGCCTGGCCGGCATTCTCGCCGGCGCCCGGCGCCTGAACACGCAGCGGGTGCCGCCCGACGCCGGTCCGCGACAGTGATCCCGCTCGTCCCGGCCTTGCCGTCATCGCCCGGGGGCGCGTCGTCCCCTGGCCGGCAGCCTCGCGAGCAGCGCCGGAAGCCGATTCCGTCACGCCGTCACGGCGCCGGCACCTGAGTCGCGCCGGTTCCCGCTTCCTCCGCCGCGAGCGCTCGCACGACCGATTCCGGGTCGCGGTCGATCACGGTCAGCAGCACGCGGGCGGCCCGGTCCGGCACTCGGCGGCCCTGTTCCCACTCCTGCACAGCCCGCACGTCGAGGCCGAAACGGTCCGCGAACTTCTGCCGGCTCAGCTTCAGCCGCTTGCGAAGGGCGACGACCCGGCCGGCCGCGGGGTCATCGGCGATTCGGGAGGGCAGCGCCGCCTCACCGCGCACATGGGCAACGACCTCTTGCAGCGCCGCTTCGATTTCCCGTCCGATCCCGGTGCGTTCCGTCGTCATTCTCTCTGCCTCTCGCGTTCGATTTCCGCTACCAGGCGCGCCAGCGCCTTTCGGTCCGCCGCGGTCAGATCGTCGCGATCCGCCTTCGCGTAGGCCGTCAGCATGTAGACGGCTCCGGGGGTCGCGCGCCAGAAGTAAATCGCGCGAATGCCGCCCCGTTTTCCCCGACCGGAGCCGGCCCAGCGCAACTTGCGGATGCCGCCCGTCCCTCGAACGACCGGAGCTGAATCGGGATCGGCGACGATCGCCGCCTCCATTTCCCTGCGCGAATCCTCCGTGAGCAGCTTGCGAATGGCGCGTGCATAGGGTCGGGTGTAGTACAGGAGCATCTGGCCTGCATCAATCATGCGGCATTGCCGCACAGGAGGCAACCCCGCCGCCGTGCGCCCAAGGCCCTTCGCGCGCGATGGCCGACCGGGAGCCCTTCGAGCAACGGCCAGCGGACGCCGACACGTCCCCTTGATACCATGTTGCCCGCAGGAGCCGCCCCTGCCGACCAGCGAGCGGCAAGTCCCGCAGGGGTTCGACCTCCGGTCGAGGCCGGTTCGACGACTCCATGACGACGGGCGAGACCGAATCATGATCACCGGCGAACTGAAGTCCAGGGTCGACCGAATCTGGGACACGATGTGGTCGGGCGGCATCTCGAACCCGCTCTCCGTCATCGAGCAGCTCACCTACCTGCTCTTCATCAAGCGCCTCGACGAGCTGCACACGCTCCGCGAGCGGAAGGCCGCCCGCACCGGCCGTCCCGTCCACGAGCCGATCTTCTCCACCCGCCAGAACGCGCTGCGCTGGTCGCGCTTCAAGGACCTCGCGCCCGAGCAGATGTTCGAGACGGTGCGCGACCGGGTGTTCCCCTTCATCAAGTCGATGGGCCGGACCGGTTACGCCGACGAGGGCTCGACCTACACCCATCACATGAAGGACGCCCTCTTCATGATACCCACGCCCCGCGTCCTGGCCAACGTCGTCGACCAGCTCGACGACATCGACATGGCCGACCGCGACACCAAGGGCGACCTCTACGAGTACATGCTCGGCAAGATCGCCACCGCCGGGCAGAACTGGCAGTTCCGCACCCCGCGCCACATCATCAAGCTGATGGTCGAGATGACCGCGCCCACCCCGAAAGACGTCATCTGCGATCCCGCCTGCGGCACCGGCGGCTTCCTCGTCGCGGCCTCCGAGCACCTCGTCGAGCACCACGGCGACCGCATCTACAAGGACGCCCGGCCCGCCGCCGGTTCAACGAGGGCACGTTCCACGGCTACGACTTCGACACCACCATGCTGCGCATCGGCAGCATGAACATGCTGCTGCACGGCGTCGAGAATCCCGACATCCGCTACCGGGACTCGCTGGCCGAGACCGAAGTGGCGGCAGCCGGCAACGACGCCGAGCGCTACTCGCTCGTCCTCGCCAACCCCCCGTTCGCGGGCAGCCTCGACTACGAGTCCACCGCCAAGGACCTGCAGCGGGTCGTCAAGACCAAGAAGACCGAGCTCCTGTTCCTCGCCCTGTTCCTGCGCCTGCTCCAGACCGGCGGCCGCGCCGCCGTCATCGTGCCCGACGGCGTCCTCTTCGGGTCGAGCAAGGCCCACCGGAGCCTGCGCCGGATTCTCGTCGAGGAGCAGAAGCTCGACGCGGTCGTCTCCATGCCCTCCGGCGTCTTCAAGCCCTACGCCGGCGTCTCCACCGCCATCCTGCTCTTCACCAAGACCAACTCCGGCAGCACCGACGACGTCTGGTTCTACGACATGCAGGCGGACGGCTACTCGCTGGACGACAAGCGCACGCCGCAACCCGAGAACAGCGACCTCGCTGACATCCTCACCCGTTGGCGGGACCACGAGACCGAGCGCAAGCGGGCGCGGACTGACCAGAGCTTCCTCGTGCCCAGGGCCGAGATGGCCGACAACGACTACGATCTTTCCGTCAACCGCTATACGGAGTCGGACCACGACGCGGTGGAGTACGACCCACCGCCTGTGATCATGCGGCGACTGGCCGCGCTAGCTAGAGACTGAGATCGCCAAGGGTCGTGAGGATTTGGAGGCGTTGTTGGGATGAGTGTCGTTCGGCTCGGAGACCATGCGACTTTGATTCGCGGAATCACATTCAAGCCAGGAGACAAACGCGACCCACTGGATGAGGGGACTGTCGTGTGCATGAGGACCAAGAATGTGCAGGCAACCCTGGACCCATCGGATCTGATTGCGGTTCCAAGCACTCTCGTAAGGAACCCAGAGAAAATGCTCTCGACTGGCGACATCCTCGTCTCGAGTGCGAATAGTTGGAACCTCGTCGGCAAGTGTTGCGACGTGCCGGAACTACCGTATCCAAGTACCGCTGGCGGCTTCATCTCGATCCTGAGGCCGAAGACTGACAGGCTGCAGTCGAACTACCTATATCGTTGGTTCTCATCGGACCAGATACAGAGGAGATTACGTTCCTTCGGCAACCAGACGACCAACATCTCGAATCTTAGTCACAAGAGGACCCTAGATCTCCGAATCCCCGTCCCGTCCTTCGCTGAGCAGAAGCGGATTGCGGAGATTCTGGATGCGGCGGACGCCTTGCGGGCCAAGCGCCGCGAGGCCCTCGCCCAGCTCGACACCCTCCTCCAATCCACCTTCCTCGACATGTTTGGCAACCCGGTCACGAATCCTATGGGGTGGGACGTAGAACCACTAAAGGAACTAGGAAGAGTCTAAACTGGAGCCACACCACCGTCGAAGCTGGACGGGATGTTTGGTGGAGAGATTCCCTTTGTGACTCCGAGCGACCTCAAAGAAACGTGGGTGGAAGCATCAAGAACCGTAACCACCGCCGGTGCGGCTAAGTCTCGAACGGCAACTAGGGGTGCGACGCTTGTATCCTGTATCGGCGCAGTGGGCAAGATGGGCAAGGTGAGCGAAGCGTCAGCTTTCAATCAGCATATCAATGCCGTCTCATGGGAAGATCGGATCGCAGATCCTGTTGGTTTTGAAATGATGAGATTCTTCAAGACTAAGTTGGCACACGATGCTACGTCTACGACCTTGCCCATACTGAAGAAGAGTCAGTTCGAGAAACTACTTCTTCCGGTGCCGCCTTTGGATGAACAGCGCCGCTTCGCGGCCATCGTCGAGTCGGTCGAGCAACTGAAGGCCCGACAACGAGCCCACCTTGCCGAACTCGACGCCCTTTTCGCCGCCCTACAATCCCGCGCCTTCCGGGGAGAACTCTGAGCCGCCATGGAAGTCTCCGCCAACTTCGCGTTCCTGAAGCAGGAGTTCCCGCATGTAGCGGAGAGCGCGAGCTATGCGGAGCACCACGTCTACGGCGACCCGCGGGCCTCCTGCTTCCACGCTCGGCATGCCCTGGAGCGTCTCGTTAAGCGGGTCTACAGGGTCGAGAAGACCCTGAGCCCGCCGAAGATCACGAACCTCGACGCCTACCTCGGCGATCCCGCCTTCTGCGCGCTGGTGCCCGAGGTGGTGTGGCGTAAGGCGGAGTACGTCCGGCAGGCGGGCAACGTCGCGGTGCACGGCAACAAGACGCCCGCGCCCGAGCACGCGCTGAACGTGGTGCGGGAGCTGGCGCACGTCCTCTACTGGGCGGGCCGCACCTATCTGCGGAAGGGGGCGGAGAGTCTTCAGGGCAAGACGTTCGACGAGACCCTCGTCCCGACGGCGGAACCGGGCGCGGCGCCGGCCAGCGTCGAGGAGCTGGCCGCCCTCAAGCGGAGCCTGGACGCCACCGAGGACGCGCGCAAGGAGATCGAAGGCGAGCTGGCAGCGCTGCGTGAGCAGCTCGCGGCCGTCAAGGCCGAGAACGAGGCGGTCCCCGAGACCCATGACTGGAACGAGGGCCCGACCCGCAGGCTGATCATCGACCTGGCCCTGGCACGGGCCGGCTGGCCGCTCGACCAGGAGCACGACCGTGAGTACAAGGTCACGGGCATGCCGAACCCGTCGGGGGTCGGTTACTCCGACTACGTCCTGTGGGGCGACGACGGCAGGCCGCTGGCGGTGGCGGAGGCGAAGAAGACCACCGTGGATGCGGAGAAGGGCCGACAGCAGGCCAAGCTCTACGCCGACTGCCTGGAGGCCATGCACGGCCAGCGTCCCGTCATCTACTACACGAACGGGTACGAGACCCACCTGTGGGACGACCAGGTTTACGGGCCGCGGGTCGTCGCCGGCTTCCACAAGAAGGACGAGCTGGCGTCGCTGCTGCACCGGCGGGCCCATCGCGAGCCGCTGGACGTGACGGGGGTGAGAAACGCCATCGTCGAGCGGTACTACCAGAAGCGGGCCATCCGCAGCATCGGCGAGCAGTTCGGCGAGGCGCGGCGGAAGGCCCTGCTGGTGATGGCGACGGGCAGCGGCAAGACCCGCGTGGCGATCGCGCTGGTCGACCTGCTGCAGCGGGCGGGCTGGGTGAAGCGGGCGCTGTTTCTCGCCGACCGGGTGTCGCTGGTGAACCAGGCGGTGGCGGCGTTCAAGGCCCACCTTCCCGAGTCGAGCCCGGTGAACCTGGTGACAGAGAAGGACAAGGCGGGACGGGTCTACGTCTGCACCTATCCGACGACGATGGGGCTCATCGACGAGACGACGGGCGGGGAGGCCCGCCTCGGGGTCGGGCACTTCGACCTCGTGATCATCGACGAGGCGCACCGGTCGGTGTATCAGAAGTACGGGGCCATCTTCCGGTACTTCGACTCGCTGCTGGTGGGCCTGACCGCGACGCCCCGCGACCAGGTCGACCGGAACACCTACGAGCTCTTCGAGCTCGAGCCGGGCGTGCCCACCGACGCGTACGAGCTCGATACCGCGGTGGCCGACGGCTTCCTCGTGCCGCCGAGGGTGCAGCAGGTGGATCTCCGGTTCCCCCGCGACGGCATCGACTACGACGCGCTCAGCGAGGAAGAGCAGGCGCAGTGGGAGAGCCTCGACTGGGGCGACGACGAGGACGGCGGCGCGCTGCCGGACCGGGTCGACGCGTCGGCCATCAACAACTGGCTCTTCAACCGCGACACCGTCGACAAGGTGCTGCGGCACCTGATGGAGCACGGCCACAAGGTCGACGTTGGGGCCGGCTGGCCAAGACGATCATCTTCGCGCGCAACCACGAGCACGCGGCGTTCATCGAGGAGCGGTTCAACCACCACTACCCGGGTACGCCGGGAACTTCGCCCGCGTCATCGATCACTACGCCACGTATCCGCAGAGCCTGCTCGACGACTTCGCGCAGAAGGACAAGGCGCCGCACATCGCGATCTCGGTCGACATGCTCGACACCGGCATCGACATCCCCGAGGTGGCCAACCTGGTCTTCTTCAAGCCGGTCTACTCGCGGATCAAGTTCTGGCAGATGCTTGGGCGCGGCACGCGCCTGTGCCCCGGCCTGTTCGGACCCGGGAGCCACAAGCAGGACTTCCGCGTCTTCGACTTCTGCTTCAACTTCGACTTCTTCCGCGAGAACCCCGAAGGCATCGCGGACCGCGGCGACATCGCCCTCGGCGCCCGGCTCTTCCGGGCGCGCGTCCAGTTGCTGACCGGCGTGCAGGCGGCGCCGGACCTCGACCCGGAGGGAGCGCTGGCCGCGGCGTTGACGGCGGAGCTCCACGGCGAAGTGGCGGCGATGAACCGCGATAACTTCATCGTGCGGATGCAGCTCGAGGCGGTAGAGCGCTTCCGGCGGCGGGAGTCATGGGAACGGCTCACCGCGGCCGACGTCGACACCCTGCAGACCAAGGTGGCCGACCTGCCCAGCGAGGTCGAGACCGACGTCATCGAGTCGCGCCTGTTAGATCTCAGAGCGCTGAAGATGCAACTGGCCCTCGCCGAGGGGGACGCGGGCACGTTCGAGCGCCACCGCCGCCGGGTGGTGGAGATCGCCATGCTGCTCGAAGAGAAGAGCACGATTCCCGCCGTGGCGGCTCAGCTCGCCTACCTGGCCTCGGTGCAGGAGAGCGTCTTCTGGGAGGGCATCGGCCTGAACGATCTCGAGGAGCTGCGCCTGCGCCTCCGCGGCCTGGTGCCCTTCCTGGACAGGAAGACGCGCACCATCGTCTACACCGACTTTCAGGACGAGATCACCGCCGTGCGCGAGGACGCCACCGTCTACCTGCCGAAGATGACCGGGGTCGAGTACGAGAAGAAGGTGCAGGAGTACCTGAGGAACCACCTCGACCACATCGTGATCCATCGCCTCCGGACGAACCAGCCGCTCACGGCCACCGACCTGAAGGGGCTCGAACGGACGCTGGTCGAGATCGGCGAGGACGACGGCCCGACGCTGCTGACCGGCCTCCTCGCCCGCAACGAGGCCCCCTCGCTGGCCCACTTCGTACGGAGCCTGGTGGGGATGGACCGCACCGCCGCGCACGAGGCCTTCTCGGAGTTCCTCTCCAACCGAAGCCTGACCACGCCGCAGATCCGTTTCGTCGAGATGGTGATCGACCAGCTCACGGCGCGGGGCGTCATGGAGCCGTCCGCGCTCTACGAGCCGCCGTTCAGCAGCCTGCACGCCGGCGGCCCCGAGGAGCTGTTCGCCGGAAAGAGCAACGTCATCGACGGCATCTTCGAGAAGCTGAAGACCCTTCAGCCCGAACGTCTGGCCGATGTCGGCTGAGAACGCCGGATTCGGGGCCGGCGCCTCATGCCGAGACGGTCGCCAGGACCGCGGCCGCCTCCTCCGCCAGATCCGTCGCGCACGCCTCCACGTGCCGGGCGCGGGTCCGGAAGCTCAGGACGCAGACCCGCGCCAGGAACCGCCCCTCGACGACCGCGCCCGACAGCATCACGCGGTTCCTCAAGTTCACGCGCTCCACCAGGAGTTCGGTCGCCCTGTTCTCCTCAGCCAGACCGGAGCCGGGCCAGCGCAGATGGAACGCGAACAGCGACACCTGCGGCGGGGCCGCCATCACGATCCCCGGCATCGCGGCCACGCGCGCGGCCGCCTCCAGGGCGAGGGCCCGTTTCTCGGCCAGGGCGGCCCGGAACCGCTCCGCGCCGTACAGCTTCAGGCAGAGCCAGACCCGAAGGCCCGGGAACCCGCGCGAGAGCTCCGGACCGTACAGGTGGGGGTCGTAGAACTCGTCGCCGTCGGCCCGGCCCGGCAGGTAGCCCGCGGTCGCCTCGTGCGCACGCCGCAGCGCCGCGCCGTCGCGCACGAGGAGGGCTCCGGTGCCGTAGGGCAGGAACAGGCCCTTGTGCGGATCGAGGGTGAGCGAATCCGCCCGCGAGAGCCCGGGCATGAGGTCTCGAAGCTCGGGACACATATGGAAGAACGCCCCGTAGGCGCCGTCCACGTGGTGCCATAGCCCTTCGCGGGCGCACAGGTCGGCGATGGCGTTCAGCGGGTCGACCGCGCCCGTGTTCGTGGTGCCGGCCGCCGACGCGACGCAAAACGGCCGGAGGCCGGCCCGGCGGTCCGCGGCGATCAGGTCGGCGAGGGCGTCCACGTCCATCCGGAACCGCTCGTCGACGGGAACCGCCCTGACCCGGTCCGGCATGATGCCGGCGAGCCGGGCCGACTTCGTCATCGAGTGATGCATCTGCGTCGAGCCGTACAGCACGCCCGCGCGGATGTCCGCACCGAGATGCCGCTCGCGCGCGCACACCACCGCGTTGAAATGAGCCATCGACCCGCCGGTCGTGAACAGCCCGCGCGTCTCGGCGTGAAATTCCATCCAGTCGCGCAGCCAGTCGAGCGCGTTGGCCTCGAGCTGCACGAGCGCCGGCGCGGCCAGCCGCACCCCGGTGTAGCGGTTGACCACATCCGCGATCAGGTCCGCCAGCCCCGCGGGATACAGCCCGCCGCCGGGAATGTAAGCGAGATAGCCGGGCCCCGACGAGGTGAACGAACGCGGCACCCACTCGTCGAGCAGCCGGTCGAGCAGCGGCTCGTAGGCGACGCCACGTTCGGGCGGCAGCTCGCGGAGACGGCGGCAGAGATTGGCCGCATCCACGTCGCCCCGGGCCGGCTGCTTCTCGAGGCTCAGGACGTGGTCGACGAGCCGCTCGACGGTGGCGTGCCCCATGCGCCGCATCTCGTCGGCGGTAAACTCCAGGTCGGCGGGGTCGGTGGACATGGATGGCGGCTCTCCGACGAGGAACGCCCGGCGTTGAGCTGGCCGGGGTCTCGAATGCCGGCCGCACCGCCGTAGGTCGTGATCTGGTCGGCGTGGATGGCGAAAACACCGCCCAGGGTCAGGTAGTCTCGCATCACTTCGCGAGCTTCTCGTAGAGCGCTGCGAACCGGGTGTGGCTGCGCTGATAGGCGGCCATCACATGCGGGCGGGCAGTGCCCTGCCTTCGCTGCTCGAGCAGCGCGGCGATCGCCTCGTCGACCAACGCCTGGATCTGGCGGCCCTCGTCCCTGGCCAGGGTCCGCAATTCGTCGAGGAGGGCGCTGTCCACCTGGGTCGCGAGTCTCCGGCGCGTCGACATCGTGGCATCTCCTGCGCGCATCGAACGATCAGAACCTCAGCTACGCGAGCACGACGCGGGCGTGGTGCCCGGCGACTGATGCCAGCGCCGCATCCCGCGTCAGCAGCGGTGCGTCCAGGCGTTCCGCCAGCGCCAGATACGCGGCATCGTAGGCCGTCAGGTTGTGACGAAGCTGCCACATCCGTTCAAGCAACGGCTGATGTCCGTGGCGCTCGATGGCCATGGCCGCCAGATTCCCGAGCGAGGCGCGGCCTCGGCGCTCGTCGATGTCGCCGTGCAGAGCACAACGTCTGAGCGCATGGGCGACCTCGACATCCAGCATGTGGGGCGCGTGCAGCAGATCGTCTCCTTCGACGAGAAGACTCTCCAGCGCGACTCCCATGTCGGAGCGGAGAAGCACCTCGACCACGATCGAAGCATCGACGACGATCACCGGCTGTCCCGAGCTTCGCGGATGAGCTCGGCGGCCGACACGCTGAGCTGGACGCGGGAAAGCGATTGCAGGCGCTCGCCGAACCGCCTGCGGGCCAGAATGTCCAGCACGTAGCCGGCCACGGACAGGCGCTCGGCAGCGGCTCGCTCCTCCAGCGCCAGGTAGAGATCGTCGGGGACATGACGAAGCACGATCGTGCGCTCGGGGTTCGGGCTCTCGGACTCGCCCCACGCTTGCACGCCGGCCTCGCTGACCCGGTCCGTTCTTCCGCGCCCGTCGCCCGCAGCGCCCAGCAAGTACTGCTGCAGCGCCAGCCGCACGACGTCCGACGGCCGACGCGAGTCGCGCTTCGCCCGTTCTCCAACGGCTTCGTTCAACTCCCGGGGCAGTCTGACGCTCAACTGGTCGCGCATTCGGCTCCTCCCTCCCTCGCGTCATTGTAATGCAACGCCATGCAATCGTCGACTGCGGGCGGCATTGGACAGCCGCGATCGTCACCGCTGGCGGGTGCATGTCCTTCAGGCGGGGCGCGGATGGCGGCGCCGTTGCGGGGAGGCCCGGATCGCCGCGGCGGCCGTGCGCACGCCCCTTGAACGGGCGCGGATGGCAGCGCCCGTCGCGGCGGGGAGGCGGCGATGTCACAGCGCCCGTGCTCACGTCCTCCAGGCGGGCGCCAACGGCGGGCGTGTACGACGCGTCGTGCTGCCGGATGCGGCTGAAGGCGTGCTCACGTCCTCCAGCGGCGGCGGGCGTTGCCGCGGGGCGGCCGCGAGCCGTCACGGCAGGGTGAACGCCAGCAGCGTCGTCCCCGCGGCCACCGTGACGTACTGCTTCCCGTCCTTCCCCATGTAGGTGACGGGATTGGCGCCGCTGATCATCTGCTCGGTCTCGACGCTCCACAGCTCGCGCCCGGTCGCCGTCTCGTAGGCGCGGAAACGCCGGTCGCTGGCCCCCCCGATGAAGAGTACGCCGGCGGCGGTCGAGGTCGGACCGCCCTTCTGCGAGTTGGGGGCGCCGGTCAGCAGGCCGGGGGGCGCGCCCTCGACGGTGCCGAACGGGATCATCCAGGCGATCTCGCCGCTGTTCACGTCCACCGCGACCAGCCTCGACCACGGCGGCTGCCAGCAGGGCCAGCCGTCGACGGACATCCGGGTGACGACGTGCCAGTAGATGCGGCGCGACTCGGGCGGGCCCACGTAGCCGCGGCGGTCCGGATCGTCCTCCACCTTCACGAGCTGGCTGATGTGGCCGGTGTCGGCGTAGTTGATGATGTAGTAGCCGAGGCTCGGGTCGAAGGTGCCGCCGGTGAACTCCGTCCCGCCACCGGTCGACGGGAACACGAGCGCGCCCTCCTCGGACGGCGGCGTGTAGGGGCCGCGGTTGCGCCCGCCGTCGTACTGCATCAGCAGCTCGCGGCACGCGGCGGTGTGCTCGGGCGTCACCGTC
Source organism: Vicinamibacteria bacterium (assembly GCA_022820675.1). GTDB lineage: Bacteria > Acidobacteriota > Vicinamibacteria > Vicinamibacterales > UBA8438 > JAJEEA01. The sequence continues at coordinate 25,435 of JAJEFC010000344.1, read as the reverse complement.
GCGATGTCGTCCATCGTGAAGCGGATGCGGCCGAAGGGCGGCGGCTTCACCGGGAACGACTGGGTCGGCGAGTAGTACTCGCCGGGCATGTCGCCGGCCGGCACCGGGCGCTCCTCTATCTCGTAGATGGGCTCGCCGGTGACGCGGTCGAAGATGAACAGCACCGGGTACTTGGTCACGACGCCGACGGCGGGAATGGTCTCGCCGTCGCGCTCGACGTCGAACAGGATCGGCGGCGCCGGCATGTCGAGGTCCCACAGGTCGTGGTGGACGGCCTGGAAGTGCCACAGCCGCTCGCCCGTCAGGGCGTCGACGGCCACGATCGAGTTCGCGAAGAGGTTGTCGCCGGGGCGGTCCATGCCGTAGAAGTCGTTGTGGACGGACCCCAGCGGCATGTACAGGATGCCGCGATCCTCGTCGATGGTGAAGAACGACCAGGTGTTGGCGCCGCTGACGCCGCGCCACGAGTCGTCGTGCCACGTGTCGTTGCCGAACCCGCCGGGGCGGGGCACGGTGTGGAACGTCCAGACGAGGTCGCCCGTCCGCAGGTCCCACGCGCGCACGTCGCCGGCCGGCCCCCTCGAGCCCGTCTCGTCGGCGTTGTGGACGCCGGTGAACACGAGGTGCCTCCACACGGCCACCCCGGACGAGATGCCGTAGTGCATGTTCGGGAAGCCGTTCATGACCTCGGGGGTCTTCAGGTCGACGAAGCCGTCGTTGCCGAACCGGGGGTTGGGGATGCCCGTCGCGGCGTTCAGCGAGATCAGCTCGCCCTCCTCGGTGCCGAACACGATCTGCGGGGGCGTCCGGTCGTCGCCCTCCCACCAGGCCAGCCCCCTCATCGAGCCGCCGGTCCAGTGCAACTGGTGCTCGGGCGAGTTCCAGTCGCCGGGGGCCGTGTACTCCCAGAGCTCGTCACCGGTCTCCGGCTCGAGCGCCACCACGCGGTAGTACGGGAACGACAGGTAGAGGACGCCGTCGACCACGAGCGGCGTCGACTGGGCCGGCCGGGACGGCACGCCCGGCTTCGTCATCTCGTAGCGCCACGCCGGCATCAGGGTCGAGACGTTGTCCACGTCTATCTGCGTCAGCGGCGAGTGGCGCTGGTTGCCGGCGTCGCGGCCCCACGCCCGCCAGTCGTCTTGCGCGTGGGCCGGCGGCGCAGCGAGGCCCGCCAGTACCAGCAACCAGAGGGAATGCCGCGCGGCGTGGTGACGTATCGTCGAGCTGATGGTCATGAGTCGAAGGCTCCTGGCCGGAATCGCGTACCGCCCCGGGTATCAGGCCGGGCCGGCCGCACGCACGGCTTCGCTCACGTTGTCGGCGTATGCCCGGAAATTGTCCCGGAACAGCGCCGCCAGCTTCGTCGCCGCCTCGTCGTAGCTGCCGGGATCGCTCCAGGTCGATTTAGGGACGAGGATGTCACTCGACACGCCGGGACATGCCGTGACGACCCGCAGCCCGAAGAACGGTTCCCGCTCGGTCGGCGCGGTCGTCAGCACGCCCGCGTGTATGGCGTCCAGGATGGCCCGGGTGTCGGCCAGCTCGATGCGCCGGCCGACGCCGTGCGGCCCACCGCTCCAGCCGGTGTTGACCAGCCAGACGCTCGCCCCGTGCTCGACGATCTTCTCCGACAGGAGCGAGGCGTACTTTCCCGGATGCCAGACGAGAAACGGTCCGCCGAAACAGGGCGAGAACGTCGCCTGCGGCTCGCTGACGCCGACCTCGGTGCCGGCCACCTTGGCCGTATAGCCGCTGATGAAATGGTATTCGGCCTGCTCGGGCGTCAACCGGCTGACCGGCGGCAGCACGCCGAACGCATCGCAGGTGAGGAAGATGACGTGCTTCGGGTGATTAGCGACGCACGGGCGGCGTATGTTCGGAATGAACTCGATCGGATAGGCGCCGCGGGTGTTCTCCGTGATGCTGCTGTCGGCGAAGTCGACGTGATGGTCGGATGCGTCGTAGACGACGTTCTCCAACACCGCGCCGAACCGGAGCGCCTCGAAGATCTCGGGCTCGGCCTCACGGGTCAGGTAGATGGCCTTGGCGTAGCAGCCGCCCTCGATGTTGAAGATGCCCGTGTCGCTCCAGCAATGCTCGTCGTCCCCGATCAACGCGCGCTTCGGGTCGGCCGAGAGCGTGGTCTTGCCCGTCCCCGAGAGGCCGAACAGCACGGATGATTCGCCGGTTTCCGGATCCGCGGTCGCCGAGGAGTGCATCGACAGGACGCCGCGTTTCGGCATCAGGTAGTTCATCAGCGTGAAGACCGCCTTCTTCATTTCGCCCGCGTACTGCGTGCCGAGAATCACGACCTCCTGCCGTTCGAGACTCAGGTCCACGGTGGTCTTCGACGTCATCCCGGTCGTGTACCGGTTGGCCGGGAACGCCCCGGCGTTGAGAATGACGCAGTCGGGAGCGCCGAACGCCTGCAGCTCTTCCCGCGTGGGCCGGATCAGCATGTTGTGCATGAACAGCGCGTGGTACGGGCGGGCGCAGATGACGCGCACCTTCAGCCGATACGCCGGGTCCCAGCCGGCGAAAGCATCCACGCAGTAGAGCACCGGCCGGCTGTTGAGGTAATCGAGCGCGCGCTCACGATTCACGCAGAAGGTCAGATCGTCGAGGCCGATATTGACATTGCCCCACCAGACGTCGGCGGACGACTCGGGATGTTTCACGACACGCTTGTCCTTCGGCGAACGGCCGGTCTTGTCGCCGGAGTACGCGATCAAGGCGCCGGTGTCGGACAGGGTCGTCCGCTCGTCGTGCAGAAAGGCTTGTTGATACAGCACCGGGGGGGCGGCATTTCTGTGAACCGTCTCGACATCGAGCCCGTACTCACGGAGATCGAACATCCTCGTCCCTTTCGATGGCGCGTCCTGCTTGCCCGTACACAGTTGCCCGTCATGCTCTCTCGTCACGCCCGGTCAACCGGGCCGAAAGGAAAGCTGCCCATGCCCCTGAAGGTCCCCCCCGCGTGCCGGGTGCGATTCCGCGACGGCATGGCGGAGTTCGTTCAGGGACAGTCCACGGGTTGGCCATCGAGGCCTTGCGGACGCTCTACGACGCGGGCGCCCCGACGGACGACCAGCCGGCCGCCTGAAACGCCCCGCCGTGGCTCGACCGGCGCCACATCCCGCTGATCCCGGCGCAACGCGGGTTTCTTCCACGGCCCGGCGGTCAGTGCGCGAGATGCTCCGCGAACCAGTCGACCAGCGCGGTCATCGCGAGCTCGGCGTCGGCGCCGCGGAATCCGTGGCCGGCGCCGGGAATGACGATCACCTTCGACTCGACCCCGTGCTCCTGCAGCGCGGCGTACATGTCGTGGCTGTTGCTCACCGGCACCAGGCCGTCGGCGTCGCCGTGGATCAGCAGCGTGGGGGGATCGTCTCCCGACACGTGAACGATCGGTGACACCGAATGGGCGTCGGCGGGATCGAAGTTCAGCGCCGGGAACCGGGTGTTGGGGTTCTCGCCGGCGATTCCGCGCGCGAGCGGGCGCAGGTCGACCGGCGGATAGTAGGCCACCACCGCCGCCACCCGGTTGCCGGTCCGGAGCACCGCGTCCTCGGCCGACGGGTCCCCCTGGTCGGACGCCAGCCCGAGCATCAGCGACAGGTGCCCGCCGGCGCTCCCGCCCCAGACGCCGAGGCGGTTCGGGTCCACGCCCAGCCGCCGCGCGTTGAGCCTGACGTAGCGCACCGCGCGCCGCACGTCGGGGACGATCTCGGGCAGGATGAACTTGGGGCTGCTGCCGTGGCGGACCGCGAGCACCGTGAACCCGGCGTCGAGCAGCGCCTGGTACCGCCGCTGCGACGCCGCATGCGGCCGCCACGCCGAGCGCCAGCCGCCGCTGACCATGTTCAACACCGCCGCCCCGTTGGCGTTGGGCGGCGTGAACACGTCGAACGTCAACGCCATGCCGTACTTGTGGCCGTACACCACGTCCGGCGTGACGGTGACGTCCTGGGCGAACGACGCGCCCGCCGCGAGCAGGACGAAGGCGGCAACGACGGCTCGTAGTCTCGACATGCGGCTCTCCTGGAAGACGTGGGGCTCTCCCCGCGGTCTGGTGCCAACATTCTAGCCCGCCCGCCGCGCGCGGCGTCCGTCGCGGACGGCCATCGCACGAGGAGCTCGCGGTCCAACCCGTGCGCGCCTACCGCATCGACGGCGTGCGGTCAGGGTGGTGCGACGATACCGACGCGGGAGCGAGCCAGCGATCGGCCGGAACCCGTCGGCTCGCTCGAGTGTCCACGGCGGCCGGCGATCGCCAGTCCCGGCCCATCCTTCCCCCGAAAACGTCCCCATCGCTCCGCGCGAGCCGGCCGCCGCCGGCCTCGCTCGAGTGTCCACGGCCGCCGGCGATCGTCCCGGCCCACCCTTCCCCCGAAACGTCCCCATCGCTCCGCGCGAACAGCCGCCGCGGGCCTCGTGCGGCTTCCGCCGACCCCGCCGAGTGGGAATTCGTGCGATCATGGGGCGAGTCTGTTTCCGCGCCCATCCCCTGCGAGGCTCTGGGCGTCAACGGGTGCAACACGGCCGGTTTCGTACGCCGCACCGCCGGCGTCGGCGGCCGGTCACAGGAGCTCGACGATGATTCGCACTGCCGTCGCTTGCGCCGCCGCGGGGTGGCTGCTCGCCGGAAACCCGACCGCCGCCCAGGAAGTGCAGCGGTCCGCCCATCACGATTTCCGCACCGTCACCGTGGCCGACGGGCTCGACGTCCCCTGGTCCATCGCGTGGCTGCCCGACGGCGACATGCTCGTCACCGAGCGCCCGGGACGCCTGCGCATCGTGCGCGACGGAACCCTGCTGCCCGACCCGGTGCCGGGGGTGCCGGAGGTGGTCGCGCGGGGACAGGGCGGCCTGTTCGAGGTGCTCCCGCACCCCGACTTCGCGGCCAACCGCCTGCTGTATCTCAGCTACGCGCGGCCGACGGCGGAAGGCTCGACGACCGCGGTGATCAGGGGCCGCTTCGAGGACGATCGACTCACCGGCGTCGAGGACGTCTTCGTGGCGCAGTCACGAGGCGGCGGACACTACGGGGGACGGCTCGCCTGGGACCGCGACGGCTACCTCTTCGCCTCGGTGGGCGACCGGATGGCGAGGACGCGGGGCGACCTGACGGCCCACCCGGCGCAGGACCCGTCCAACCATCACGGGGTCACCGTCCGCCTCCACGACGACGGCCGCGTGCCCGACGACAACCCGTTCGTCGGTCAGGACGGAGTCCTGCCCGAGATCTGGAGCTACGGACACCGGAACCCGCAGGGGCTGCTCGTGCACCCGGACACCGGCGACCTGTGGGCCCACGAGCACGGGCCGCAGGGCGGCGACGAGCTCAACCTGATACGGCCCGCCCTGAACTACGGCTGGCCGGTGGTCGGCTACGGCGTGAACTACCGCAGCGGGACGGCGATCCACGCCGCGACGCTCGGCGAGGGCATGGAATCGCCGGTGCACTTCTGGGTCCCCTCGATCGCCACCTCCGGTCTGATGCTGTATACGGGCGACCGGTTCCCGGCCTGGAAGGGCAGCTTCTTCGTGGGCGGCATGTCGGGGCGGCAGCTCGCTCGCCTCACGCCGAGCGTCGACGAGCCGGGACGGATCGAGCTGGAGGAGACGCTGGCCTACGGCATCGGCCGGGTGCGGGACGTCCGGCAGGGACCCGACGGCTACATCTACCTGGCGGTCGAGCATCGCGACGGGCCGAGCCAGGTCGTGCGGCTCGAACCGGTGGCGCGCCGGTAGCGTGGACACGGCGACCCGGGTCCGATCCAGCTACGCGGATCGCGGGGGCGCACGTCAACGAAAGTGAGACGCGGCCCGCAAACCGTACCGCTGAGGCCGGGTCGGCGCGTTCCCGAGGGGTTTCGCAGCCGAGAACACTGAGAATCGGGAGCCTGGCAGCCCAGGGTGGCAGCCATCTCACGCATCTGACGTGCACCCCGGCTCGCGGCAGAGGCGCGAGAGCCCGGTCTCGAGCGCCTCTTGCCGCGGCGGCCTCCGCTCGTGCCGGTCCCCTCGCCGCCAAGAAACCGGCGCCCGCTCGGCACCGCCCGCGAGCTCACCGCGGCGGCGTCCGAATCGTGCCAGTCCGTCGGCGGTGAGAACAGACGCCCGCTCGGCACCGCCCGCGAGCTCACAGCGGCGGCGTCCGCTCGTGCCAGTCCGTCGCCTGCTCGTAGGCGTGCGCCAGCGCGAGCACGTCGACCTCGCCGAGGGCGCGACCGCAGAGCTGCAGCCCGATGGGCAGGCCCTCGCGGCTGAAGCCGCACGGGACGGTGATCGCAGGGGTGCCGTAGCCGTTGAAGGGCGCCGTGTTGCGAATCAGGATCGCGGTCGCCTCGAGCGGCGACGCCATCGCCGCTTCGATGCTGACGGGAAGCTCGACCAGCGTCGGCGTGACGAGGACGTCGACGTCGTCGAACACCGCGGCGACCGCCTTCCTCACCAGCGCGAGCTGGTAGCGCGCCTCGGCATAGTCGGCCGCCGACATGTCCGCGCCCCCCTCGATGCGCGCCAGCGTGCTCCCGGCGTACAGGCCGCGATGCTCCTCGAGGAGATCGGCGTGATAGGCGTACGCCTCGACTCCCACGGTGCGGGCCTCCGGCAGCGGCGGCAGCTCCACGTCCCGCGTGTCCGCCGTGAGGTCGCCGAGGACGCCGAGCGCGCGCTCGACGGCGGCCAGCACCTGCGGGTCGACGTCCTCGTAGAACGCACGCGGCACGCCGAGGCGCATCGCCGAGGTCCGCCGCCGGAGCGCGCCCGCGTAGTCGGGAATGTCGGCCTCGATGCTGGCGATGCCCCGCGGGTCGTAGCCGGCCATCGGCTGCAGCATGAGCGCGGCGTCGGCGACCGACCGGCACATCGGGCCGACGTGGTCGAGCGAGACGCTCAGGGGGACGATGCCGCGGATGCTGGCGAGCCCGTAGGTCGGCTTGAGGCCGGCGATGCCGCAGTGCGCGGCGGGGATGCGGACCGATCCCCCCGTGTCGGTGCCGAGGGCGCCGGCGCACAGCCGCGCCGCGACCGCCGCGCCCGAGCCGCCGGACGACCCGCCGGGGATGCGGTCGGTGTCCCACGGGTTGCGCACGGGGCCGGTGTGGGTGAACGCCGACGTGCCGCCGTAGGCGAACTCGTGCATGTTGAGCTTGCCCAGCACGATCGCGCCGGCCGCCTCGAGCCGCGTCACCACCTCGGCGTCCTCGTCCGGCACGCGGTCCGCGAACACCGCGCTCGCCGCCGTCGTCAGCACCCCCGCGGTGTCGATGTTGTCCTTCAAGGCGATCGGAATGCCGTGCAGCGGGCCGCGCCACCGGCCGGCCGCCAGCTCCGCCTCGAGCGCCCGCGCGCGCTCGACGGCGCGCTCCTCGGTCACCGTCACGAACGCGTTGAGCCGGTCGTCCAGGCGCCGGATGCGCGCGACGTAGGCCTTCACCAGCTCCAGCGGCGAGAGGTCGCGCCGGCGAACGAGGCGCTGCGCCTCGGCGATGGTCAGGTCGGTCGGGTCCGTGGCCTGCGCGAACGCGGGGCGGGTCGCCAGGCAGGCGGCCGCGGTTGCGCTCGCCGTGAGGAAGTCGCGTCGGGTGAAGGCTCTTGCCATGCTCATGTCCTGCGGAAAGCGGCCGCGGGTTGCCGAGGTCGAGTTGCGACAGCATACCGCCGGACGGCGTCGCGGGTCGACCGCGATTTCGCCGACCGGGAATGCAGCGATTGTGCCGTGCGTTGTGCGACCATACGGACGTGGCAACGAAGCTGGCGATCAGCCCCGACCTGCTGGAGCGCGCCCTGAAGCTCAGCGGCAAGAGAACCAAGACGGCTGCAGTGACCCTGGCGCTTCAGGAGTTCATTGCACGGCGGGAACAGGGCCGGTTGCTCGAGCTGTTCGACTCGCTCGATTGGGATCCGACATTCGACTACAAGGCGGAGCGCTGACGTGGATGAGCCTCTTTCGTCGCCGTCCATCACGGCAGCGGGACCCCCGGGACGATGTCGAGCAGCAACTCGGTCGCCGGCAGGCACAGGATGCCGTCGATCTGCAGGCGTTCGTCGCCGAGGTAGGTCAGCCGGGCCTGCGCCTCCGGGTAGTCGCGGGCGAAGCTCTTCAGGGGCCTGAGGTCCGCCGGACGGATGCGCGTGGCGTGCTTGACCTCGAGGGCCCAGAACACGTCGCGGCCGTAGACGACGAAGTCGACCTCGCTGCCGGCCCGGGTGCGCCAGAACGCCAGGGTGGCGTCGGCTCCTGCGTAGTCGATCCACGCCCGCAGGTGCTGCGCCACGAGACCTTCCAGCGCCGCGCCGCGGGCTTCCTCCGGCCGATCCAGCGGCCCCGCCGGACGCAGGGAGCGAAACACGCCGGCGTCGGCGAAGAAGAACTTGGGGTGCGACGTAACCTGCCGGCGCGCGCGGCGGGCGAAGACCGGGAGCCGGAACGCCAGCAGCAGATCTTCCACGATCTCGATGAAACCCTCCACCGTCTTGCGGCGCACCTCGCACTCTCGGGCCACATCGCTGGTGGTGAGCACCGACGCATGGGAGAAGCTGATGGCTTCGAGAAACCGATGGAAGGCGCCCAGGTCGCGCACCAGCCCCTCCGTCTGGACCTCCTGCTGGACGTACAGCCCCGCGTAGGCGCTCAGCGTATCGCCGGGATCGGCGGCGTCCCAGACCAACGGCAGCAGTCCTTGGTCGAGCGCCGCCCCCAGGTCGAAGTCCGCACCGAGCTCGGCCGCCATGAACGGGTGCATCCGCCGAACGACCGCGCGACCGGCGAGGAGGTCCACGCCGGCCCGCTTGAGCTTCCGCGCGCTCGATCCGGTCAGCACGAAGCGGGGGCTGCCGAGCTCCTCAATGAGCTGATGGACGACGGTGAGCAGTTCGGGAACCCGCTGCACTTCGTCGATCACGATGTCGGCCACGCCGGGTGCCGCCGCGAGCTCACGCAGTCGCTCCGGCCGCGCCGCGTACTGCCGCTGCTGAGCCGGCGCCAGCAGATCGACCCGGGCGGCCTGCGGGAACGCGGCCTCCAGCCAAGTGCTCTTGCCGGTTCCACGCGGGCCGAACAGGAAGAAGTGCCCTTGCGGCAGGCGAAAAAATGTCCTCGTTATCGCCACAATGAGAGTAATTATGGCATTGACTAGGTAAGAATACACTAGAAACGGGACGGTCGGGCGGGACCTTCGCGCAACACCGCCGCGGTCCTACGCTTCAGGTTGGCGCCGAACCTGTGGATCGGCCGTCGCGGCCGATCGAACGTCAGCCGGCAGCGCGCGGCTCGGCAGGCGGCGGTTCTTCGCGCACCCGCACGCTGGCCCGCCGGCGGCGGCGGACGATGCGGGCGACGGCTTCGCTGCACTCGTCGGGCGTCACGCTGAGCCTGACGCCGTCCACCGCTTCGCAGATGTCGCCGGGGGTCAGGCCGCCCAGCACCTCCGAGGCGTGGAGCCGTCGCGGCGCCTTCCCGGGGCGCAGGGCGAGGAAGTCGGCCCGCAGCTCTCCCGTGCCCTTGCGGCCGTGCAACCGCCAGAGCTCGCGTACGCCCATCTCGGCATAACGTGCGATCTTGCCTTCGTCGGCGTTCGTGATCTCGGCCTCGACCACGAGGTCGAGCGGCGTGCTGTCGACGAAGGCGTCGGCCGCCGCCGCGCCCTCCGCGAGCGCGACGCGGTAGGCTCTGGCCCGCTCGCCCAGATAGAACGCGCAGTCGGGCTCCATGCCCGTGCCGGGGGGATCGTCGGGTCCGCGGAGACGGGTGTGGCGGAGGTTCTTGGCGGCGCCGACGACCATGCTCGCGGCGGCGCCGACGAGTTGACTGAAGATGTCGGTGAGATCCTCGTGGAGGCGCGAGGGCGTCATCAGGGTGACGAGCCCGCGCACCGGGTCGAGGCAGACCCGGCTGAACGACCGGTTCCAGTCGATGGCGGCGAGCTCGGCGATGGTCCCGGCGTCGGCGCGCAGGACGTGGATGGTCGACCCGAGCGGCCCCGTGCGCATCGTTGCGGGCTGGTTCATGGGCCTGTCCTGGGAATGAGGCCGATCCTCGCGAGCGACGGCCGGCTCGGCCGGTGAGTCGCGCCTCCTTGCTGGAGGCGGCGCCGTTCTGCCGCGCGGACTCCCGGCGGCCCGGGAACGGCAACCACTTCGCATCATAGCAGGCGGTCACCGCGGGTGAAGCCCGCATGGCCGCGCACCTGCGGCCGAGGCCACCCTGGCCGACGCCATGCGCGTCACGGGCCTCGTGCAGCGCTACTACGGCATCGGCATTCCACGGGCGCGCCGAACTGCGCGACAACAGCCAGGAAAGCCGCGCACCTGCGGCCGACCTGCCGCCACCGGTAAAGCGCTACTACGGCATCGGCATCCACGGGCGCGCCGCGAACTGCGCGACAACAGCCAGGAAAGCCGCGCACCTGCGGCCGACCTGCCGCCACCGGTCAGATGTCGGAAGCCGCTCACCGACGCCGCAACCCCCATCGCCGCCACGCAACCATCGATACGGCCAGTACGGCCAGCGCGATTCCCGCGCCGATGACCATGGTCCGCCAGCTCACGGCCTGCTGGGGCTCTTCGAGGGGGGCAGGCGGCTCGTCCGCCGCCGCGGCCGCTTCGGCCGCGACGTCGTCCGTGGCGGCGGCCGGCGGGCGGCGGTCCCCGATGGCATAGAGATGGCCGGTGGTGCGGATGAACAACTGTCCCTCGGACACCGCGGGCGAGCTGAGGACGTAGTCGTCGAAGTCGTTCTCCGCCAGCACCTCGAACTCGGGTCCGGCCCTGAGGACGGTGGTCATGCCGTTCTCGTTGGTGACGTAGATCTTCCCGTCGGCCAGCACCGGCGACGCGCTGTAGGTGCCCCGGCGAATGCGCTCGGGTCCGTAGACCGGCGCGCCGGTCTTGGCGTCGGTCACGTAGACGATGCCGCGGTCGTTGACCACGTAGAAGTACTCGCCGTCGGTCACCGGCGTCGGCACGTCCGGCCCGTCGTCCGACGACCAGACGACGTGGGTGTCCAGCACGTCGCCCCGCCCGCCGGGCCGCAGCGCCAGCAGCGGCCGGACCCGGGTCGGGGCGTAGATCACCCCGTCGTGCACGACCGGCGAGGCCACGATGCGGTAGTCGCGCTGCCGCGTGGGGTTCAGTCCGTCGGCCCGCCACAGCTCCTGGCCGGTCTCGGGGTCGTGCCCGGTCACGGCATCCCCGCCCGTGATCACGATCTCCGTCGTCCCGTCGTACTCGAGCAGCGCCGGCGTCGAGTACGAGTCCGGAGACTCCCGCACGGCCAGCGTCGGCCGCTCGACCCGCCAGACCGTCTCGCCGCTGAGCGCATCGATGCGCAGGACGTAAGACGGGTCGTCCGTCCGCATCCCGTGCAGCACCTGCACGAAGAGGGCTCCGCCGTGCAGCAGCGGCGACGAGGCGTAGCCCCAGTTCAACCCGAACGGGCCGTAGGAAGCCGGGATGTCGCGCATCCACAGCTCGTTGCCGTCGACATCGAAGGCCTTGAGGATGCCCGTGCCCGTCATCACCCAGACGTGCTCGCCGTCGGTCACGGGGGACGGCGACGACATGTTCTGCTTGCGCAGGCGGCGGTTCCCGTCACTCAGGTGCCGCTGCCAGATCGGCTCGCCGGTGTCCCGGTCGAGGCACCACAGCTCGATGTCGTCATCGTCGACCGCGACGTTCAGGAGGATCCGATCGCCCCAGACGATGGGGGTCGAGCCGGACCAGGCGGGCATGGGGAGCCTCCACGCGATGTTCCGCTCCGTGTCCCACTCCACCGGCAGGCCGGTCTCGGTGCTGACGCCGTCCCCGGTCGGCCCGCGCCATGCCGGCCAGTTCTCGGCCCTGGCGACGCCGGCGGCCGAGGTCACGGTCACCAGCAGCACCACGGCCGGACCGGCGACGATCGGTTGCGCACGCATGATCTCCTCCCGCGGGTATCCTCCCGGCCTTTCGCGACGCCTCCTGTTCTACAGCATACCGTTTCGACCCGTTCCACCGGCCCGCTGTTCCCGACGCTCCGCGGGCCGCAGCTCACCGACGCCGGCGATGGAGGTTCGGGCCTGCGGGCAGGGGGAGGTCAGGCCCTGGCCCACCGGTAGGCACGGAGGGACATCGGCGAGGCGGGCCGGTGATGCGCTCGACGGCGTCGCTGGCGTATGGCGATCTCGCCGGCGGCGATTCGGGGATCCCTCACATGCCCCAGACAGTGACGGGCGCGCCGCCTGCGGCCGGCTCGCGGCGGAAGATCTTCTCCGCCCAGGTCCTTTCCTGCGAGCGGTCGAAGACGATGAGGTGGCCCGACTCGGCGCCGCAGCAGTCCATGTAGCCCCGCGTCTGCTCGACGCCCTGGCGGATGGTGCGCTCCAGCCCGTTGCCGCGCACCTTGCATTCGACGACGAACCGCCGGGTGCGATTCCCCTGCGGCCACAGGATCAGCAGGTCGACGCGTCCGCGGCCCAGAGCGTACTCGCGCTCGATGCGGCCGCCGCCGTTCACCACCTTCTGCAGATAGGCCTGCAGCAGAAGCTGCGGGCCGGCCTCCCGATAGCGGTCGAAACGCTGCGTCCAGTGCTCCGAGTGCTCACGGAAGAACTGCTGGAACGCCGCCAGCAGCCCGTCCACGTCCAGGTCCCCGCCCGGACCCACGTACCACGCCGTCTCCGCCTCGATGTCGTCCTGGGTCACGAAGGTCAGCTCGCGCGGAATCACCTCCGCGTAGATGGGGTTGGCGATGCGCTTCGCGTCGCTCTGCGCCAACAGGCCCAGGTCGCGCGCGTATTCCACGTCGCGGCCCCGCTCGGCGTAGCTGTCCCGACTCGCGGCGCCCGTCAGCATCGGCGCCACCACCCGCCGCACCCGCTCCTCGCGCAGCTTGTCGGCCAGATCGTCGAGGTGGGTGGCGCGGGCCAGGATCACCCGTTCCTGGGCGTCGACGATGTCGTCCAACGCGATCGCGCGGCTCCGGTCCCGGCCCGCGCCGCTCCCGAAGCAGGCCTCGCGACACAGCGCGTTCACCAGCCACGGCTGCCCCGCCGTCCGCCTCCAGACGGCCGCCAGCGCGTCGCCGGTGAACGCCTGCCCGGTCTCCTCGGTGTGCTGGGCGAGCAGCGCCCGAGTCTCCGCTTCGGTGAAGTCGCCCAGGCGGAGCGAGGCGGACTTGACGTTGAACGCGCTGCCGCCGAGCACCGCCGCGTTCTGCGCCGAGGAATGAATGCGGTAGTCCCGAACGTCCCGCACCCCGCACAGGACCACGCTGTGCGGAAAACGCCCGGGCCGGTCCGGGTAACCGGCGCGCAGTTGACGCAGCACGGACAGCAGCGTGTCCCCGACCAGGGCGTCGATCTCGTCGATCAGGAGCACCAGCGGCCGCGGATCGACCATGCACCAACGAAGGAGGGCCTGACGCAGCGCCTGGCCCGGCCCGACGCGCTCCAGCACGCCGGGCCAGATGCCCTCCAGCGACTCGTCGCCCAGCGTCACGCCCGCCTGCAGCGCCAGCTCCGCCAGTACCGCGCGCATGCCCTCCGCCACGTTCTCGCGGAGCGCCTGGACGGCCTCGACGCTCACGTACACGCAACGGTAGTCGCCCGCGGCGTTCAGCAGGTCCCGCAACGCGAGCAGCGCCGACGTCTTGCCCGTCTGCCGCGGCGCGTGGAGCACGAAGTACGTCTTGTCCCGCACCAGATCGAGCACGTAGTCCAGGTTCACCCGGTCGAGCGGCGGGATGTGGTAGTGGTCCGCCGCCACGACGGGGCCCGCGATGTTGAACTTCCGCATCGTCGCCATTCCTGCCGGCTAAGTCCCCAGGAAGCTACCAGAAGATGCTATAGCGCCCGTCAGATGCCACTCACCGCCGCCGCAACCCCATCCCCACCACGCAACCATCAGTACCGCCACCGCGATTCCCGCCCCGACGACCATAGTCCGCCAGCTCACGGCCTGTTGCGGCTCGTCGAGGGCCGCGGGCAGCCCGTCCGCCTCCCCGAGCTCCGGCCGCGACGGCGTCCGTGCCGGCGGCCCGCGGCCAGCTCTCCGCCGTGGCCACGTCCGCCCCCGAGGTCACCGTCATCAACAGCGCTACGACCAGACTGCTGACGATCGGTTGCGCCACGCATGATCTCCTCCCCGCGGGTCGCACCCTCCTCGGCCCCTTTGCGACGCCCCCTGTTCCAGAGAATACCGTCCGACCCGCTCCACCCGTCCGCTGTCCCCGTCTCTACGCGGATCGCGTTCGCCGACCACGAGCAATGGAGGTTCGGGGCCCTGTTCGCCGCGGTCACGTTCCAGCCTGAGGTTGGCGGCCAGGAACCGCGGCAACTGGCCAGCGACGTGCCTTCCACGGTCTCATGGCCGACAGCCCAGCTCGCCAACGGCGGTGCGCTGTAGCTCGTCACCATCCCCTCGCTCCCGTCCGCCCTAGCGTGAACTGCCGGCCTCCTGTCCCACGGCCGTGAGCAACTCGCCTGCCTCCTGCACCGCGCGCCCCGAGCATCCGCCGTCGCCGCACGCAAACGAGCGCATCCACACGACCGGCGATCCCCCAATGCCACCTGCCGCTACCGTTGCTCTCGCCCGTGCCGCGCGCACCGAACACCAAAGGAGGTCCCCATAGCTGGTCGGCCACATGCCCTCCATCGCCACCACAGGAACAACTCTGGCATCTCTCGCCAATACGTCCATCCCCCCCCGCCCCTGAATTAACCGCGCCACGCTCGTATACGATCCACGATCCTCTTCATTTCCTCCTTCCAGTCGAATCGCATCACCATCAACTTCTTCGTCATATGTCGCGCCGTTCTGATAGCCAAGTCCACCTTGTCCACATTCTTCTGTCTCATGTATGTTTCGACATACGACTTCGTTCTCATTCGTCTTCGTGGAAAGAAATGCTCATACTGCCCCGGGTCTGGAATCGTCGTCAGACCCAAGCTCCTCCCAAGCACGAAACCCGGAATATAATTCTCGATTTCTCTCGCGCGAGTTATCCAGATATGCGCTCCTTTGACTTTCTCGACTTCCGCCCGAATCCTCCTAACTCTGGTCTTTAGACTACCATTTTTCGACGGTCGGTCCCCGTCGCATACAACGACAACATTGGGATTAACTCTTAGCAGATTAGCCCATTCGGGGTTCGCTTCCTCAGGCGCCGCGAACTGCGTCCGTGCGAGAATCGATCCACCATAGAACGCGCATTGATAGTCCCTACCTTCCCGCAACTCGCCATCCGAGCAAAACTCAATCCACCGGTCGAGATAGACACGATCCGACGGCCCCTCCACCCAAATCACCCCATTCGCCTGCAGCAGATCCGACGGCCTCGCTCCCAACTCTGCAACCACGCCGAGGCGATCAAAATGGGCTGACACCACCGCCGCCCGGGCCTCCTCGCCGTTATGTGCAACGTGGATGATCTGCGCACACTCGGACGTCCCAAAGCAATCCAGAGCCGTACTTGAGTGGGTCGTAAGAAAGATCTCAGTTTTCTCGTTGACAGCATATTCTTCGAGATAGCGGAAGAGTCGTCGCAACAGGGCTGGATGGAGGTTGTTTTCGAGCTCTTCGAACGCAAATACGAATTGAGATCTCTCTTTCTCTTCAATTCTTGGAACAACCAGTAGATTCAAGAGAACAAGAAGAACGGTCTTTAGACCGCTTCCCGAGCGACTAAGAGGGATCAATCCCTTCTTCTTCTCCCCAAGGTATATTTCCCAGTGATTTGCTTTCCCACCCGTCCCTTCGTCGTGCTCTTTGACTTGGATCTCCGTGAATTGGCCATCGTTTCCAAAAATCGCGCTCACCGCCTCCAACAAGTCCCGCTGCACAACTTCCCGTGGATATTTCTCGTTGGATGTATTGATGAACCGTCGTATTATATTTGACGCTCCACGACCATCGGGCTCCAGCGACAGCTCAACGGCTGACGATTCAGTCTCGATATCCCGATCCGCAAACAGTCTGCGGAACGACTTGCCGGTGAGGCGGTGGGTCTTGTTCCGAACAACTGCTCGAATCTCCGAAAGTCTCGCCTGGGTAGACCGTACACCGAACCGAGATTGCATCTGGAAGTCCTCAGGGAATACCGGGTCACCGAGGAGCTCACCGCTTGTATCAGTATTCCACGTCATTTCTACATTGACAAAATGACGCCCATGATCATGCCAGTGATTCCCCTGGAGTTCGCCAAGGGACCGGCTTTCCGGGAACTGAACCCTTAGAGATTCTTCATCCAGCACGCCGCGGCAACGCAATTGCCAACTGTTTTTTTCTACGGTGTCGTCGCATAGAGCTTCTACTAAATCCAATAGATGAGACTTTCCAGAGTTATTTCGGCCGATGATGACGTTGATCGGCTTGACGGTATCGAATCCTGACCAGTCGCTCTTGAAACAGCGATGTCCCCTGAAGTGTATGGAGTCAACGATCACTGCATTCACTCCTTCGGCGCCTCTAAACTTGACGGAGTGGTCCGCAGCATCGGCAAAACCCGGAGAACGTGCGCTTGAGCCACGCCTTTGCGCGGGGCGACAACCGACCTCTTCACACGAAGGTACCCGTCATTTCGCGCGGTCTCCTCTGGCTACGCGACCCCATCCATCAGAGGGAGTCATCGTCAAGCTTGCCATCAGAGGGAGTCATCGTCAAGCTTGGAACGAAGCAGCCGGGCAGGCCGGGCGGAGTGCCCGTAAGCAGACTGCCACAGGCAGGAAACAGGGGCATGGCCATCGGCTGACCCCTTGGGTCACCGGACCGTTAAGGAGGCCGCCAAGGGTCCAGGCCACCTCGGGGTCTCCGTCGGCGATCCCTGGTGGGGTGAGATTCGGTGCATCGGCGTCAGAACACCAATTGTCGCTATCAGTTGTGGGTATCCCCGCAGGTCGGACACCGCGCTTGCGCTCGCCGCATCCTCAGACTCAGCCTCCTCCGGAAGCGCCACGTCGTAACCATGGTCCGGCCGTTATCCGTCCACCACGACTTCGCCTACCGTCTGTCCGCCGCCTCGGCCTCCTGCCGGCGGTTGCCGGCGAGGATGTTCTCGAGGCCGTAGTTGCCCTCGTGGCACGCGAACTCGAAGATCGGCAGCCGGCTCCGCTGCATGGGCAGCTCGACCGACCACGGGCGCTCCCAGGTGTCGGGGTCGGTGACCGTGAACTCGTAGAGGAGGGTCTCGGCGTCGACGCGGGTGAAGCGCTCGACCAGCGTCCGGTTGCGGCTGGTGTTGCGCCACGTGTTGTGGGTGCGGTCGTCGTTGAAGTTCACGGTCTCGACCACCAGGGTGTCGCCGTCCCAGCGGCCGCGCGAGTCGCCGACGTACTGGCGGACGCCGCCGGCCGGGGCGGGACGCCCGTCGAGGGGGATGACGCGGACGGTGTGCATCATCTCGTTCATGATGGCGACGTGGTCGGGGGTCTGGAACAACTGCATGTTGTTGTTGTAGACGCCCGGCAGCATCGGCGGCCCCGCGTTGCCGCTCATCAGGCAGCGGTCCGAGTTGCTGAAGTCGAGGTGCGACTCGGCCGTGTCGACGGTCTCGCTGAACGACGAGCGCGCGCCCATGGTGCGCGCCCGCTCGCGCCCCGCCTCGGTCAGCGCGGGCATGCGGCCGTCCGGCGGGTCGACGATGAGCGACGTGCGCCGGGTGCTGACGGCGCCCGTCCCCCAGTCGAACCAGAAGATGTTGTACGAGCCGGTCTGCCCCTGCAGGCTCGGGTGGTCCGGCGAGTCGAGCCAGCGGCCGGGGCGCTCGCCGGCGGTGGGGATGGCGACGGTGCGCTGCGCGGGGCGCTCCTCCATCGCCTGGATCCGCGCGCGCTCGTTCTCCTCGATCTCGGCCGCCTCTTCCGCCGTCAGGTACTCGCGGCCGTCGAAGCGCGCCGGGCGCTCGAGCGGAGTGCGCGTCTTGTACTCCCAGACGCCCCCGAGGTCCGGCTGGCCCCAGGCCGTCCGCGGGGCGGGCTCGGGCTCCGTCTGCGCGGTGGCGGGCAGGGACATCAGACCGGCGGCGACGACACCTACGAACGTGACAGGCAAGTACCGCATCTCGACTCTCCTTCACCGACAGATTGGACGTGACCGCTCGCGATGAAGCGCGACCGCCGCACCCGTGGACCGTCCCGGAACCAACTTGCCCATGCCTCGCCCGATTCGCATCGACAACTTCCGGCGACACGAGCGGCGGGCATGGGCAGCCTGTCTCGCGGAAGTCCACGGGTGTGCTGTTTGCGACGTCCTCGTACAGTCAGCGCATGCGTCTCCGACAATGCCGCCGATGTCCGCCGCACGCGCGCGAAAGGAACTCCAGCACGGGACACTGGCGACGGCGGCAACGATCTCGCACTCCCGGTTGGAACGAGCGCGTGCGTGTCCGTCTCGGGACCGGGATACACGCACCTCCGACCCGGACCACGAATGCGAGAACCCCGGCGGGCGTCGCGTTCGCCTCACGGCACGACCGTGATCTCGCCCAACGCCCAGAGGTGGTCGGCGGAGTGGAACCGGTACGTCCCGGGCGACTCGAAGGCGACGTACTCGACCTTCGTCTCACGGCACGACCGTGATCTCGCCCAGCGCCCAGGGGTGGTCGGCGGAGTGGAACCGGTATGTCCCGGGCGCATCGAAGGCGACGTACTCGAACAGCCCCGGCTCGATGACGCCGGTGGTCCAGCTTCCGTCCAGCGCCTCGATGGTGCGCGGCGTGCGGCCGTTGTTGACGAACCGCACCCGCGTGCCGGCGCTGACCCGGATCCGCTGCGGGTTGAACGCATGCTCGTCGAGGGCGCTGCGGTTGCCGCCCAGCGACCACGACGGGTTCTCGCGCAGGGTGCCGGTCTGAATCTCGTCGGTCTCGGTCGGGGCCGGGCCCGTCCACCGGACGAGGTCGGGCGGGTCGGCCACCGGCTCGTCGCGGGGGGCCAGCTCGCCGTCGAGGGCGAACGCCCAGAGCTCGCTCCCCATCGGCAGGGCCACGTACTGCCGCCCGTCGACGGCGTAGGTGGACACCGGCCCGGGCCGCATCCGCAGCCCGGCCGGGGCGGCCTGGAACGCCCACAGCCGCTCGCCGGTGGCGGCGTCGTAGGCGTCGAGCTGGCCGTCGGCCGAGCCCCAGAACACCAGCCCGCCGGCCGTCGACATGGGACCGCTCGTGGCCAGCCGCCCGCCGACGAGGTCCTGCTTCCAGGTCACGGTGTTGGTGCGCGGGTCGACGGCGGCCAGCACTCCCGCCGACTCGGGGAGGCCGAGCCGCAGGTAGCCGGCGGGGCGGTTGTCCGAGATCCACGGGTCCTCGAAGCGCTTGGCGAACCCCACGTGACTCCGACCCTGCGCGTAGATCAGGCCGGTCTGGGGGCTGAACGACATCGGCGTCACCCGTACCATCGGAATCGGCGAGCCGAGCGCCACCACGTGCGGCTGGTCGACGGTGGGCGGCGTGAAGAAGCTGCAGCTCAGCTCGAACGGCGGCGGCACCCGATCGCGCCAGTACGAGCAGTCGGGGATGATGCGCTCGGCCCCCACCGGGAACGGCTGGGTGTCGGCGGTGAGCTGGCCCGGGTCCTGCGGCACCGGCCGCTGCTCGATGGGGATCAGCGGCTCGCCGGTCTCCCGGTCGAACAGGAACAGGTACCCGTCGGCCCGGATGGCGGCGACGCCCTTGCGGATCCGGCCGTCCATCTCGACGTCGTAGAGCAGCATCGGGGTGGCGATGTCGGCGTCACAGATGTCGTGCCGCACCACCTGGAAGTGCCAGCGGCGCTCGCCGGTCTCCATGTCGAGGGCGAGCATCGAGGCCGCGAAGAGGTTGTCGCCGGCCCGGATCTCGCCGCCGAACATCGGCACCGGGTTGCCGGTCGCGAAGTAGACGAGCCCCAGCTCCGGGTCGACCGTCCCCACCAGCCACACGCCGCCGCCCCCGACCTCCCAGATGTCGGAGTCCTGCGGCCAGGTGTCGTGGCCGAACTCGCCGGGGCGCGGGATGACGAAGAAGGTCCAGGCCACCTCGCCGGTCGCGGCGTCGACCGCCACCACCCGTCCCTGTCCCCCGCTGTCGCCGTTGGCCACGCCCACGAACACCTTGCCGGCGGCATGCATGGGCGCGGTGGTGACCGTCTCCCCCGCCACCGCGGGGACGCTGCCGACCGTCGTCGCCCAGACCAGCTCGCCGGTGTCCTGCCGGAGCGCCGCCACATGCACGCTCCGCAGCCCGACGAACACGAGGTCGTCGCTCAGCCCCACGCCCTGCCACGACGGCGCCATCGCGGACGCGGCGTCCTCGGCCTGCCAGCGCCACCGCGTCTCGCCGGTGGCGCCGTCGACGGCCAGCACGCTGGCGCCGGCGGTGAGGTAGAGCACGCCGTCCTTCACCACGGGCGTCGAGCGCGACGACCCGCCGCCCTCGAGCCGCGTGACCCAGGCGCCGCCGAGCCGGTCGATGGTGTCGGTGGCTATCTGGTCCAGCGTCGAGTAGCGCGAGCTCGTCCAGTCGCCGCCAGCGAGCGGCCAGTCCTCGGCCGCGAAGCGGCTCCCGGGCTCGGGCGGCTGCCCGTGTGCGGTTCCGGCCAGGGCCGCGACGACGGCGGCCAGTGCGACGACGACTCCACGTTTGGATCTGCCCATGTCGATCCGAACTGTCCTCAAGATCCCCCGGCCTTGTCAAGACGCCGCTCCCGGCCGGGGGCGCGACAGAAGGTGCAATCCTGCAGCCAGCCGCGGCGCCGACGCGCAGCCGGCCGCTTTCGCCAACCGCACCCGACGCTCGTCTCACCACCCTGCCGCACCCCTCCCGGCCCGACAGGGCGGATCTCCGGCGCGGCCGCGGCGCCCGTTCGCGTCGTGAACCCAAGCCAACGCTTTCGGAAACCCCGTGTGGGGTCGCACACGCGGACCGGACGTCCGGGACGGCTGCGCGGCGATGTCAGCGTAACCGGCAAGTCGTCGGTGCGCGTCGCACACGCGAACCGGAGGTCCGGGGACGGCTGCGAATCGGCACCCGGAGTACACCCCCGCCCACCATGACAGGCCCTCCTGCTGACAACAGTGGGACCCGGTGCGACAATCCGATCACATGCGTTTCTTCAACACCGAGAGCCCCATCCGCCCGGACGACCACTACCACATCCTGCCCCTCGACCGTGTGGACCTCGAGGAACTGCTCGGCCTGGTCCGCGACGAGCGGTACTTCGGGCTCCACGCGCCGCGCCAGACCGGCAAGACGTCGGTGCTGCTGGCGTTGCGCGACCTCCTGAACGCCTGCGGCGACCACCGGTGCGTGTACATCAACGTGGAGCCTGCCCAGGCGGCGCGCGAGAACGTCGCGGAGGCCATGCGCGTCACCCTCTACCAGTTGGCGTCGGAAGAGCAGGCCACCCTGGGCAGCCGCGTCCTCGCCGACATCTGGCCGGACGCCCTGCAAGGGGCCGGACCGCTCGGCGCGTTGCAGGCGTCGCTGGAGCGCTGGTGCATGGCGGAACCGAAGCCGCTGGTGCTCTTGATCGACGAGATCGACACGCTGGTGGGCGACACCCTGCTGTCGGTGCTGCGGCAGTTGCGCGCCGGCTATCCGGGCCGTCCGGCCCGCTTCCCGCAGAGCGTGGTCCTGTGCGGAGTGCGGGACGTGCGCGACTACCGCATCCACTCCACCGCGCAGAACGCCCTGGTGCTCGGCGGCAGCGCCTTCAACGTCAAGTCGAAGTCGATGCGCCTGGGCGACTTCACCGAGGCCGAAACCCGGGCCCTGCTCGCTCAGCACACCGAGGAGACCGGGCAGGTGTTCACCGAGGCGGCGCTCGAACTGATACTGACGCGCTCAGCCGGCCAACCGTGGCTGGTGAACGCATTGTGCCGGGAAGCCTGCTTCGAGAGCGGGGCCGGACGCGACCGCTCCCGCGCCATCACCGAGGCCGACATCGTGGACGCCCAGGAACGGCTCATCCTGGCGCGCGTGACCCACCTCGACGATCTGGCCCACAAGCTGCGCGAGGAACGGGTGCGCCGGGTGATCGAGCCGATCCTGACCGGCGCCGCCGTGTCCGCCTGGTCGACCGAGGACGTGGCCTACGTCCACGACCTCGGCCTGGTCGCGCTGGAAGACGACGGCACGCCGCGCATCGCCAACCCCATCTACGCCGAGGTCGTGCCGCGGCACCTGAACCACGCGGTGCAGATGGGGCTGCCACAGCGGACGGCCTGGTACGTCGACGCCGACGGCGGCCTCGACGTCGACGGACTGATCGCGGCGTTCCAGACGTTCTTCCGCGAGCACTCCGAACACTGGGTGCAGCGCTTCGAGCAGTACCACGAGGCCGGTCCGCAATTGCTCCTGCAGGCCCACCTGCAACGCATCGTGAACGGCGGGGGCCGCCTCGAGCGGGAGTACGCGCTCGGCCGGGGGCGCGTCGACCTGCTCATCCTCTGGCCCCAAGGCGGGCGCACCCGCAAGTTCGTGGTCGAGTGCAAGGTGCTGCGCAAGGATGCCGAGCGCACCATCGCGGACGGGCTGGCGCAGACGCGCGGCTACATGGATCGTTGCGGCGCCGAGGCGGGTCACCTGATCGTCTTCGACCGCGCGCCGGACCGGACGTGGGAGGAGAAGCTGTTCCGCCTAGACGGCCCGGCCGGCCCCACCGGCGCGCCGATCACCGTCTGGGGGATGTGACGCCGCCGTCGCGACGATCCGGCTACGCAGTGCACTGCATCCGCCCAAGGTAGTGAGCCGTACGTCGCAAATTGAAGAGTGTCAGCGTCGGACCCGCTTCCGTCACTGCCCGAACGCGCATGACGTCAGCGAACAACAACTGGGTCATCAACTCTACCGGAAGCTCCAGACCATTCCGCTCCGGCAGAAGGCTCCATTCCTGCCGCTCCAACTGTCCCTCCCCGATTCGCACTTCAACCGTAGAACTGACCAGGTTGACGTTGGGCGAAGTGAAGTACAAGCTCGCTCACGGCTCCGTCCGTACACCATACGCGGAGCTGCATAGCGTTCCCGAAGCCAGTGCCTCCAACCCCAGCGTGAAGCACAGCCTGCTCGTTTCCCGGGGCCGATATCAAATCCCACTCAGCGGCCTGTGCCCATAACGAATCCGATACGTCGTGTTCCGCATCATCCGTGCTATCCGTGCTCGGACAGCCAATAAAGAACGCGATGACGCAGAATGCCAGCGCGACAGATGCGAACATTTCCTTCCAAGTCATCGCGCGCCTCTTTTCGACTCGATGACCGACATCTGCTTGAAATGACCATTGATGTTTAAAAAATCGGAGTACGGTTCCGTCGCGGTCGCCTCGGCCTTGTCGAGCGTCTCCGATCGCATACGCTCACCAAAGAAAACCCGGTACTCGACACCATCATTCGGATCCGGACGACGCTCCTCGTGCAAAAGCCGAAACCAACTGAAATGGATGTCGCCAGCGCCCCCTTCTTGGGTGGCCACCACGCACTCGTCACCGGCCTTGATGTTTTGGGCCGCCCGCCCTTGACGACTGGTACAATTCAGATCGTAGAAGGCACTTGGCGCCCCGTATAGCACGGAATGTGGCCGCCCGCGGCAGTTGTTCAACAGGAACAGCACATCTTTCCTCCCGGTTGCGCGTCGAACCCCATATCCGGCCGGCGACGCCCTGTCGGTGATGCGGTGCACCTCGATCGGCGGGTTCGCCTGCTGGAGCGCTTCGACGCCGGCGGTCCAGGCGACGAGCCCGAGCGCGAGGGCGGTGAGCGGGAGTAGTGCCAGACGTCGCATGTCGCTACCCTTCGTCGTGCCGGTATCTGCCCCCCAGAAGTCCCTCGATGCGCGCCTGCCCCGTCAGCAGCTCCTTGACGTCCGCCTCGATCACCGCGGCGCGTCTCTCGACCTTCTCGATGCTCGCCTGGAGGGCCTGATGCGCTCTCTCGTTGTGCGTGAGCTCGCGCTTGCCGGCCCACAGCAGGAGCCCCGCCATGCCGCTGAGCAGAGCGAGCAGGATGATGGCGATGACGGCCATGACCGCGACGATGGTGGGCAGCTCAATCGAGAAGGCGGGGGCAGATGCCGCCACCAGCATGCCGGGGGTCATCCGAGTCTCCGGCCCCACCACGGGGCCATGGTCACGGCGCCGCTGAGCACTGCGCGACACAACGTAGTGCAATCGTAGCACGCCGGTGGCGCTCCCCACCGAGGCACGACGCTCCCGGGGTGACGTCCGACCCCTGCCCCGCCCCGCTGCGGATCACGCCAGTATGTCGTCGACGACGACCCCGGCCACGTCGGTGAGCCGGAAGTCGCGCCCCTGGCTGCGGTAGGTCAGGCGCTCGTGGTCGAGGCCGAGCAGGTGCAGGATGGTCGCGTGCAGGTCGTGGATGTGGACCTTGTCCTCGACGGCGTAGTAGCCGTAGTCGTCCGTCCGGCCGTGGCTGTGGCCGCCCTTCACGCCGCCGCCGGCCATGAACATGGTGTAGCCGTGGGGGTTGTGGTCGCGGCCGTTGCGGGCGCCCGCCTCGGCTCCGGGGGTGCGCCCGAACTCGCCGCCCCACAGCACCAGGGTCTCGTCGAGGAGGCCCCGCTGCTTGAGGTCGGTGATGAGCCCGGCCACCGGCCGGTCGATCTCGGCGCAGCTCCGGGGCAGCCCGGTGATGAGTCCCGAGTGGTGGTCCCACTTGGTGTCGGGCCCGTGGGTGGCCTGCACGAAGCGCACCCCCGACTCGGAGAAGCGCCGGGCGAGGAGGCAGCGGAGGCCGAAGTCGCCGGCCACCGGGTCGTCGAGGCCGTAGAGCCGCCGGGTGGCCTCGGACTCGCCTTCGACGCTCATCAGCTCGGGCGCCTCGGTCTGCATGCGGAACGCGAGCTCGTACGACTCGATCCGGCCCTCCAGCGCGAGGTCGGGCCCCGTCGACTCGAGCTGCCGGCGCTGCCAGCGCTGGAGCAGGTCGACCTCGGCCCGCTGCACGGCGGGGCTGACGGCCCGGTTCTCGAGGAAGTCGATGGTGGCCTCGGCGGTGTTCATCCGCGTGTTGCCGATGGCGGTGCCGTTGTAGGCGGCGGGGAGGAACGCGGCCGAGTAGTTCTGCACGCCGCCGTGCTGGTACGACGGGCAGATGGTGATGAAGGCCGGCAGGTTGTCGTTCTCGGTCCCGAGCCCGTACGAGATCCAAGACCCCATCGACGGTCGCACGAAGCGGTCGCTGCCCGTGTTCATGGCGAGGATGGCGCCGCCGTGGGCTGCGTTGGTGCCGTACATCGAGCGCACGAAGCAGAGGTCGTCGGCGACGCCGGCCAGGTGGGGCAGCAGCTCGCTCACCCAGTGGCCCGACTGCCCGTGCCGCCGGAACTCCCAGGGGCTCTTGAAGAGGTTGCCGGTCTCGTTGAACTGCACGTCGGGCTTGGCGAACGGCAGCGGCTTGTTGTCGTCGCGGACGAGCAGCGGCTTGTACTCGAACAGGTCGTGCTGCGACGGGCCG
>JAJEFC010000403.1 GCA_022820675.1 Vicinamibacteria bacterium | reverse complement strand
GGCAGCCCGGCCCGTTCATCGCCGCCTTCGGCACCGCCGGGCGCCCGACGGCCCCCGCCGGGCGTACAACCACACCCCGGCAGCTTGCGCCGTTCTGCGACGCAGACTCCTGCTCCCGGTCCGTGTCCTGATCGTCGGCGTCGCGGCGCGGGGCCGTCACTCGCGTTGCTCGTTCCCGCCGAGCGCCGTCCGGAACCACGAGATGGTCTCGGTCAGCCCCTCCGCGAGCGGCACCCGCGGTTCCCAGTCGAGCACCTTGCGCGCCCGGCCGATGTCCGGCTGGCGGACCTTCGGGTCGTCGACCGGCAGCGGCTCGTGGACGATCCGGCTGCTCGAGCCGGTCAACCTGATAATCTGCTCCGCGATGCCCGCCACCGTCGTCTCGGTCGGGTTTCCGAGATTGACGGGGTCGTTCGTGTCGGACCGCATCAGCCTGAGGATGCCGTCCACCAGGTCGCTGACGTAGCAGAAGCTGCGGGTCTGCGTGCCGTCGCCGTAGACGGTCAGGTCCTCGCCGCGGAGCGCCTGGGCGATGAAGTTGGGCACGGCGCGGCCGTCGCGCACCCGCATCCGGGGCCCGTAGGTGTTGAAGATGCGGACGATCTTGGTGTCGAGGCCGTGATACCGGCGATAGGCGGTGGTCATGGCCTCGGCGAAGCGCTTGGCCTCGTCGTAGACGCCCCGCGGACCGATCGGGTTCACGTTCCCCCAGTAGCTCTCGGTCTGCGGGTGCTCCAGGGGGTCGCCGTAGACCTCCGAGGTCGACGCGAGGACGAACGTCGCCTGCTTGGCCTTGGCGAGGCCGAGGGCGTTGTGGGTGCCGAGGGCCCCCACTTTCAGGGTCGGGATGGGCCGCTCGAGATAGTCGATGGGGCTCGCGGGGCTCGCCCAGTGGAGCACCGCGTCCACGGGTCCGCCGAGGTCGATGTAGCTGGAGACGTCGTGCCGGACGAATCGGAAGTCCCGGCCGGCGAGGTGGGCGAGGTTCGCGGCGTCGCCGGTCGACAGGTTGTCGATGCCGACCACGCTGTCGCCCCGGTCGAGCAGGGCCTCGGCGAGGTGCGATCCGATGAAGCCCGCGGCCCCGGTGATGACGACGCGTTGGCCCATGTCGGTTTCCGAGGCGTCGGCGGGGTCCGGCCCCCGCCGTGCGGGAGGCGCCGGTCACGCGGGCGCCGTGTGCGGTGCGGCTCAGTATGCGTGGCGATGGAAGAACACGCGGAGGACGGTCATCCACATGATCTTGAAGTCGAGGGCCACCGACCAGTTCTCGATGTAGTAGAGGTCGTACTCGATGCGCTTCTCGATCGACGTGTTCCCCCGCAGGCCGTTGACCTGGGCCCAGCCCGTCAGCCCGGACCGGACCTTGTGGCGCAGCATGTACTGGGGGACGCGCTGCCTGAACTGCTCGACGAAGTACGGCCGCTCCGGCCTCGGCCCCACCAGCGACATGTCGCCGCGGACGACGTTCCAGAGCTGGGGGAGCTCGTCGAGGCTGAGGGTGCGCAGCACGCGGCCGACAGGGGTGCGGCGCGGGTCGTCCCGGCGCGCCCATACCGGTCCGGTCTCGCGCTCGGCGTCCTCGAACATCGATCGGAACTTGTAGACGCGGAACCGGCGTCCGTCGAGCCCCATGCGCTCCTGGCGGTAGAGCACCGGACCCGGCGAGGTCGCCTTCACGAGGGCCGCGATGACCGCGAGGGGCAGGCTCAAGAGGACGAGCGAGACGCCCGCGATGCCGACGTCGATCGTGCGCTTGATCAGACTGCTGAGGCCCTGGAGGGGGACGTCGTTGATGCTGATGATGGGAACGCCGTCGAGCTCTTCGAGGCGGGCCCGCAGGGCGATGACCTGCATGAGGTCGGGCACCACCTTGACGTCGACGAACTCCCGGTTGGCGACCTCGATGAGCTCCAGCATCTTGGCGTGCTCGTCGAGCGACAGGGCGACGTAGAGCTCGTCGATCCGCTCGCGCCGCAGGATGTCGGCCACCTCCGACAGCGACCCCAGGAGCGGCAGCCCCCGGTAGCCCTGCCGGTCGCTGGCGCGATCGTCGACGAAGCCGACGATGCGGTAGCCGAGTCCGCGATGGTGGAGCACCTTGTCGACGACGTGGCGGGCGACGTCGCCGGTGCCCGCGACGAGAATGCGCTTGAGGCCCACGCCCTCGCGCCACTGCTGCTCGAGCGCGGACCGCACGCTGGCCCGGGCCGCATACGCGCAGAGGACGCAGAGTCCGAGGAACAGCGCCCAGACCAGGCGCGACACCTCGTAGACGCCGCGGTCCTTGAGGTCGGCGGGAATGAAGTACGCCTGGAACACCAGCGTGCCCGCGAGACCGAGCACGACCGCTATCAGGCCCCCGATCAGCACCGCGAAGAAGTCGTCGACGCGCGATCGGATGCGCTCGTGCCGGTACGCCCCATGCAGCCAGAGGCCGAACGGCAGCAGCAGTCCGACGAAGGGGGCGAGCTGCAGGTACGACTCGACCGGGGGCTGGCCCCTGGGCGCGGGGATCAGCCCCGTCTCGAACCGCAGCCAGTACGCGGCGACGAACATCGTCACGCCGATGCCGCCGTCGATCACCGACTGGATGATCATGCGCACGCGGGCGCGTCGCGTCATGGGTGCAACTCCGGCGGGGATGCGTTCATCAGTCGGGTGATCTCCGTCGTCAGCGCCGCACGGAACCGCTCTCGGGAGAACCGCAGGGCCTGCCGTCGGGCGGCGGCGGCGTCGGGCGGCCGGACGTGAATGCGGTCGATGGCGTCGGCGAAGGCGTCCGGCGTGGATTCCGGCACGAGGATGCCGGTCTCGCCGTCCACCACGGTCTCCGAGGCCCCGCCCTCGGCGAGGGCGACGACCGGGCATCCGCACGCCTGGGCCTCGACGGGGGCGATGCCGAAGTCCTCGGGACCCGGCAGCAGCATCACGGCCGCGCTTCGATACGCCTGCCGGACCTCCTCGTCGCTCACCGGGCCGAGGAACTCCGTCTCGGGGCCGGCGATCTGCCGGAGGCGCCCGAGGTCGGGGCCGTCGCCGACGATGCGCAAGGGAACGCGGGCCTCCGCGCACGCGCGTATCGCGAGATCGACCCGCTTGTAGGGCACGAGCGCCGACACGATCAGGCAGCCATGCCGCGGCAGGGCGGGACCGGGTTGGAAGAACGACGTGTCCACGGGCGGATACACGATACTCGCCCGTCGATTATAGTATCGACCAATCCTGCCCGCAACATATTGCGAAATAGCCACATAGCGGTCCACCCGGTGGGCGGTGGAGGCGTCCCATCGGGCGATCGCGGCGAGCCCCCGCCGGAGCCAGCGGCTGGCTCCCGCCCCCACCCGTTCCGGCCCGAAGTAGGCGGGAAACTGGTCCCAGACGTAGCGCATCGGCGTGAAGCAGTAGCACAGGTGACGGGCGCGCCCCGGCGCGACGACCGACTTGGCGACGCAGTGGCTGGTGCTGATGACGAGGTCGAACCCGTCCAGATCGAACTGCTCGACGGCGGCCGGGAAGAGCGGCAGCAGCGGCCGGTAGTACCGGTGCGAGCCGGGCAGGCGCTGGACGAACGACGTCCGGATCGGCCGCGCCTCGATGGCCGGGGAGACCGAGCCGCGGGCGTGCAGGAGCGCGAACCGCGCGGCGTCGGGGAAGAGCCCGCAGATGGTCTCGAGCACGCGCTCGCCGCCGCGCATGCCCGTGAGCCAGTCGTGCACCAGCGCCACGCGGGCGTCCGTCGCGATTCCCATCCACTGCTAGTATCCTGTACGGGCATGTCGCGGACGCGTCTCCCGATCCGGGCGCCACGCCGTCGCCGCTCCCGGGCGGCGGGGTTTCGGCCCCGGACTTCCCGGAATCACCGCTGACTCATGAGAATGACGGTCGTCGGCACGGGCTACGTCGGTCTCGTGGTCGGCGCATGCCTGGCCGAGACGGGCAACGAGGTCACCTGCGTCGACGTCGACGCGGGCAAGATCGAGTCTCTGCGGAAGGGCCGCCTGCCCATCTACGAGCCGGGGCTCGACGAGCTCGTGCGCAGGAACGCGGGCAAGCGGCGGCTCACCTTCGACACCACCCTCGCCGCCGCCGCCCGCGACTCCGAGGTGGTGTTCATCGCGGTGGGCACGCCGTCCGACGAGGACGGCTCGGCCGACGTGCAGCACGTGCTTCGCGCGGCGCGCGACGTCGCCGGGGCCATCGCCGGCTACACGGTGGTGGCCCTCAAGAGCACGGTGCCGGTGGGCACCGCCCGCCGCGTGGAGGAGGCCATGGGCGGGGAGACGAGCGAGCCGTTCAGCGTCGTGAGCAATCCCGAGTTCCTCAAGCAGGGCTCCGCCGTCGACGACTTCCTGAAGCCCGACCGCGTCGTCGTCGGCGCCGACGACGAGCGCGCGGCGCGGCTGATGGCGTCCATCCACAAGCCCTTCACCCGCACCGGCGCCCCCATCGAGATCATGGACCGGGCGAGCGCGGAGCTCAGCAAGTACGCCGCGAACGCGATGCTCGCCACCCGGGTGTCGTTCATGAACGAGGTGGCCAACGTGTGCGACGTCGTGGGCGCCAACGTCGACCAAGTGCGCCGCGTGGTCGCGTCGGACCGCCGCATCGGCCCGTCCTTTCTGTTCCCCGGCATCGGCTACGGCGGGAGCTGCTTTCCCAAGGACGTCAGGGCGCTGGGCCGGCTGGCCCGCGACGCCGACTACCGCTTCCGGATTCTCGAGGCGGTCGAGGCGGTGAACGCCGCCCAGAAGCACCGGCTGGTCGACAAGATGGTCGACGCCATGGGCCCGCTCGGCGGCCGGCGCATCGCGGTCTGGGGGCTGTCGTTCAAGCCGCGCACCGACGACATGCGGGAGGCGCCGTCCATCACCGTCATCGAGGCCCTCCTCGCGGCGGGGGCCGAGGTGGCGGCCTACGACCCGCAGGCCAACGGGTCGGCGCGGCGCATCTTCGGCTCGCGCATCGGCCTGGCGTCCGACGGCTACGAGGTGCTGGAGGGGGCCGACGCGCTGGCCATCCTCACCGAGTGGAACGAGTTTCGCGAGCCCGACTTCGCGCGCATGCGCGCGGCGATGCGGGATGCGGCGATCTTCGACGGCCGCAACCTGTTCGACCCCGCCGAGATGCGCGGCCTCGGCTTTCGCTACCACTCGATCGGACGCTGACAGCCCGTGGTGACGGCCCCGCGTTGCATCGCGCCCGGAAGGGCGCCGGCGAACGGCCGAGGCGCCCGCCTGACAAGGCGTGAAGGGGCGCATATGGGGCCTATGCAACCGACGAACGACGAAGTCAGGCGGGATGCATCGCCGCTCGAATGCAGCGGGGCCTCTCGCCACGGGCGGTTGAGCTGCCGATGAGCACGGTTCTGGTGACCGGCGGCGCCGGCTATATCGGCAGCCACGCCGTCAAGGCCCTGCGGGCGGCGGGGCACGCCGTCGTCGTCTACGACGACCTCAGCGCCGGCCATCGCGCGGCGGTGCGCGGCGTTCCCCTCGTCGAGGGCGACGTCCGCGACGCGGCCCGGCTCGAGGCGGCCCTGCGGCGACACGGCGCCTCCGCGGTGATGCACTTCGCGGGGCTCCTCTCGGTGGAAGAGTCGGTGCGCGAGCCGGCCCGCTACTACGACCACAACGTGCGGGGCGGGCTCTCGGTGCTAGACGCGATGCGCGCCGCCGGGGTCGATCGGCTCGTGCTGTCGTCGTCCTGCGCGGTGTACGGCAATCCGGTGGCGACCCCGATCGACGAGAATCACCCCACCGACCCCATCAACGCCTACGGGGGCTCGAAGCTGGCCGTCGAGCGCGCCCTGCGGGACTACGGCCGGGCCTACGGCCTGCAGTCCATCGCCCTGCGCTACTTCAACGCGGCCGGCGCGGACCCGGACGGCGACCTCGGCGAGGACCACGACCCCGAGATCCACCTGATTCCGCGCGCCCTCGACGCGGCCCGCGGGGGAGCTCCGCTCCGCGTGTTCGGCGACGACTATCCCACCCCGGACGGCACCTGCCAGCGCGACTACGTGCACGTCGCGGACATCGCCGAAGCGCACGTCCGCGCCCTCGACGCTCCGGCCCCGGGGGACGGCGCGAGGGTCTACAATCTGGGCACGGGGACGCCGCACTCCGTCCGGGAGGTGATTCGCAGCGTGGAGCGGGTGACGGGCCGCCGCGTGCCGGTCGAGGCGGCCCCGCGCCGCGCCGGCGATCCGCCGGTGCTCTTCGCGGCGGCGGGGCGCATCGAGCGCGACCTCGACTGGCGGCCGGCCCACACGGCGCTGGACGACATCGTCGCCACCGCCTGGCGCTGGCACGAGCGCCACCCGGAAGGGTTCGGCCCGACCACACCGTGAATCCACTGCTCCGGCTGCTGCGATTCGTCCTGCCCCACAAGCTGCGCGTCATCGCCGCGCTGCCCGCCATGGTGCTCTACGCCCTCGCCTCGGGCGGGCTGGCCTACATCATCGAGCCGATCTTCGACGAGGCGCTGCCCCAGGGCGACCGCGTCGCCCTCATCTGCGGCGCCCTCGTCGGGCTCTACCTGATGAAGGGGGCGGGCGCCTACTTCTCCGTCTACCTGATGGCGGACGCGGGGCAGCGCCTCGTCCACGACCTGCGCACCGAGCTCTTCGGGCACATGCTCGGGCAGTCGAGGACCTTCTTCGGCAGCCGCACGACGGGACGGCTGCTGTCGCGGCTCACCAGCGACGTCAACCGCGTGCAGCAGGTCGTCTCGGAGACGTGCGGCGACCTGATCCGCGAGTCGCTGGCCTTGTGCGCGTTCGCCGGGCTGCTGTTCTACCAGGACGCGAGGCTGGCCCTGGTGTGCATGACCGGGGCGCCCCTGGTGGTCTATCCCCTGGTGCGGCTGGGGCAGTTGGTGCGGCAGACGACCCGCCGCGGCCAGGAGGAGGTCGAGCACCTGTCGCACCTCGCGGTGGAGGCGCTCACCGGGCACCGCATCGTGCAGGCGTTCCAGGCCGAGTCGTTCGAGCGGCAGAAGTTCACGCGGGCCTCGCACCGGCTGTACCGGACGATCATGCGGGTCACCAGCGCCCTGTCGATCCTGCCGTCGGTGATCGAGGTGCTCGGCGGCGTCGCCATCGCCGGGATCCTCTGGTACGGCAGCCGAGAGATCGCGGCCGGCGACCTGACCGCGGGCCAGTTCACGTCGTTCATGACCGCGCTCCTGCTGATGTACGGTCCCGTGAGGAAGCTGAGCCGGGTCAACGCGAACATCCAGCAGGCCATCGCCGCGGCCGAACGGATCTTCGAGGTCCTCGACACCCGCACCGGGACCGCCGATCGCCCCGGCGCCGCGGCGCTGCCGCCGTTCGCGTCGGGCATCGAGTTTCGCGACGTGACGTTCCGCTATCCGGACGACGACGAGGCGGTGCTGCGCGGCGTCTCGTTCACGGTGCGGGCGGGCGAGGTGGTGGCGGTGGTGGGGCTCAGCGGGGCGGGGAAGTCGACCCTCGTCAACCTCGTCCCGCGGTTCCACGACGTCACCGAGGGGGCCATCCTCATCGACGGGGCGGACGTGCGGGACGTGACGCTGCCGTCGCTGCGCCGGGCCATCGGCATCGTGGCCCAGGAGACGTTCCTGTTCGACGCGTCGGTGGCCGACAACATCGCCTACGCGGCGCCCGGCACTCCGCGGGCGTCGATCGTGGCGGTGGCCCGCGCCGCCCACGCCCACGAGTTCATCGTGGACCTGCCGCAGGGCTACGATACGGTGATCGGGGAACGCGGCCAGCGGCTGTCGGGCGGGCAGCGCCAGCGGCTCACGATCGCGCGGGCCCTGCTGAAGAACCCGCCCATCCTCGTGCTCGACGAGGCGACGTCGGCCCTCGACGCGGAGTCGGAGCTGCTCGTGCAGGACGCGCTGGCGAGGCTCCTGCTCAACCGCACCGCGTTCGTCATCGCCCACCGGCTGTCGACGGTCCGGCGGGCCGACGCGATCATCGTGCTCGAGGGCGGACGGGTGGTGGAGTCGGGCCGCCACGAGGAGCTGCTGGCGCGCTCCGGCAGCAGCTATGCGAAGCTCTATGCGACGCAGGTGTTCGGGCAGGAGGGCGAGGAACGGGCGATGGCCGCCGTTTCTCCCGCGGGGCCGGCCCGCCCCGCCGCGAGTGCAACGCGATGATCAAGTCGATGACGGGGTTCGCGTCCGGAAGCCGGGAGCTCGACACGGCGACCCTCGGGATCACGGCGCGGACCGTCAACCACCGCTACCTCGACATGCAGGTGCGGCTGCCCCCGCTGCTGGCGTCGATCGAGGTCGAGCTGCGCGGCGTCGTGCAGCGGTGGGTGGCGCGCGGCCGCGTGGAGGTGGCGGTGACGGCGCGGCTTCTCGGGCAGCCCGAGGTCGAGGTCGCCCTCAACGAGCCGCTGGTCGACGCGCTCTCCGCCGCCGTCGAGCAGGCCCGCGCCCGGGGCGCCGCCGCCGGCGGCCTGACCGCGGGCGACCTGCTGCGGTTCCCGCGGGCGCTGATGGTCGAGGAGCTGGAGCTGGACGAGGCGGGCCGGGCCGAGCTGGGCCGGGCCGCGGTAGCGGCGGTCGAGGACGTGCTGCGCGATCTCGACGCCATGCGCGTGCGCGAGGGCGGATACCTGCTGGCGGACCTCGAGGCGAGGTGCCGCACCCTCTCGGATCTGGTCGCCCGTCTGGAGGGGGCGGCCGAGTCGGGGCGCGCCGAGCTCGTGTCGCGGCTGAACGCCCGCGTCGAGGAGCTGCGGGCGCAGGCCGGCGTCGAGGAGGCGGCCCTGGCCCAGGAGGTCGTGCGGTTCGCGGCCCGCTCGGACGTCAGCGAGGAGATCACCCGGCTGCGCGGTCATCTCGCCCATTGGACCGCCCTCACCGGCGCGACCGAGCCGTGTGGCCGCAAGCTCGACTTCCTCCTGCAGGAGATGAACCGGGAGGTCAACACCCTGGGCGCGAAGGTGGAGGGCGCCGACGCGAGCGAGCTCGTGGTGACCGCCAAGGCCGAGCTCGAGAAGCTGCGGGAGCAAGTCCAGAACGTGGAGTAGGAACGCGCGCCGCGGGAACGGGGCGTGCCTGCGGAGGGATCGAGCGGCCAAGGCCGAGCTCGAGAAGCTGCGGGAGCAGGTCCGGAACGTCGAGCAGGAACGCGCGCCGGGGGAACGGTGCATGCTTGCGGAGGGATCGAGCGGCAAGGGCCGAGCCTCGAGAAGCCGCGGGAGCAGGCCGGGAACGTCGACAGGAGCGCGCGCCGCGTGAACGGTGCGTGCTTGCGGAGGATCGAGCGGCAAGGGCCGAACTCGAGAAGCTGCGGGAGCAGGTCCGGAACGTCGAGCAGGAGCGCGCGCCGCGGGGGCGATGCGTGCTCGCGGAGGGTCGGCAGGGCGGGAAACGGAGCCGCGGGCGACGATTCCCGGCCGGCGGGGGCGCGCGTGAGCGGCAAGGGAAGCCTGTTCGTCGTCTCGGCCCCGTCGGGCACGGGGAAGACCACCGCCGTCGACGCGCTGGTCGCGCGGGTGCCCGGACTCGAACGGTCGCGGAGCTACACGTCGCGCCCCCCGCGGCCGAGCGAGCGGGACGGCGTCGACTACCACTTCGTGGACCGGGCGCGCTTCGAATCGATGCGCGACGCGGGCGAGTTCCTCGAGTGGGCCGACGTGTTCGGGCATCTCTACGGCACCCGCGCCATCGATACGCGGCAGCGGCTCGACGCGGGCCGCAGCCTCGTCCTCGTCATCGACGTGCAGGGCGCCCGGCAGGTCCGGGAGCTCGAGCCCGGCGCGGTCGGCATCTTCCTGCTGCCGCCGTCCCCGGCCGTGCTCGAGGAGCGGTTGCGCCGCCGGCCCGGCGACCGCCTCACCGAGGCCGAGATCCGGCGGCGGCTGAGCGTCGCCAGGCGCGAGGTCCGGCACGTGGAGGAGTACGATTACGTGGTCGTCAACGACGCCTTGGAGGACTGCGTGGAGCGCCTGCGGTGCATCGTCGGGGCCGAGCACCAGTCGTGGCGCGCGGCCGGCGACGCCGCACGGGCGATCACGGCGAGCTTCGGCGAGCCGGACGGCGGGGCCGCACCATGGCGCTGATCGCGGTGGTCGTGACGGGCGGCATCGGCGCCTGCAAGGCGGTCGAGATCGTCCGCCGGCAGCACGTCGCGGCGAGCTTCGGCGAGCCGGACGGCGGGGCCGCGCCATGGCGCTGATCGCGGTGGGGGTGAGCGGCGGCATCGGCGCCTACAAGGCGGTCGAGATTGTCCGCCGGCTGCAGGACGCGGGACACGACGTCGTGGTCGCCATGACGGCCAACGCCCGCCGCTTCGTCGGACCGCTGACGTTCGAGGCCATCACCCGGCGCCCCGTCGTCACCGATCAGTTCGCGCCCGGCGCGAACGCGACGATCGAGCACGTCGCGCTGGCCACCGACATCCGGGCCCTGCTCGTGGCGCCGGCCACCGCCAACATCATCGGGAAGCTCGCCCACGGCATCGCCGACGACTTCCTGACCTCGCTCTACCTCGTCACGCGAGCCCCGGTGGTCCTCGCCCCCGCCATGAACACCAACATGTACGAGCACCCGGCGGTCGCCGCCAACCTCGCCCTGCTCGCGGCGCGGGGGGCGCACGTGGTCGCCCCCGGCGAAGGGTACCTCGCCTGCGGCTGGACGGGCCCGGGGCGGCTCGCCCCCGTCGACGACGTCGTCGCCGCGGTCGAGCGCCGGCTCCGGCCGGACGGGGGCGACCTCGCGGGCCGGCGCCTCCTCGTCACCGCCGGACCGACCTGCGAGGACCTCGACCCCGTGCGCTTCGTCGGCAACCGCTCGAGCGGCCGGATGGGGTACGCGCTCGCCGCCGAGGCGGTCGACCGCGGCGCCCGGGTGGTGCTGGTGTCCGGCCCGTGCCGCCTGGAGCCCCCGGCCGGGGCCGAGGTGGTCGCGGTGCGGAGCGCGGCGGACATGCACGCGGCGGTGACGGGCCGGGCCGACGAGGCCGACGCGGTGGTGATGGCCGCCGCCGTGGCCGACTACACGCCGGCCGGGGGGGCGATGGGGCAGAAGATCGCGAAGGACTCCGGGACCCTCACCCTCACCCTGACCCGTACCGCCGACGTCCTGCGGGAGCTCGGGCGCCGGCGCGGCGGCGCCCGCCGGCCCGTGCTCGTCGGGTTCGCGGCCGAGACCCGCAACGTCGTCGCGCGGGCCCGGGCGAAGCTCGAGGCCAAGGGGGCGGACCTCATCGTCGCCAACGACGTGTCGCGGGCCGACGCCGGGTTCGACGTGGAGACCAACGCCGCCACCCTGGTCGCGGCCGACGGCGAGACGGACCTGCCGCTGCAGTCCAAACGCGACCTGGCCCGCGCCATCGTCGACCGCCTGCGGGACATGCTGGCCGGGGGCGAGCCGGGGGATTCGGCCGAGGCCGACCATGAGCGACCGTGAACAGTTGCGGCGTCACCTCGAGTTCTTCCGCGAGCTGGGGGTCGAGGGGGTCAGCCGCGACGTTCGGTGGCGTACGCGTGACCCCGCGGGCCCGGCGCCCCGACCGGCGGGTCACGCGAACGCGTCGGCCGACCGG
>JAJEFC010000361.1 GCA_022820675.1 Vicinamibacteria bacterium | reverse complement strand
CGTAAACGCGTTACTCCGGTGGGACAGCCACTCTAGGTTCGCGAGGTTCCCCAACTCGGCGGGAATCGGCCCCGTCAACGCGTTACTCTCGAGGTACAACGACTCGAGGTTCGCGAGGCTCCCCAACTCGGCGGGAATCGGCCCCGTCAACGCGTTGCTCCCGAGGGACAACGACTCGAGGTTCGCGAGGCTCCCCAACTCGGCGGGAATCGGCCCCGTCAGCGCGTTCTCGACCCACTGCTCCGCCGCGGAATCCCACCGACGTCCAAAATTGAGGCCCCGCAGAAGCGTCAGCTCGCCCAGGGCGGCGGGGATGGGTCCCGCCAACGCGTTGCCGGGCAGCTCCAGCCTCGTGACCCGGCCGGCGGTGTCGGTCGTCACCCCGAACCACTCTCCGAGCGGCGCCGGCGTCTTCCAGCTCGTGTCGTCGATCCAGTCCGGGCCGCCGGTGGCGTCGTAGAGCGCCTCGAGCACTGCCCGGTCGGAGGCGGCGTTCCCCTGGGCGGCGGCTTCGGCAGCCAGGCCGGCCCAGAGGGCGCAGGCGGCCAGCAGCGGCGCCGACAATCTGCGGCGGCAGCGGGGTCCGGTCTTGCCGGAAGCGCCGGCCGCGACCTGGACGACTTGGGCGGGCGCGTTGTGGAAGCCGGGCAGCGAGAAGGTCACCTCACAGGTCCCCGGCGCGAGCCCGTGAACATGCACCGGCCGGTCCCGTGGTGAAGGTGACGGTCGCCCGTCCCCCCGCCGCGTCCCCACACTTCAACCGCGACGCCGGACAGGCGAGGCCCGTCGTGTCGGTGACCGTTGCGCTTCCACCGGGGCTCGCGCAAGACGGTACCCGGCCGGCCGGGTGACCATCGTGGCGCAGACCTGTCACTATAGACGATTAAAAGTTATATGTAAGTGATTTATTAGTTGTATATTGTTATATTTTGGTAGATTTCAGTGGCGCCCCGCGCTGCGCCCACACCGGCCCGAGGAAGGTGAACCAGTGACGAAGGGTCGCGACGGACAGCGAGACGAATCGAGGCGTTGGAGGAACGCTTCTCGCGGCTGAGCGCGGCTTCGCCGGCGCCGTCGATGTCGCCCGACGTCGCCGTCTTCAGATGGAGACCGCAGCCTGCGCGACGCTCACGGCGCATCGAAGGTCAGGCTGAGCTGACCGGCGGCGTCGCCGCTCTCCGTCCGGGGCTCGCGGGCGAGGTAGTCGGCCCAGTCGTCCATCAGCCGCCGCCGGCGCTCGAACAGGTCGGAGCGGGCGTAGGCGGCCTCGACGCGGTTCCGCACCACGTGGGCGAGGGCCGCCTCGACGACCTCGCGCGGGTGGTCCGTCTCTTCCGACGCCCAGTCGCGGAAGCTCGACCGGAAGCCGTGGGGGACGGCGCCGATGGCGAGGTCCTTCAGGGGCCTCGACAGCGCCTCGTCCTTGAGGGGCCGCCCGCGGGCCCCAGGAAACACCAGGGGGCCGCCGTCGCCGAGCCCCCGCGCCGCCCCCAGCAGCTCGACCGCGCGCCCGCACAGCGGCACCCGGTGCTCGCGATTCGCCTTCATGCGCCCCGCCGGCACCGTCCACACCCGGCCGGCCGGGTCCATCTCGGTCCAGCGCGCCCCGCGCACCTCGCCCGACCGCGCCGCCGTCAGCACCAGGAACTCGAACGCCAGCTTCACGATGGGCCGCACCCCCGCCCGCCGGACCGCGGCCACCGCCGCCGCGACCTCGCGGTGGGGCAGGGCCTGCATGTGCTCGACGCTCTCGCGCTGGCGGCCCAGCACCTGCTCGACGCGGTCGCAGGGGTTGTCGGCCCGGTACTCCATGGCCACCGCCCACTCCATCACCGCGTGCAGGCGCTGGCGGAGGCGCCGCGCCGTGGTCGGCGACCGGTGCCACACCGGGGCCAGCGTCTCGACGACGTCGGCGCGGCTCACCTCCGACACCCGCAGCCGGCCCAGGCGCGGAAAGGCGAACCGCGCCAGGCCCGACAGCCAGTCGCGGCCGTACTTCCGGTTGCGCCAGCCGGGGCGAATCTGCGCCCAGACGCGCTCGGCCGCGTCGGCGAAGGTCGGCACGCCCCGGGCCCGCCGCTTCTCGGCCAGGGGGTCGCCGCCGGCGCGGGCGAGCCGGCGGTTGTCGAAGGCCCGGGCGCGGGCGTCGTCGAGCGAGACGAGGGGAAAGCTGCCCAGCCCCAGCTCGCGCCGCCGGCCGCGGATGCTCAGGCGCTGCACCCAGCTCCGGGTGCCCGACGGCTGCACGTCGAGGTAGAGGCCGTGGCCGTCGCAGTACCGGCCGGCCTCGGCCACCGTGCGCACGAAGGCGTCCGAGAGGGCGTTCCGCGGGTGCCGCCCGCGAGGTCCCGGCTGTCGTCGTCTGTCCGTGTCCGCCACCTGTCCTGCCATCCTTCCCCTCGTCCGCCGGTGAAAATTGGCGGAACAGTCACATTTCCGCAACACGCCCACCACGTGAGCCACGTTCATTCACGATTCCGCGCCAATGCTGCACGAGGAATTGTCAAATGTTGTGGATCGGCCCTTGACGTGATCAGGC
Organism: Vicinamibacteria bacterium; assembly: GCA_022820675.1. Classification (GTDB taxonomy): domain Bacteria; phylum Acidobacteriota; class Vicinamibacteria; order Vicinamibacterales; family UBA8438; genus JAJEEA01. The sequence continues at coordinate 95 of JAJEFC010000361.1, read as the reverse complement.
GGCCTCCTTCCGATCCTCCGTCCGGATGACGCCATCGACGAAGACGACGCCGGCCCGGACCAGGGGCAGCAGGTGCGCCCCGTTCAACCGACGCC
>JAJEFC010000289.1 GCA_022820675.1 Vicinamibacteria bacterium | reverse complement strand
GGCGTCGGTTGAACGGGGCGCACCTGCTGCCCCTGGTCCGGGCCGGCGTCGTCTTCGTCGATGGCGTCATCCGGACGGAGGATCGGAAGGAGGCCGCCTGATCACGTCAAGGGCCGATCCACAACATTTGACAATTCCTCTATCTGAGCTCCGAGGCGACCGTCACACTACTGGACGCCGAGATCGACGTCTGGGAGCCGTTCGTGCGGGGATTCACTGTTCCGCTCGTCGTCGAATCGCGGGGGCTAATGGGCTTGGCTGCCGAGCCTCCGTGGCTGGAATTCCAGGCCGGGACTCACGGGTCCATCGAGGGGCGTTTCGACCTCATCGTGGCGCAGCAGGTGCTCAACGAGATTGCGGTTCGTCCGGTCCGGTTGAATCGGGGACATGCTTGGCCGCTCACGGCGTTGTCCACGATCACGGCTTGGCGCCGCAGCCGCCTCCGTCCGGGCGGTGCCATCGTTGTCGTCGACGGCGATTCGAAGGAGCGGCGGCTCCGTCAGATCGAAGAGAATCTTCCCTGCGGGACGTGCGAACGGGGTTCCCTGTCTCATGGAATGGTCAGATGTGCGCGAGAGGTAGCGGCTTGGTTGACCGGCCCGTGGGGTCGTTGCGTGCCCCGTCGGCGTGCGCCAACGAAGTATCTGTTGGTCTACTGTTGACGTGCGCGTTCGTGCTCACGACACCCGAATCGCCGGCCTGACGCGCGCCGGGGCGGTCATCGACGATGGGCGCGGTGGCGGTAGGGACGAGGGTAGCGCAACGCGAGCCTGGCCCGCCCACATCCTCGCCTTCGGCTCCGCTGGGACCGCCATGGAAGCGGTCACCCCGATGCTCGCGGTCAAGACCGGTCGGCCGCCTGCCGGTCGCGAGTTGCCTCCGCCTGCGGGCGCGGACGCCACAACTGGTGGATCACCCAATCCAGGTCCAGACGCTCGCCGCGCCAGTCGGGCGTGAGGGTGTCGGGATCAATCTCTATGCCCTCCCGTTCGAGCCGCGCCCTCACCGGCGCCAACGGCCGACCGGTCCAATCCGGCGGCGCCGGCGCTTCCGGCAGCGGACAGCCGTCGGGCCGAATGAACTCCACGTCACCGCCTGCATCCAGTATGACGCGGAACCCCTCCTCGTGAACCGCCCGGTGGTGCCGCCGGCATAGCAGAACCAGATTGTCGAGCGCCGTCACCCCGCCGTGGGCCCAGTGTCTGATGTGATGGGCATCGACCCGGACGTTCCGGCACCCCGGAAACCGGCACTGGCGGTCGCGGGCGTGCAGGGCCCGGCGGAGGGCTGGCGAGATGGTCCGCGTGCGGCGGCCGACATCGAGGACCTCGCCGCCGGAGCCGTGCTGCATCACGACCGTGGCCGCGTCACAGGCCAGCCGCCGCGCCGTCTCCGCCGAGATGTGGATGCCCCCCGCCTCTTCCAGCACCGTCTGGCGGCGGCCGGCCGGGCTGGACGCGGTTCGTCGCGGCGACGCGGCTGTCTCGGACGTTCCCGCGGGAACGTCGAGCGCTTCCCGCACGTCGGGCGCTTCGGTCAGGGCGTCCGCGTCCACGTGCACCACCACCTGATACCGGTCTCCCGCCGTCCCCTGGTCGAGCCCGCCCGACAATGCGCACTCCGCAATCACCCCCAGCGCATCCGCCTGCTGCTTCGCCAGCGACGGCGCCTCCGCCTCTGCGCCGGGAACGGTCTCGGCGCCGGGGGCGGCCTCTCCGCCCGCGTCCGCCGCCGTTGCGTCGGCGCCGCGGGCCTGGTCGCACGCCGCCTCGAGCGCCCGCCGCACGACCGCGCCCACCTCAGGCGACAGACGGCCCCGAATCACCACCATCCCGTCCTCGTCCACCCACGTCCGCAGCGACCGGGTCTCGTGCCGCCGCCGGTCCTCGGCCTGCTCCGCCAGGCGGTCCACCCGCCGCCACCCCCGCACGATCTTCTCGACATGGGCGGCGGTGCCCGACAGCGCCACGTTCAGCAGGTCGTCCTCGGTCTCCGGCGTCGCCACTCGCGTGACCGCGCGCATCTTCGAGTAGGAGACCTTGCCGCGCCGCATGGCGTCGCTCAGCTTCGGCAGGTCGGCGAGGGCGCGCGCCACCCGCACGTGCTCGCGGGCCGCGCCCGGGGCGAGCCCGGTGCGCCAGCCCAGCCACTCGGCGCACGACGTGCAGCCGGCCCAGCCGTAGCGCTCGTCGAACTGTCGGATGAGGCTCAGCAGCTCCCAGGTGGCGGCGCTGATGCGGGCGGAGAGCTCGGCGATGCGGTCGCCGAGCGCAACGACCTCGGCCTGGGGACCGTCGGGGCACCAGGGCCGCGGTGCGGGTGCGTCGCTCTCGGGCACGATCAAGTCCGCGGGATGCAGCGGGGGCGCAGGGACGTGCGGTCTGGCTTCAAGGTGCATGCCTCATCGTAACCCATTGATTTTGAGCGGCTTGTGTTCGCGCCAGCGGCCCGAACGGACCTTGGGGCGGCCGAATTCGGTCTCGTGGCCCGGGTCGTCCAGCCCGCGGCCACTGAGGGTGTTCAGCGGGCATTCCTGATCGTGCCCCGGAAATCGTGCTGACTGACTGCGAAAAGCTGTCAAGCAAAAAGTGCAAGCGGTCGCGGGTTTCTTCGAGATCGTGGAGATGCGCATTGGTCGATGCGGGGGCTCCCCTCGCCGACGCCCACCTCGGATTTCAGCGTGCTATCATGCGACTCTCGCGCTCGCCAATCGACTGCACACGCGATGATGTTCGGCCCGTCTTCAATCCCACGACGCGATCGGGAAAGCACCGTGGCGCACTCGCCGTTCCCGAGTGGGGTGTTCAGGTCCTTCTTGCCCCTCTTCCTCGTGCAGGGATACGAAATGAGCAGACAACAGGCAGCCGCCATCCTCTCCGCTGCCGACCGATGGAAGCAGCGATGCCTGCTGGACGGCGGGTCGCTGTTCGGCGAAGAACGGCTGTGGACAGGGCAAAACTTCGACCAGCTCCGCGTTCACGTCGTCGAGAGCCCCGACGCAGGATCGGATCCCTTCTACGAGAAACTGCGCCGCCAACTGGATCCCGCGCCTCCAGAGGCGAAGCGTCTGTGGTCGGAGCTGACCTGGGCGTTCTATCTCATCGTGAGAGACGTCAAGCCGAATACGAAGCGGGACCGGATCGCGATGGTCTGGGAGTGGTCCGGGGCGCGGCTTCCCGAGGATCACTGGGCGCTCGACGACGATGTCCTGACGGGGTGCGCGAATCTCGGCTCGGGTCGAGCGCATCAGTGGCTCGAGCTGGGATTCACCGTCTTGGTGATGCTCGACTGGTTTACTATTTCCGGGCAGCAGCGCGAAGAGCTCGCGATTGATCCGTGGAAGTTCGCCGATTGGCTCGCCGGTTGCGAACGCGTCCGGAGGCGCTGGTTTCGGCATGCGCTGCTGTTCCTGCTGTTTCCGGACTGGTTCGAACCCATTGTCGTAGGGAGTAGCAAGCGGGAGATCGTCAAGGGGTTCGCCCGGAAGTGGGGCGACGCGTTGCCGGTCGACGAAGATGATGATATCTCCATCGACCGGAAACTGTTGGAGATTCGCAAGCGGCTTGAGGCCGATCTCCCCGGTGAGGAGATCGACTTCTATCAGCCGCCGTTCGAGGAGGTCTGGCGGGCGGATGTGGCTCGGAGGGGGTCGTCTTCGTCGTCGTCGGGAGAGCCCCCCGGAGATGCCTCGGCGGTATCAGAGGGCGACGACGAAACGTGGTTTCGGAAGCGGTTCGGCGAGGCCGACGTCTGGGCCATCGCCCCCGGCGCGGGCGCCCGTCGCTGGACGGACTTCCAGCAGCGCGGCATTGCGGCGATTGACTACGAGGGTGTCGGGGATCTCGGCGAGTACCAGTCCCTGGACGACATTCGCCGAGCGGCAGCCGAGAGTGGGCTGGGAGACAACCCGATCAATCACTCGCTGACGATGTGGGATTTCGCGCACGAGATGAGTGTCGGGGACATACTCATCGCCAAGCGTGGCGTTCGCGCCATCCTCGGATGGGGCACGGTTCGAGGGAGCTACGTGTACGATCCCGACCGTACGGACTTCCAGCACGTCCGGAAGGTCGAATGGCATCCAATCACGAGACCGGTGGAGCTGCCCGGGACAGAGCGATTTGTTGTCAAGACGCTGACCCGATGGACCCGCTACCCCGGCTGGGTGCGGCGCGTGTTCCGTCTCATGGAGCTCATGGAGGGCGGTGCGGCCGCCCTGCCGGGGGAAGCGGAGCAATACGACGTCGACTCGGCGCTCCAGGACGTCTTCATCCCGCCCCGGCAGTTCACCCGCATGCTCGATGCGCTGGCGGCGCAGAAGAACCTGATCCTCCAAGGTCCGCCCGGCGTCGGCAAGACGTGGATCGCCAAGCGACTCGCCTGGTGTCTGATCGGACGACAGGATCCCGATGCGGTCGAGATGGTGCAGTTCCATCAGTCCTATGCCTACGAGGACTTCGTACAAGGCTGGCGGCCGACCGAGACCGGAGGGTTCGCACTGAGGAACGGCGTGTTCTTCGAGTTCTGCAAGCGGGCCGAGGCGCGGCCGGACACGCGGTTCGTGTTCATCATCGATGAAGTCAATCGGGGCAATCTGTCCCGGATCTTCGGCGAACTGCTGATGCTCGTCGAGCGGGACAAGCGGGGGCCGGCCCACGCGATTCCGTTGACGTACAGCGGCGCCGAAGAGCGCTTCTTCGTGCCCGACAACGTGCATGTCCTGGGCATGATGAACACCGCGGACCGGTCTCTGGCCATGGTCGACTACGCGCTACGGCGGCGGTTCGCCTTCGAAGCGCTGATGCCCGCGTACGGCACGGACGAGTTCCGAGAGCATCTTCTCGAGGCGGGCGTGGACCGGAAGCTCGTCGACAGGATCGAGACGAAGCTGATGGAGCTGAACGAGCGCATTCGCGAGGACAAGGATCTCGGACCCGGGTTCCAGATCGGGCACAGCTTCTTCGTGCCGGATGATCAGACGGAGAGCGTGGACGACGGCTGGTACGAGTCGGTCGTCGAGACGCAGATCGCGCCCCTGCTGCGCGAGTACTGGTTCGACCGACCGGAACGTGCCGAAGAGCTGGCGGAGCTGTTGAGGCGGTGAACATTCCCATCGCCAACGTCTACTACCTGCTCTGCTACGCCTGGGGGCACGCCGAGGACTTGGAGGTGGTCCGGGCGGAGGACCTGGAGGGGTTGAAGCGCGTTCACGACCTGCTCGGCCACTTGCTCGCCACAGGGTCCGCCCGGTTGATTCGGAGGGGCCTGGACCGGGGCTACCGCGAAGTGCGGGAAGACCTGGCCGGCGTTCGGGCCAAGGTCGCCCTGAGCGACACGGCGGCGCGGGCGTTGCGATCGCGCGGTCGGGTGGCGTGCGACTTCGAGGAGCTGTCGCACGACGTGCTTCACAACCGCATCCTCCGTTCGACGCTCGCGGCCCTCCTGAGAATCGTGGAGCTGGACCGTGACGTGCGAGACCGCGTCAGGCTGGCGTATCGCGCGCTGGAGGGCGTGAGCGTCGTGCGGCTCGGTCGGCGGCTGTTCGGACAGGTGCAACTGGATCGGAACCGCCGCCGCTATCGGTTCCTGCTCTCGGTGTGCCGGCTCGTTCACGAGTGCCTGCTCGTCGACGAGACGTCGGGTGATGCACGGTTCACCGACTTCCGCAGGGACCAGGCGCGCATGTGGAAGCTGTTCGAGGACTTCGTGATTGGGTTTTTTCGGCACGAGCAGGGCGAGTATCGGGTGAACCGAGGTGGGCGCGCGATTCGATGGGACGACGAGGGCACAGGGGAGCCGCATCGCTCGGCCATCCCGCGGATGGAGGGCGACGTGCTGCTCGATTCGCGGGAGCGGCGCATCATTCTGGACACGAAGTACTACGCAGATCCGCTGGCGGGTCGGCACGGCGCCAGGAAGCTCCCTGCGGACAACCTGTATCAGTTGCTGGCGTACCTCCGAAACCGGGACGCGACGGAGCCCGGACCCCGGCACGAGGGTGTCCTGCTGTATCCGATGGTGAGGGAGCGGTTGGCGATAGACCTTCGGCTGGAAGGGTTCGCGATCCGTGCGCGTAGTGTCGACCTCGGGCGGCCGTGGCCCGGCATCCACCAGGAGATGCTGGCGTTGATTGGCGCTGGGAACGGCGCCGCGTGAGCGTCGACTGCCCGTTGGGCCGCGACATGATCTGCGGCTCAGTGTCCTGGCCGCGACTCGACAGCCGCCGGTTCGGCGCCTTTGACGAGGGAATGGGGCTCGTGTGCGCTGAAAGCAGGGCCGGGTCTCAGGACGGCCGCCGGCGCGAGAAGCGGTCCAGCAGCGCGGAGCCAGAAGCGCAGGTGACGATCCACTCGCCGATGTCGGCCAGGTGGTCCGGGTCGTCCACGGCGGCGATCAGAACGGCCAGCCGTGCCCCCGTCTCGGCGCCGAAGCGGCGCGCCGCCCGGCGGCAGAGCAGGGTCCGTTGCTCGGCGAGGCCTTCCGCTCGGCCTTCCGACCGTCCCGCGGCGAGGCCTTCCGCCCGCATTCGGTGGAGGAAGGGTGCGTCGCGGGTTTCGGCGCCGTCGCGGTCGCGCAGCGCCCGGGCGACCCGTTCGAGGACCGCCATGGTCTCCACCGAGAGCGTCGGTTCGTTCATCGACCGGTGGATCTCCGACGCCCTCCAGCCGGGGAACGCGCGGCTCTCGGCCGATTCGCGGTAGGCGCCGTCGGGGTGCAGGACGTGGATCGTCACGCCCGGCTCGCGGCTCGCCGCCCGGCTGGGCGAGTCTGCGTCCGGCACCTCCACCCACACTTCGGGCAGCCCCCACGACTCGTACAGCGACAGCTTGCGGCGGCGTACGTCGGTGGTGTGATCGACCTCCACGATCACGTCCGGCAGGGTGTCCTCGCCGACCACCATGGAGGCGCCCGCGGGGCGGTCCCGCTTCGGGTACAGGTACACCGTCTGGTCCGCCTGCATGATGCGGCGCCGTTCACCGTGTTCGTCCCGCAACAGCAGGTCGGCGTGGCCGAAGGTCTCGATGGGCGAGCCCCGAGTCAGCGCGATCAGCGTCGTCATCTGCGCCACGCGCTGCGACGGATGCTCGTGGTAGACGCTGACGCCTTCGCACACCATCGCGATCTCGGTGGCGGCGTCCCAGTACTCGACGCGTCCGTAGCCGTCGATCTCCTCGCGGGAGATGCGCACCGCACGGCATCCGGGGAACTCGCTGGCGTCGAGCGCCGTCGGTGCGGCTGCGTCGGCGTCCGGTACCGGCGCCACGACCGCGTCGGCTGGCGGCGGCGCCGACGCGGACCGTGAGCTGGACGACGGAGAGCGGGGGACTGCGGTTGCGGAGGTCGGCATGTGTCCTGCCTCCGGTACCGGCGCCACGACCGCGTCGGCTGGCGGCGGTGCCGACGCGGAACGTGAGCTGGACGACGGAGAGCGGGGGGCTACGGTTGCGGAGGTCGGCGTCATGTGTCCTGCCTCGGCGCGTCCTTGCAGCGTGGGCTGGCTGCCGGAATCACGCCCGTGACAAGCATAACACACGCACGCGCGGAGCGGAGCCGGTCGCTAGCCGGTCGCGGGTCGCCGGGGTGGCCGTCCCGCGGCGTAACACACGCGCGCGCGGAGCGGAGCCGACCGGCATTTCTCTGCAGACGGGATTCGGCCCGGTGCCGGCGGCGGGACGTGCCGAAAGCGCGGCCGCGCGCCTACTCCCCGTCGATCAGCCGCATGAAGTCCACGTGCGACCCTACCAGCCCGTGGACGCCGACGTGCCGCGCCACGTCGAGGTCGAGCTGCTCGATGTTCTGGGCCAGGCTCCTCATGCTGGCGGTGACCGCGGGCGGGTCGGCCCCCGGCGCGGGGGGCGAGTAGAGGTCCGCGTTGATCAGGATCCGCTCGGCCGGCAGGTGCACGATGAGCATGGTGCCGGCGTGCCCGAGGCGCAGCACGGGGTGAATGTTCACGACGCGCTCGCCGTCGGTCAGCGTGTACCCGTCATCGCCCACCAGCTCGTAAGCGGGGACGCGGTTCGGCGCGAACCACGGCATGCGCCCGGACAGCAGGTCGGGCTCGAGGGCACGCGTGCCGGGGTGGAAGAACACGGCGTCGTAGAACTCGTGATTGGCCTCGTGGGTGATGACGGTGGCGCTCTGCGCGACGTAGGTACGCAGGCCGCCGGCGTGGTCGGCGTGGTGGTGGGTGTTGACGACGTAGCGAATCGGCTTGTCGGGGACGCGGCGGCGGATCTCGGCGATGACGGCGAGCGACCGCGCCTCGTTCTGCGGCGCCTCGACGACCGCGATGAAGTCGGCGAACTCGATGGCGACGCTGTGGTGGCTGCCGCCGTAGATGCGCCAGACGCCGGAGGCCATCTGGGTGGAGCGGACGACGACGGGGGGGACGGTCGCGCCCTGCACGTTGTCGGGAACCGCGAGCGGCTCGGCGTCGACGTCGGCCGCCGCCTCCGTCACCGTGATCTCCATCGAGTTGTGGCCCGGGTTGAGCCGCGGGTCGCCCTGGTGCGAGTGGATGACGGTGGGGAACATCACGCCGCCGAAGTCCTGGTAGCCGGTGTAGCGGTGGTCGTAGATCATGTCGCCGAGCACGGGGTGGGCGACCCACGTCAGGACGCGCTCGACGAGGTCGTCCTCGTTGATGGTGCCGTTCAGGCGGTGGCCCATCGCCGTGAACGACACGATGGTCAGCTCGCGTCCCTCCAGCACCACGTCGACGGCGTCGGCGTCGTCGGCGGCCGCCGCCGCTCTGAGGAACCCGTGGGGCGACGTCCATATGTCGAGCTGCCGCACGTCGGCCGCGGCGGGCTGGGGCACGGCGTCGGAGCCGCGCAGGGTCCAGGCGTGGTCGCCGCTCGTGAGGAGCGTGCGCTCCTGCTCGCCGACGAGCGGCGTGCCGCCGCCGAGGGCGGGGTAGTCGCCCTGCCGGCGGGTGTAGGTCTCGCGGGACGACCGGGCGTCGTAGTCGATGGTGCGCGAGTAGGCGGTCATCTCGAAGCGGGGCCAGTCGTCGGCGGGGGTGTGGCTCTGGCCGACGTTGGCGACCCAGCCGGTCCCGGAGTACCGGACCGAGCTCGGCGCGCCCATGGCCTTGCCCGCGGCCTGCAGGACGCTCTCGACGTCCTGGGCCGCCGCCGGTCCGGCCGGCAGGGTCGCGAGGGCGACGAGAAGCGGTAGCGTTCTACGCATGGGTTTCCTCCTGACGGCGTCCTGTGCGTCGTCGATCGGATGATAGTCGGAGACCGAGAGGACGGACAAGACCGGACAGGGCCGGACAGGATCGCCGGCCCGCCGACGGTGGTAGAATGCGTCGATCGTCGTCCGTACCGGTGGAGTTGGACCTCGGGAGGGCTGAAGTGGCTGACTACAAACTGCTCGGAAAGAACTACCAGTTGCCGGACCTTCACGCGAAGGTCACCGGCAGGTCCCGCTATGCCGAGGACCATCGGGCCGAGGGCATGGTCTTCTGCAAACTGCTCGTGAGCCCGATGCCCCACGCGCGGGTGGTGTCCATCGACACCAGCGCGGCCGAGGCCCTGCCCGGCGTCGAGGGCATCCTGACCGCCGACGACCTGCCCGAGGTCGACGTGCCGAACGAGGCGGCCCTGACCAACGAGCCGCGCTACGAGGGCGAGCCCATCCTCGCGGTGGCCGCCGTCGACGAGGAGACCGCGGCCCGCGCCATCGAGCTCATCGACATCGATCTCGACCCGCTGCCGTTCGTCCTCGACCCCCTCGACAGCCTCCGGCCCGGCGGGCCGAACGCCCGCACCGAGGGCAACACGATGAGGGGGCGCGAGCTCGCCGAGGTCAAGTGGACCGAGGCGGACCTCGCGGGGCTCGGGCCGGGCGAGATCCCGATGGAGGCGGAGGCCACCGACGAGTGGTCGTACGGCGACCTCGCGGCGGGGTTCGCGGACGCCGACGTCGTCATCGAGGAGCACTCGTATCACCAGTCGCTCTCGCACCAGCCGCTCGAGAGCCGCACCACGATGGCCTACTGGGAGGGCCAGAAGGTCTACGTGTACCCGTCGGTGCAGAGCACGAACCGCAGCGTCGGGCCGATGGCGCGCTGGGCCGGCGTCGAGCCGTCGAACGTGGTCCTCATCAACGAGTTCACCGGCGGCGGCTTCGGCAGCAAGGCGGCCGGCTACGTGCAGGCGCAGATTCCCATGCTGCTGTCGAAGAAGATCGGCAAGCCGGTCATGATGCGCGTGACCCGGCGCGACGAGACCTCTTTCGGCAAGGCCCGCCCCGGCATCCAGGCCCGCATCCGGCTCGGCATGCGGAGCGACGGGCGGATCACCGCCCTCGACGTCCACGCCATCGGCGACAACGGCCCCTACGCGCGGTCCGGCGACCACATGAACCTCGGGGTCATGGGCTCGCTCGCCTATCAGCCGGTGGCCATGCGCATGCGCGGCACCGGCGTCTACACCAACACCCCGCCGCGTGCCGCCCAGCGCGCCCCCGGGGGCGAGCAGTCGATGACGATGCTGTCGCCCATCATCCAGAAGGCGGCGAAGCAGCTCGAGCTCGACCAGGTCGACGTGCTGAAGATCAACGCGCCCGAGGGCCAGGCGACGTTCGGCGCGCCGGGCGTGGACGGCGTGCAGGGGCACGTGTCTAGCGCCTTCGCGCGCGAGGCCATCGACAAGGGGGCCGAGCTCTTCGACTGGCGCGAGCGGGTGCAGCGCAGCGGCCGGCGCAACGGCCCGAAGGTAACCGGGGTCGGCGTGGCGCTGAGCACCTTCGCGGCCGGCGCCTCCGGCGTCGACGGGCTGTTCGTCATCCGGCCCGACGGGCGCATCGCCATCCAGTCGGGCGTGGGCAACCTCGGCACGGGGTCGACGTTCGACATGATGCGCCCCATCGCCGAGGGCATGGACGTGCCCTGGGAGAAGTGCGACGTCGCGTGGGGCGACACCAGCCGGCACCTGCCGTGGAGCTCGTTGCAGGCGGGCAGCTCGACCGCCCACGCGCACACCCGGGCGAGCTGGGCGGCGGTGCTCGACGCGCGGCAGAAGGTGCGCGAGATCGCGGCCCGCGACCTCGGGGGCGTGCCCGACGACTACACCATCGGCGGCGAGCGCGTCTTCCGCACCGGCAACCGCTCGGTGGGCCTGAGCTTCGCGCGGGTGGCGCAGCGGGCCATCGACATCGGCGGCCGCTACGACGGCCACGAGCTGCCCGAGGACATCAACGGAATGACGACGGCCGCGGCCACCGCCCTCGCCGGGCAGGGGCTGATGGGGGTCGCCCGCGACAACTTCGAGGAAGGCGGGCGGCGGATGTCGTTCGTCGCGGGCTTCGCCGAGGTCGAGGTGGACGTGGAGACCGGCGGCATCCGGCTCGTCGACTACGCGGCGGGGTGCGACGCCGGCACCATCATCCATCCCCGGACGTTCGGGGCGCAGGTCTTCGGCGGGGCCATCCAGGGCTTCTCGGTCACCCTCAGCCAGAACTGGGTGTTCGACCGGCGCTGGGGGCTGCTGGTGGCGAAGCGCTTCTACAGCAACCGTCCGCCGGGCATCCTCGACGTCCCGCACGAGCAGCCCATGAAGTGGGGCGCCGCCGACCTGCCCGACCCGTTCAACCCGCTGGGCGCCAAGGGCATCGGCGAGGCGGCGCAGGGCGCCGGCTCGGGGGCGGTGATGAACGCCATCGCCGACGCGCTCGGCCAGAACGGCGACCTCTTCCGGACGCCGGTGACCCGCGACCTGATCCTGACCCGGCTCGAGCAGGCGCCGAGCGGCCACGACCGGCTGATGGCCCACGTCTGACGAGCCGGCGGCGGCGCGGGGGCCTCGCCCAAGGGGCCCTCGCGGTCCCCGCGATCGCGACCCGCGGTCCCCCTCGCCGACCATGCTCGGTAGCCACGCGTTGCTGTCGCTGCTGATCGACGAGGGGGTGACCCACCTCTTCGGCAACCCCGGCACCACCGAGCTGCCGCTGATGGCGGCGCTGCCCGACTACCCGCAGATCGACTACGTGCTCGGGGCCCAGGAGGCCGCGGTGGTGGCCATGGCCGACGGCTACGCCCGCGCGAGCGGCCGCCTCGCCGCGTGCAACCTCCACGTGGCGCCGGGGCTGGGCAACGCCATCGGCTCGCTCTTCAACGCGAGCTGGATCGGCTCGCCGCTCATCGTCACCGCCGGGCAGCATCCCGTCGGGCACGGCCTCACCGAGCCCATGCTCTACGCGCCGCTCGAGCCGATGGCCCGTCCCCACGTCAAGTGGGCGGTAGAGGCGACGCGGCTCGACGACCTGCCCCGCATCGTGCGGCGCGCGGCCAAGATCGCGCTCGCGCCGCCGACCGGGCCCGTCTTCATCTCGCTGCCGGGCAACGTGCTGACCGACGACGTCGAGCTCGACCTGGGCCGGTGCAACCGGGTCGAGGCCCGCGTCCGGCCCGCCGATGCGGTCCTCGACGCGCTGGCCGACCGCCTGCTCGCGGCCCGGCGCCCCGTGATGGTGGTCGGGCACGAGGTGAGCACCCGCTCGGCCCTGCCGCAGGCGGCCGAGCTGGCCGAGCTGCTGGGGGCCGGGGTCTATCAGGACACCATTCCCACCGCGGCCCCGTTCGTCTCGTCGCACCCGTGCTTCCTGGGCATGCTCAGCCGCAACCAGCGAGAGGTGGCGGAGCGTCTCGGCGCCCATGACCTGCTGCTCTGTCTGGGCACCGACGTGCTGCGCATGTCGGTGCCGGGACCGCCGCCGCTGCCGCCGGGGCTGGCCGTCGTGCAGGTGGGCGAGCGGTCGGCCGACCTCGCCAAGAACTACCCGACCGAGCTGGCGGTGCAGGCGGACGTCCGCGAGACCCTCGCCGCCCTGAACGAGCGGCTGCGAACGCGCCGTCCCGCCGGACACGAGGCGGCGGCGCGGCAACGCATCGAGAAGCTGCGGTCCGGGAACTGGTCGGCGGCGCGGGAGGCGTTCTTGCGGTCGATGGAGCCGTCCGCGGGGCCGCCGATCCACCCCGACCACCTGATGCGGGTGCTGAGCGACACGCTGCCGGCCGACGCGGTGGTGGTGGACGAGGGGCTGACGTCGTCGCTGGCGCTGCCCAAGCTGTGGCCCTATCGCGACGAGCGCAGCTACTACGGGCTGGCCAGCGGCGGCATCGGGTTCGCGGTGGCGGGGGCCGTCGGCATTGGCCTCGCGGTGCCGGACCGGCCGGTGGCGGCGGTGATCGGGGACGGCTCGGCCCTCTACAACATCCAGGCCCTGTGGACGGCGGCCCACCTGCGGCTGCCGCTGGTCTACGTCATCGCCAACAACCGCGGCTACCGCATCCTCAAGCAGCGGGTGCGAGCCGGCCACGGCGTCGAGCGCTTCGTCGGCATGGACTTCGACGATCCGCCCGTCGATTTCGCGGGCTTGGCCGGGGCCCTGGGGCTACGGTCACGGCGCGTCGTCGAGCCGGACGACATCGCGCCGGCCCTCGATGAAGCTCTTGCGCATCCGGGTCCGACGTTGCTGGACGTGGTGGTGGATGGAAGGCTGTGACGAGGCGGCGGCGCGTCGTTTCATCCCGACTTGCCGCAGCCGGTCATCCAGGGCTCTGATGTCCGCTCGCAGGGCATCGATGCGCCCGTCGACACTTGCGCCTTGCGCCGCCAGAAGTCCGGCCACACCGGGCATCGTTCCGATAGATCCACCTGGCGTCGCTGTTCATCCCGGATGAGCCCGTCCGCTCCGGTGATGCCATGCCCTCCAGGCGGTCCGCCGTCACACCAGATGTCAACCGGGGTGCGCGGAAACCGAGAGACTGCTGCGGCGCCGCGGCATCCGACGTGGGGAGACCGGGCGTATAATCTGCATCAGGAGGATCCTGTGCGCCCGCGGGCTGCGGCGCGTCCAGGGGGAGCAACGCGTGGAACGTAACGGCACGCCGGCGGGGGACGCGGCCCGCCCCGGGGGCCGATCAGGAACCAGACGGGAGGTAACCAGATGACTAGAACGCGATTCGCTACGGCGGCCCTGGCCGCGCTTCTGCTCGTGCCGGCGGCCGTGGCCGCCCAGGACGCGCCGCGGACCCCCTGGGGCGACCCGGACCTGCAGGGCACGTACACCAACAAGACGATCACGCCACTCGAGCGGCCCGAGGCGCTGGGCGACAAGGCGTTCCTCACCGAGGAGGAGGTGGCGGCCCAGGAGCAGGCCCGGGTCGACCGCAACCAGGAGCTGCTGGTGGCTCCGCCCCGGCGGACCGTGGCCGGGGGCAACGTGGGCGGCTACAACAACTTCTGGCTGGACGGAGGCACGCGACCGACGGGCCGTACGTCCCTCATCTCCGATCCGCCGAACGGCCGGCTGCCGGTGCGGACGGCGGATGCCGCCGACCGCAAGATGGCCCACGACGCCGCGTTCCCGGTCGAAGGGCCGTTCGACTCGTGGGAGGACCTCGAGCTGAACGACCGCTGCCTGGTGTGGTCGGCGGGTCCGCCGATGCTGCCGAGCGCCTACAACAACAACTTCATGATCATGCAGACGCCGGGCTACGTCGCGATCTACGTCGAGATGATCCACGACTTCCGGATCATCCCCATCGACGGACGCGCGCACGTGCCGACCAGCATCCGCCAGTGGCACGGCGATGCGCGGGGGCGCTGGGAGGGCGACACCCTCGTCGTCGAGACCACCAACCTGCGGCGCACCGAGGCGAACGCGGGGGCGGTGGGCGGCGACCCGGTCCTGCTGCGCATGGCCAACGGCCGCGACGACGACACCATCACCGTCACCGAGCGCTTCACGCGCACCGGCCCCGGCACGGTGCACTACGAGTTCACGGTCGACGACCCCACGCACTGGGAGCAGAGCTTCTCGGGCGAGTTCCCGTTCACGACGTTCCCGGCCGACGAGCTGCCCTACCTCTTCGAGTACGCCTGCCACGAGGGCAACTACAGCATGACCAACATCCTCGGCGGCGAGCGAGCGCGGGAGCTGGCCAACGAGCAGTAAGCCGCACGCATGAGGGCGCCGGATGCGCCAGCGGTAGTGAGCGAGGGCCGGGCACCGTTGCCCGGCCCTTCGTGTTCGTGCGGCTCTTCCGGGTTGAAGCGGACGGGTGCGCGTCCGCGTCAGTGCTGCGCCGCCGGCACCCACGCGGTGGTGCGCCCGCCGATGGTCATGTGCTCGATGCGCTCACCGCGCGTCGTGCGCGCGTCCGCGCGCTTGCCCCAGCGCCGGTGGAACAGCCACGTGCGCGGGTAGCGCGCGTCGTCGGCGTTGGCGTCGACGGCGCGCTTGACGATAGCGGCAAGCCGCGCGCGCACGCGGCGCGCCTCCTCATCGGTCAGCGAGCTGGCGTGGCGCCGTGGGTCGATGCCGGCCTGATAGAGCACCTCGTCGGCGATCCAGTTGCCGACGCCGGCCGAGAACGACTGGTCGAGCAGCAGCGACTTCACGTTGGCGCCGCGCGCGCGGATCAGCTCGGAGAACCGCTTCGGCGGGGGCATCCCAAGGAGGGGGTCGAAGCCGAGCCTTGCGACCGGGGGCTCGCCCTGGGGGTCGTCGCGCAGCAGGATGCGCCCGAGGCGGCGGCCGTCGGTCATCGCGAGCTCGCCGCCGTCGTCGAGCCGCATTCGAATCTTGAGGAAGCGCGGGGGCCAGACCGCGGCGTCCTCGCGCGGCCCGGACTTGAGCTGCAGCGGGGTCGACGCCGGGGTCTTGAAGCCGCCGGCCATCCCGAAGTGGAAGAGGGGATGCGGCGGCCGGTCGAGGACGAACCAGAGCTGCTTGCCCCAGCGCCGCGCCGCCTCGACCCTCCGCCCCTCGAGGGCGTCCCGCCAGTCGTCGGGAGCGACCCCGTCGAACACCAGCGGGTCGTCGGCGCACCAGACCCGCTCGATGCGCCGCCTCGCCGCCACCGCCTCCGCGAGCCTGCGCCCTCTTTCGACCTCCGGCAACTCAGGCACTATTGGTACGCACCCGTACATCGCCGGCGGGTTCGGCCGGCTTCCGCGAGTCTGCGCCCTCTTTCGACCTCCGGCAACTCAGGCACTACTGGTACTCACCCGTACATCGCCGGCGGGTTCGGCCGGCTTCCGCGAGCATGCGCCCCCTTATCGACCTCCGGCAAGCTCCACACTGTCGAGTCTCGCCCGCACATCGCCGCCGGGTTTTGGCCCCGTCGCCCCAAGCCAGCCGGTCGTCCGAGTCGTCCTGCCGCGCGGACGCCGGCTACGTTCCAAGCGCCGGTCGTCCGAGTCGTCCTGCCGCGCGGACTACTCCGGGAGCCCGAAAGTGAACACCACGTTGCCGGCGGCGACGGTCACGTACTGCTGCCCGTCGACGGCGTAGGTCATGGGGGCGGCGTGCACCATGGCCCCGACCGCGACGTGCCAGAGCTCGTCGCCGGAGGATGCGTCGAGGGCGTAGAAGTAGCCGTCCACGCTGCCGCTGAACACGAGGTCGCCGGCCGTCGCCAGCACCCCGGCGGTCGAGCGCGGCTGGAGGGCGTACTCCCAGCGGACGTCGCCGGTCCGGGGGTCGATGGCGCGGATGGCGCTGTGGTAGTTGTCGACCGGCAAGGGGCGCTGGAAGCCGCCGCCGGTGAACTGATCGCCCTCGACGTACTCCTCGTCGCGCTTGTAGTAGATGTCCTCGCCGTCGTAGGCCTGTACGTAGAAGAGCTCGGTTCGGGGGCTGAAGGCGGGCGAGAACCAGTTGGTGCCCCCGACGACCGGCGGCGAGACGAGGGTGCCCTCGGGCGTGGGCGAGGTGTCGGGCACCCGGATGGGCCGGCCGTTCGAGTCGAGGCCCACCGCCCAGGTCTGCTCGGCGTACGGCGTCCCGAGGAGGAACTCGCCGGTCTCGCGGTCGAGCGGATAGAAGAAGGCGTTGCGGTTTGCCCACATCATGACCTTGCGCTCCTCGCCGTCCCAGGTCAGGTCGGCGAGAATCGGCACCTGGATGGCGTCCCAGTCGTGCACGTCGTGGGGCGTGAACTGGAAGTACCACTCGAGGCCGCCGGTCTCGTGGTCGATGGCGAGCACCGAGTCCGAGTAGAGGTTGTCGCCGAGCCGCACGTCCCCGTTCCAGTCCGGTCCCGGGTTGCCGGTGCCACAGTAGACGAGGTCGAGGTCGGGGTCGTAGGCGCCGGTGATCCAGCTCGCCGAGCCGCCGGTGCGCCACGACTCGCCGGCCCACGTCTGGTTGTCGGGGTGGTCGGGGCCGGGAATGGTCCACGCGCGCCACGTGAGGTCGCCGGTGGCGGCGTCGTAGGCGTCGACGAAGCCGCGGATGCCGTACTCGCCGCCGGCGATGCCCGTCACCACCTGGTCCTTGACGACGAGCGGCGCGGCCGTCTTGCTGTAGCCCGAGCGGTGGTCGGCGACCTCCCGGTCCCACACCAGGTTGCCGGTGCGCGCGTCGATGGCCACGAGGTGGGCGTCGAGGGTGCTCATGTAGAGCGTGTCGCCGAGAATGGCCACCCCGCGGTTGTTCCGCCCGCAGCAGATGCGCAGGTCGTCGGGCAGCGGGTGGTCGTAGCGCCAGTATTGCCGCCCGGTGGCGGCGTCGACGGCGACGACGTTGCTCGGCGCCTCGGTGATGAACATCACCCCGTCGACCACCAGCGGCGACGTCTCGGCCCGGTCGAGCTGCGGGATCTGGTAGGCCCACTTCAGCTCGAGCCCGCCGACGTTGCGGTTGTGCACCTGGTCGAGCCGGCTGTAGCGCTGGGCGTCGAGGGTGCCCGAGTACATCAGCCAGTTCTCGGGCTCGTCGGCCGCGTTCAGCAGGCGCTCCCAGGTGACGGGCGAGAAGGACGGCGACGCGCCCGCCGCGTCGTCGGCGGGCTGGGCGGACGCGGTGGCGGCGAAGGCGAGCAGGGCGATGGCGGTGGCAAGCCGTTGCATGTCGGTCTCCCGGTGTCGGTGGTCGGTCGAGCGGGCGCTGCCCGCGGTCCGCGGGTGCGGTCCCAGCCGGTCAAGATACCACGCGTTCGCGGCACCCCCAAGGCTGATTGCCGGCGCGGGTGCACGTCGGCATCGTTGGGGGACCGGCATGGGCCGGACCACGGAGAGGCCGACGCCGACATCGTGCGGCACGGCCGGATCCGCCGCTGCTTCGAGGACTTCCGGGAACGAAGAGCCGCCAAGGCAGCCTGAGGCTCTCCAACTAATCCGACGTGCACGGTGCCGGCGCGGCGCGCCCGGCGGGGCCGTGCCAGATCTTCCGGTCGAACCGGGTTGGGCGGGACACGGGGCCGGGCCTCGGCGGCGACCCGGCCCCCCTCACCTTCGGGAGTCGGCAGCACCATCCCGCGGTCGGCGGCCGAGCCCGCCCGCGAAACCCGAGGGCGTGGGCCTGGGCCCGGGGGCGAAGCGGTCGCCATGCCCGGGGATCGGGCGACGACGGGCTGTGCGTTCCGACCGGACTATGATCGCCGTCGATGCCAGCGAGCTTCGGGTCGCGCGCGTTCTTCCGGTTTCTCCACAAGGGGCTCGGCCTGAAGAACCTCGCCGACTACATCGAGCAGCGGCAGAAGCTGCTCGGCCTCACCAACCTCGAGGTCCGCACCGTCATCGACGTCGGGGCCAACAAGGGCCGGGCCGCGCGCCGCTTCCGGCGGCTCTTTCCCAAGGCGCGGGTCTGCTGCGTCGAGCCGATTCCCCGGCTGTGCCGCAGGCTCGAGCAGTGGGCGGAGACCCAGGGCGGCGCCGTCGAGGTATTCGAGCTGGCGTTGGGCCGCGTGCCGTCAGAGCAGCCGCTGTACGTGCACCGGCAGAGCGACATCCTGTCGACGCTGGCGTCGCCGGCGCCCGGCGAGGAGGCCCTGTACGAGCCGGTACCCGTGCGGGTCGAGACCCTGGACCGACTGGCGGGAGAGCTGAGCCTCGCGCCGGACGTGCTCGTCAAGCTCGACACCGAGGGGCTCGACCTCGAGGTCATCCGCGGCGGGGAGGAGACGCTCGGCCGCGCCGCCGCGATCATCGTCGAGGCGGCGTTCTACCCCAACCCGGCCGGAGACGGCGCACCGACGTTCGAGGACATCGCCGGCGCCCTCCGCGACCTCGGCTACGTCTACCGCGGCAACGTCCGCCTCGGTTGCCGCCACGGCACTCCGATGCTGGCCGACGTGCTGTTCGCCCGACGCGAGGCGGCGGAACGGCTGGCTGAGCGGGCGTAGCTTGCACCTGGGCGCGGGCACGGCCTGCCTCGATTCTCTCGATGACTGAACCGCCTCGCCGGCTCGGAGGCGCCGTGACAGTTGTCGACGGGCAGCGGACGCTGGGAAGCCGCCGCCGGTGAAGCGATCGCCCGCGCCGGCCGCGCCGCCGCCCGACGTCAGTTGGCCTTCGAGGCCGGCGCGGGGCGGCGGGGCTCGGGCCGCGGCCTCGGCTCGTCGACGGTGCCGCGGGCCTGCTGCCCCTGCATGTCGATGCCGCCGCGGAACCTGGCTCCTTCGGCAATGGAGACGCGGGGAGCCCTGATGTCGCCTTCGACCTTGCCTTCGGCGCTGATCGAGACCTTCTCGATCGCCTCGATGTCCCCCATCACCTCACCCATGACGACGACCGACTTGGCGAGCACGTTCGCCTGTATACGTCCGTGGCTGCCGATCGTCAGAACATGCTGCTTCAGCGTGATCGTGCCCTCGACCTGCCCCTCGATCGTCACGTCCTCGTCGCCGTGGAGCTCGCCCTTGACGACGACCGACTTGCCGACCACCACGTTCCGGTTCGCGCTGCTTCGCCCACGGCGGGATGAGCTGGCCGTGCTCTCGACCTGAGGGGTCACCGACTGGGTTGGCTCTTCCTGCTTCCACATGCCTGCGTCTCCATGCGGTAACGATAGACCATTCTGCGTGATATTTGGGCGGTACGTCGGACTGGACGGTGATTGTGATGCGCTTCATCATTGTCCGGCGTTGCGAATCCGGACTGCGGCGGGGCGCGAACCGTGCGCGGGCGTGCCGCCGCTCGGGACGGGAACGGGGTAGAATCTCGGGGAGCCCGGTACCCCAACCTTCGGAGGTGCACCGATGACCCTCTCCCGACGCAAGGCGATATCGCTGTCCGGCTCCACCCTCGCGGGCCTCTCGCTCGGCGTCCTGCGGCCCGAGCATGCGGCGGCCCTGCAGGCGCAGGGCCAGGACGACTGGCCCGATTCGCTCGTGGAGCGCCCGCTGCGCGAGGGCTTCCCCGCGCCGCTGCCGCTCGAGCCGGACGGGTCGGCCCCCGAGCATCCCGAGAGCGCGGCCGGCCCCATCACCGATCCGTTGATGTGGCGCACCCAGGGGCGGCAGACCCCGCAGATCGAGTTCGATTACCGGCGCATGGCGATCCGGGTCGACACCCGCGGCATGGCGCGGCTCTCGGGCACGCTGCGGTTCTCGGACCTGGAGCAGTTGCCGGTGGTCTCCGGCACGTACCTGCTGCAGTGCGGCGCCCCGAACCCGCGCGGCATCGTCAAGTGGACCGGCGTCCGCTTCAGCGACTTCGCGGACATGCTCGGGGTCATCCCCGGCGTGCACTACTGCCGCTTCGTGGGGTCGGACCGCTTCTACGCGGACGAGCCGATGACGACCCTGCGGCACCCGCAGGTGATGCTGGCGTGGATGATGAACGACGAGCCGATCCCCCCGCGCCACGGCGCGCCGCTGAGGCTGGTCGTGCCGTTCCGCTACGGCAACCGGAGCGTGAAGGCGATCACGGAGATGACCTTCAGCACCCCGGGGCCGCGGATGCCGCCGTTGCCGGGCTAGTCGGTCAGCCGGCCCGCCCATCGTCCCCGGCGATTCGCTGGACGTCCAACCGCGACCCTGCCGGAGTCCGCGTCGTTGTACGGCGCAGACTCCGGCAGGGCGGTCGCGCGCTCTGTCTTCTCAACCCGTGGGTTGTCGTTCGGCTGCCGACGCCTCCCATCGGCGGGCCGGCCGGCGGCGGGCTGAATCTGGGCAAGCTGCTCGGCGCCTTCCAGACGTTCTTCCGGGAGCACTCCGAGCACCGGGTGGAGCGGTTCACGTACCGGGAGGCCGGTCCGCAGTTGCTGCTGCAGGCGTTCCTGCAGCGCATCGTGAACGGCGGCGGCCGCATCGAGCGGGAGTACGGCCTGGGCCGCCGGCGCATGGACCTGCTGGTCTTCTGGCCGCAGGGGGAGGCGGTGCGGAAGTGGACAAGACTGAGGGCCGGCCGGCCAGGTGCCGCTCGGTTATGATGTCGACGAGAGGCTTCGCGCACCGCCGGCGCGTCGTCAAGAGCCGGAGAGACACGGCATGTCGGTTTCCGCAACCGCACCCCACCCGCCGCGAGCGCCCCGGCGTTCCGGCGACGAGCCGCCCCGAGACGCGGCTGCCGCGCGGGCGGCGAGGGCGGGCTACGGCGAGCGGCTGAAGATGGACGCCACGACGTTTCCCGGTTGCCGCGCCGTGCACATCGCCCGCGACAGGATCGCGGATTACGACGGCCGCATCGAGTGCTGGGACGCCGCCACCGAGACGGCGATGGTGTGCGAGCCCACCAGTCCCTGGCACGAGCGGCCGTCGCAGCGCCTGGCGCAGATGGCAGCGCTCATCGCCGTGACGCGGGGTGCGCCCATCGAGACGTACGGCACGGCCGATCTGCTGGTGCTTGACGAGCGCGGCGAGCGGCGGCGCATCATGCAGGCGGATCAGGCCTTGTACCTGCACCCGGGTCCGGATGCTCCCACCGGCGAGGCCATAATCGTGGGTGAGGACGCCCTGCCCGACGTCGTGGTGGAGGTCGACCATACGACCGACGTGCGGCGCGGAAAGCTCGCCGTGTACGAAGCCTGGGGATTGCCCGAGGTGTGGGTCGAGGTGCCGGACCGGCGAGCGCCGGGCCGCGCGTCGAACCGGGTCCCGGGCCTGACCATTCACCTTTCCGGGCCTGACGGCTACCAGGAGTCGCCGGCGAGCCGCGCCTTTCCAGGCTGGACGGCGGCCGAGATCCACCGCGCCATGAACGAGCCGGCGTTGTCGATGGAGACGATGACGGTGCTCGACCGGGTCGGCCGGGCGTTGCGCGATCGCGAGGACGCTGGCGGCGAGGTTTCCCCGTTCCTTCGCGGGTTGCGTACGAAGAGCCACGCCGAGGGGCGCGTGGAAGGCCACGCGGAGGGACGTGCGGAAGGTCACGCGGAGCAGCGGGCGTTGCTGTGTCGTCAGGCGGCGTTGCGGTTCGATGCCGCGACGGCGGAACGGCTGGCTGCACGCCTCGCCGACATCGACGATCCCGCGGTGCTCGCGGCGGCGGCCGACTGGATCGTCCTCTGCGCCTCGGGCGCCGAGCTGTTGGCCCGTCTTCCGGGCCCGCGCGCTACGCGGTAGTTCGGTTGCTCGCCTGCCGCGCCCGTGCCGCCGGGTTCGGGGGCGGACCTTGGGTCACGACTGTTTCACCTCGTCAAGCGGGCGTCCCGCCGCCGCATGCTCGTCACTCCACCGCCAACACTGCCGTTCGCAGCTCCATGACGTATCCCGCCTGGATGGAGGACGGGATCGCCGCGGCTCTCCGGGTCAACGGCGCGCCAGCGCCGCGCGCAGCGCGCGTTGCGCGAACACGCCTACCATCGCGCGTCGGTAGTCGGCGCCGGCGTGAATGTCGGCGTTGACGTCGCTCAGGCCGTCGCCGGCGTGCGCGGCGGCCGCGGCGACGGTGTCGGAGGTGGCCGGCTGCCCCGCCAGCGCCTCCTCGACTGCGGTCAGGCGCACCGCGTGCGACAGCGCGCCGGTCAGCCCGACGCGGGCGCTGCGGACGGCGCCGTCGGCGACCTCGAGGGCCGCCGCCACCCCAACGATGGCGAAGCGCGACGCGCGCTGGTAGAGCTTGGCGTAGGCGGCGGTGCGCACCGGCGCGAAGCGCACCGCGGTGATCAGCTCGTCTCCCGCCAGATCCACGGTGAACAGGTCCTGGAAGAAGTCGCGCGCGGCGACCGCGCGCGCGCCGCGCGGGCCCTGGATTCGCACCTCCGCGTCGAGCGCGAGCAGCGTCGCGGGGTAGTCCGCCGCGGGGTCGGCGTGCGCGATGCTCCCGCCGAGGGTGCCGCGGTTGCGCACCTGCGGGTCGCCGATGGTCGCTGCGGTCTCCGCGACGACGGGGCAGCGCGCGCGCAGCAGGTCGGACGTGGCCACCGCGTGGTGCACGGTGCCGGCGCCGATCTCGATCGCCCCGTCCGCCTCGCGGATGCCGGCCAGCTCGGGGATGCGCGCGATGTCGATGAGGGTACCGGGCTCGTTCAGCCGCAGCTTCATCAGGGGGACGAGGCTGTGCCCGCCCGCGATGAGCTTGCCGGCCCCGCCGGCGGCGGCGAGACGGGCCACCGCGTCGGCGACCGAGGTCGCTCGTTCGTAGTCGAATGCGGACGGGATCACGCCTGGCCTCCGTGGATGATCTGCCACAGCTTCTCGGGCCGCAGCATCATGTCGACGTGGGTGACGCCGAACCCGCTGAGCGCGTCGACCGCGGCCGACACGATGCAGGGGGTCGACCCCAGGGTCCCCGCCTCGCCGACGCCCTTGGCGCCGAGCGGGTTGACGGGCGTGGGGGTGACGGTGGCGTCGAGCTCGAACCGCGGCAGGTCGGCCGCGCGGGGAATGGCATAGTCCATGAACGAGCCGGTCAGCGGCTGGCCGTCGCCGCCGTAGCGGACCTCCTCGATCATGGCCTGGCCGATGCCCTGGGCGAGGCCGCCGTGAATCTGGCCCTCGACGATCAGCGGGTTGATCAGGTTGCCCGCGTCGTCCACGGCGACCAGCCGCAATAGCGCCAGTTCCCCGGTGTCGCGGTCGATCTCCACCATCGAGATGTGGCAGCCGAACGGGTAGGTGTTGTTGGCCGGCTCGAAGAACGCCTCCTCGCTCAGCCCGGGGGAGAGCCCGGCCGGCAGCGGCACGGGGACGTAGGCGTAGGCGGCGACCTCGGCGAACGTCTTGCCGGTGTCGGGCGAGCCCTGCACCGAGATGCGCCCGTCCTCGAACACGAGGTCCTCCTCGTGGGCCTCGAGCAGGGCGGCCGCGAACTTCGCCATCTTCTCCCGGACCTTGGCCCCGGCCAGGTGCAGCGCCGTCCCGCCCACCGCCTGCGACCGGCTGCCGAACGTGCCGATGCCCTGCTTCACGACGCCGGTGTCGCCGTGGTGGATGCGGACGTGGTCGAACGGCACCCCGAACTGGTCGGCGAGCATCTGCGCGAACGTGGTCTCGTTGCCCTGCCCGTGGGGCGAGGCGCCGGTGGTGGCGCTGATGCGGCCGTCGCGCTCGACGGTGACCTGCGAGTGCTCCCACCCGCCGGTGGGCAGCGACGCGGACGGCCCGAGGCCGCACACCTCCACGTACATCGCGAGGCCCAGGCCCACCAGCCTTCCCTCGGCCCGCGCGGCGTCGCGCTCGCGCTGCATCTCCTGCCACCCCGCGTTCTCGAGGGCCCGGTCGAGCGCCTTCGCGTAGTCGCCCGAGTCGTAGACGGCGCCCATCTGGGTCTTGTAGGGGAACCGGTCGGCGGGGATGAAGTTCCGGCGCCGCAGCTCGGCCGGGTCCATGTCGAGCCGCCGGGCCAGCATGTCCATGCCCCGCTCGACGAAGTAGGTGGCCTCGGGCCGCCCGGCGCCGCGGTAGGCGTCGGTCGGGGTCTTGTTGGTGAACACCTCGCTGAGGGTGGTGCGGATGGCGGGAATGTCGTAGGTGGCGTTGGCCATCAGCATCGTCAGGGTGGGGATGGCCGCCGTCAGCAGCATGTTGTAGGCGCCGACGTCGGCGATGAGCCGCAGCTTGAGCCCCAGCACCTTGCCGTCGCGGGTCGCGGCGATGTCGACGTAGCCGATGATGTCGCGCCCGTGGATGGTGGCGAGGAACGCCTCGGAGCGGTCCTCGATCCACTTGAGGGGCGCGCCGAGCCGTTTCGACAGCGACGCCACGACGTACTCTTCGCCGTAGATGTTGATCTTGGCCCCGAACCCGCCCCCTACCTCGTGCGCGATGGCCCGCACCTGGTCCTCGCCCATCCCGTTGAGCAGGGCGATGAACGTGCGGAGGATGTGGGGGTTCTGGGTCGACGACCAGACGGTCATCGTGTCCTTGCCCCGCTCGTAGTGGGCGACGACGCCCCGCGGCTCCATCGCGGTGGGGGCGAGGCGCTGGTTCACCATGCGCTGCGACACCACGACGTCGGCGTCGGCGAACGCCTTGTCGACGGCGCTGTCGTCCACCGTCTTGCCGTCGGGCGAGACGCCGGTGCCGCTCGGCACCAGGGGCACCGCGAGGTTGTTGTCGAAGTCGGCGTGGATCACCGTCGGGTGGCCGGTCATCGCCACCTCGGGGTCGACGACGGCGGGCCGGGCGTCGTAGTCGACGACGATGGCGTCGGCGGCGTCGCGGGCCGTGTAGCGGTCCGCGGCCACCACCACCGCCACCGGCTCGCCGACGTAGCGCACCACCTCGGTGGCGACGGCGCGGTGCTCGGGCGAGGGGAACGGGGTGCCGATGGGCATGGGGTCGAGGAACTCGGCGATCTGCGCGCCGGTGTACACCGCCTCGACCCCGTCCATGGCCTCGGCCGCGCTCGTGTCGATCGAGCGGATGCGGCCGTGGGCGACGTCGCTGCGCTTGAAGGCGGCGTGCCGCAGGCCGAAGATCTTCACGTCGTCGACGTAGGTGCCGTGCCCCTGGACGAGCCGCGGGTCCTCGCGCCGCTTGACGCGCTGGCCCACGAGCTTCGGCAGGACCGGGGCGGCGCTCACGACGACCTCCGCGCGGCCGCGTTCTGCACGGCATTGACGATGTGCGGGTAGCCGGTGCGGGCGCTCATGACGACCTCCTCGCGGCCGCGTTCTGCACCGCGTTGACGATGTGCTGGTAGCCGGTGCAGCGGCAGAAGTTGCCGTCGAGGCCCTCGCGGATCTGCGCCTCGGTGGGCGAGGGGTTGTCCTCGAGGAGGTTCACGGAGGACATGATCATCCCCGGCGTGCAGTAGCCGCACTGCAGCCCGTGCTCCTCCCAGAACCCGTCCTGCAGGGGATGGAGTTCGTCGCCCTTGGCCAGTCCCTCGATGGTGGTGATCTCGGACCCGTCCGCCTGCACCGCGAAGATGGTGCACGACTTGGCGCTGCGGCCGTCGACGAGCACCGTGCACGCCCCGCACTGGCTGGTGTCGCAGCCGACGTGGGTGCCGGTCAGGTCGAGGTGCTCCCGCAGGAAGTGCACCAGCAGCAGGCGCGGCTCGACCTCGGCGGTGCGCTGCCTGCCGTTGACGGTGATGGAAACCTGAGCCATATGCGTCCTTTCCAAGCGGTCGGGGCGGCCGGTGTTTGGTGTGCCGTCTCCGCGGACTCGGGTGGATCGGCCACTGCACGTCCGCCGGATCCTGCCTGCCGCAGGCCGATATGGTGACCCGGGAGGGCGGGCTCGCGCAAGCCGGCGCCGGCGCCCGCGGTTGGCCCGCGTACTGCGAAGTCGTCTGCGTCAATGCGTCGAAAGGGACGGCGACCGACGTGCTCGCGGCCCTCTGACCCGCGGGTCACTGCTCCGGCGCTCCGGCGCGGCGACACGTGCCCGACCGGCCGGCGGGTGGTGGTGTCGGCGTACCGGTACCGGGAGGTCAGCGGGTGCACGCAGCGTGAAGTGAGCAGTTTACCGTCGTGGCGCCCCAACGCGCGACGGTCTCGCCTTCGACGCCGATGCGTCGCCGCCGCCGGGTCTTCGCCGCCGGCGCCGTCAGCCGCCGGATGGGTCGCCGTCGCGGACGCGGTCGAGCAGGTCCTCCGCCGTTGCGCACTCGATGATCCAGTCGCCGACCCGTCCGAGACGGTCCGGATCCGCGACGCCGGCCAGAGCAGCGGCCAGCCCCGCGGCGGCCGCGGCATCGAACTTCCGGGCAGCCTGACGGCAGAGCAGCGCGCGTTCTTCCTGGCGGCCCTGCTCGATGCCCTGCTCGATGCCCCGTTCGATGCCCTGCTCGATGCCCTCGGCGCGGCCCTGCTCGAGCCATTCACGGGTCCATTCCCGCATGTTCTCTTCCAGCATCGTGTGCGTCTCCTGCAACTGCGCCAGCGGGTCCCGCTCGCCGGCCGGTAGCTGATCCGCGACCCGCAGCCCCTGGTGGAGCCACGTCACGAACACCTGCGTCAACTCGTCGTCCTCCACCGCCCGCAGGAGGTCGATCAGCACCTTCAACGGGCCGACGAGACGCGCCGTGTCGCGCGTCTTCTCCAGGCTGACGAGCGCCGATACCAGGTTGCCCGCCGGCAGGTTCGCGTGCAACACGCGGGCCGCGTCCAGAAGATAGTATCGCTGTGACGGCTGGTACGGCGCCAGCAGCTCGCTGCCGGCCGCTACCAGGTCCGTCACGTCGACCGGCGCCGTCCACGGCCGCCGGCCGTTGTAGATGACGACGGGCAACACCGGCGGCAGGGCACCGTGGGCCCGGAGCACGCCGTCGGCGGCGAGCCGCTGGTAGAGCAGCGCCGTGTAGGTCAGCATGCGCACCGCCATCGCCTGATCGACGGTGGCCTGGAACTCGAGGAGCAGCACCAGGTAGAGCCACCGGTCGCCGCGGAAACGGACGCGCCACACGAGGTCGCCGTGCCGTTGCTGAAGGTCTCGGCTGACGAAGCTGGCGGGCAGGGGGGCCAGCGTGTCGAAGTCGAGGGCGTCGCTCCAGCCGCGGGCGGCAAAGCCGTGGAGCAAGTCGCGGACCATGCGGGGGCGAGAGAACAACTGCTTGTAGGCGGGGTCGTGCATTCGCGCTCCTTGTGGCGTACCGGTCATGCGGCGCGCGGGACGTGCGGCGTTCGCGATCCGGGTGCGAGAGCACGGCGCGTCCGGTGGCCCGTCGGCGCGATGCTTCAGGAGCAAGATCGGGGCCACGCGGACCGGCCCGCGCGCATGGGGAACGAGCGGCGGCGGGCAGCCGACGGCGCAGGAATTGCGGCCCCGGGGTCGCGCGGCGGTGGCACTGGCGTCAACGTGCCGGAGACCAGGGGTTCACGTCGAGAAGTGGGCAGATGTCGTCGAGGGCGCCCCACGCCCCGACCGGCTCGCGCGAATCCGACGTGCACCCGGGCCGCCGTCGGCGATTGCCGCGGTTCGTCGCGCCGCTTACAATCGAGCGGCGCACGCGGACGCGGCCGCCTGGCCGCGAACGCGCGGCGGCATGCCGGATTCGAGGTGGCGAGAAGGGGAGGTTCCCGATGAGACAGCGACAGACGAGACGGGCGGCGACGCGGCGCGGGGGGATGCAGTCGATGGTGCTGGCGGCGGCCGTGGCCGCGGCCGGGCTCGCGGCGGCGCCGGCCGGGGCGCAGGAGAGCGGGCGGCTGAACAAGGTGATCGAGGCGCTGGAGGCGGGCGGCGCGGCGATCGCGAACCGCGAGTGGCGCTTCGTCGACATGGAGCACTCGCCGTTCTCGGGCGAGCGCGTGCAGCGGGTGCTGGCGGAGATGAACGAGGACCGGGACGCCGACGGCCGGCTGAGCCTGACCCCGCTCATCCGCATTCCGCAGGACGGCGACGAGGACTTCAAGTGGGCGGTCAAGCAGGTCCTCGACCTCGGCGGCTTCGGCATCATCCTGCCCCACGTCGACCGCGGCGAGGAGGCGGTGCGGCTGGTGCAGGCGATGCGCTATCCGCCGGCCCGCGGCTCGTCGGCGCCCGAGCCCCGCGGTGAGCGCGGGTGGGGGCCCGGCGGGGCGACGCGGTTGTGGGGCCTGAACAGCGTCGAGTACCACGCCGTGGCCGACGTGTGGCCGCTCAACCCCGACGGCGAGCTCTTCGCGGTGGCGATGATCGAGTCGCAGGAGGCGGTCGACAACATCCAGGACATCCTCGCCGCCCCGGTCAGCGCCATCCTGGTCGTGCCCGGCGACATGGCCATCGACCTCGGCCTCGGCCCCAATCCGCCCGACCGGAACCACCCAGAGGTAGAGGCCGCGTTCGACACCGTGCTCGAGGCGTGCCAGGCCCAGGACCAGGTGATCTGCGGCATCGGCGACGGCGCGAGCCGCCTGCAGCAGCGCCTCGACGAAGGCTGGCGCTTCGTGCTGCCGCTGGGCGGGTAGGAGTCGCGGTAGAAGCGGCGGACTCCCGGCAGGGTGGTGCGCGGGAGTTGGGCCGCAAGCTGACTTGGGACGGTGACGGGAATTGCCTTGCCACGTGCCAAGCGCAGGAACCTGTGGAAACGGGCTGCATCTGGACGCAGTTGGCAACCTTGTATCGATCACTGTCCTTGGGGCCGGGAGTCTGTCGTCCACCGGCACGCCAGAGTTCGGAGGTCATCGACTGTCCGGGTAGCTGCGGGCGCTACTGACGAGTTCGGACTCGGCTTCTTGCGTGTTTTGTATTGTCCAGGGGCATGGCTTTCACGACAGAGCCCAAGACACAGGAAGGCACTGGGACGTCGCGGCGCGGACCTGTCAGGCGGTCCGATTCAGCGTCAGGGCGGCAGGCCGGTGGGACTGCTCTTGCCGGGGCTTCGGAAGCATGAACGAGTAGCCCGGGACAACGTATGGATCCGGTCCGCAACCCGTACAGCCCGGGCGCCGGCGCGCCGCCGCCGGCCCTGGTCGGTCGCGATGCCGAGCTTGCGACCTGCAGCGTTGCCATCCAGCGCTTCGGCTTGGGAAGGCCGGACCGCAGTATGCTCCTGACGGGACTGCGCGGTGTCGGCAAGACGGTGCTGCTCCGGGAGTTCGGCCGTTTGGCCGAGGGTCACCGGTGGGTGCATTACGCCGCGGAGATCACGGAAGAACTCAAGTTCGTGGAAGAAATGGGCGCTCTGGCGCATGGGGCGCTGAGAGCGTTGTCGCCCGGCAGAGTCGTGGTGGACCGCGCGCGGCGGGCCCTTGGCGTGCTGAAGTCCTTTCAGCTCAAGTGGAAGCTGCCCGGTGAAGGCGACGTGGTCATCGGCCTGGATCCGGTCTCGGGTCCGGCCGACTCGGGGTTGCTCGATCGCGACCTGGCCGGATTGTTCCTCGAGATTGGCGCGGTAGCGCGGGTACGCGGCGTCGGGATTCTGGTCACGATCGACGAGGTGCAGAACCTGCCCCGGGAACACCTCGGCGCCCTGATGGTGGCTCTGCATCGGGTGAGTCAGGAACAGTTGCCGATCATGGTGGCCGCGGCGGGCTTGCCGACGGTTCCCAGGCTCGTGGGGGAAGCCAAGACCTACGCGGAGCGACTCTTTCACTTCCGGACGATAAACAGCCTGGCGGACGCCGACGCGCGGGCGGCTTTGGCGACGCCGGCGGATGCCGAGGGAGTCCGATGGCGTGGGGCTGCGCTCGATCGCGTCCTGACCGAAACCAGGGGCTATCCCTACTTCATCCAGGAGTTCGGCAAGCACGCCTGGGACTCGGCGGACGGACCTGAGATTACGGCTGACGACGTGGACATCGCCGTACCACGCGCCACCCGTGAGCTCGACGCAGGGTTCTTTCGCGTACGGATCGACCGGACCAGCCGGGAGGAACAGGCGTTCCTCGCCGTCGTGGCGTCGTTGGGAGACGCGCCCCACCACGCTGAGGTCGTCCGCGCCATCGAGACGTGGACCGATGACGATTCGTGGATCGGCAAGGCAGTGGCGGACATTAGAGGGTCCATGGGGGGCGCAGAGCAGGGGGTCGCGGAGCGGCTCCGCGATTCCCTGATCGCGAAGGGACTCTGCTACTCGCCGCGGGAGGGGAGAATCGACTTCACCGTGCCGCTCTTCGGCGAGTTTCTGCACCGGCAGGAGGGCAGCGGCGGAGGGATGGAATCGGCGCTTCCGCCGCCGTGATCGGCGTGCTCAAGGGCGGTCACGACGCGCGGTCGGTCCGGTTTCCCGGGAGGGAGGCGGTCGAAGAGGCGTTCCGAGACGGAGCGCCCTCGCGTTAGGACGAGGCCGGGGCGTCAGGCGGTCAGGAGGCCGGCCGGAATGACGCCGACGCCGTCGGCGCGCCGGTAGGCCTCGCGGCCGGTGGTGATGACGGCGGCGTCGAGCAGGTCGGGGCCGAGGCGGTCGGCGAGCCACCGGAGGTGCCGGGTGTCCGCGTCGTCGACGGTCGCCGAGAGCTTCACCTCGAGGGCGACGACGCGGCCGTCGCGGCGCTCGACGATGAGGTCGACCTCGTGCTCGTCGCCGCGGGTCCGGAGGTGTCCGACGCGGGCCTCGTTGGTCTGGGCGTAGGTTCGGACCGAGAGCGTGACGAGCGATTCGAACAGGGCGCCGAGGAGGGTGCCCTCGCGCGGGACGAGAGGCCCGGCGGGAGCGCCGTCGACCAGGGCTCCGGTGTCGACGCCGAGGAGTCGGGCCGCCAGGGCCGGATCGGCGAGTTGGTGCACGGGCGCGGCGGCGAGCCGCCGCAGCCGGTTCCGGGTGGGCGCCCAGGCGGGCAGCGGCTCGATGATCCACAGTTGCTCCAGGGCGACCCGGTAGGGGTGGGTGGTCGTCTTCGCCGGCTTGTGGGACTCGCCCGCGGACGCGGCGTCGCGGATCGCCTCGTAGGACGCCGTCGTCGACGATGCGGCGGCGTAGGCGGCGAGCCAGCGGCGCAGGGCGCCGGGGTTCCGCACGGGCTTGCCGAGCTCGACGAACTCCCTTTCCACGATGCGGTCGACATAGCCGTCGAGCTGGGCGCGAAGCAGGCGTCCGGTGTGGCTTCGCAGCGCCGGGAAGCCCGACCGCGTGATCTCGTCCGCGTAGTCGGTCAGCGAGAGGGGGGTGGCGCCGTCGAGCGCCGGTCTGTCGCCCTGGAGCAGAGCGGCGAGACGCACCGTGGGCGTGGCGATGGCGCGTTCGGCGAGGGCCATCGGACGCATGCGCACGGTGACGATGCGGCCGGCGCCCGAGTGCGTCGGCGCGTGGCTCGGTGCGGCGGACCCGGTCAGCAGGAACCGCGACGGGCGGGGGTCACGGTCGACGGCGCGCCGGACGAGGTCCCACGACGCCGGCAGACGCTGCCACTCGTCGACGAGGATGGGCGGATCGCCGCTGGTGAGGCGCTCCGGCGCGCCGCGGGCGATTTGGAGCTGGCCGGGGTCGTCCAGTCGGTGGACGGTGCGAGCCCGACGGAGCGCGGTTTCGGTCTTGCCTACGGCCTTGGGGCCTTCCAGGGACACCGCGGGCAGCCCCTCGAGAAGCGCGTCGAGCTCGGCATCCACGAGCCGCGGGCGGTACTCCACGGCATCTACGATACCAGATGGACGGCGTTTACGCTCCCGATTGGACGGCGTTTACGCTCCCGATTGGACGGCCGTTCAGGTTCGGAGGTTCCCTGCTCAGCCCGCGCCCCCAGCGAGCGGCAGCGGGCCGGTCGCGTGGCCCAGCGACTCGACCGGTACGCCAAGCCGGTCGAGCAGCGTGAGGTGCAGATTGGCGAGGGGGGTGTCGGCGGGGTAGCGCACGTGGCGTCCGCCGGGGCCCGCGCCGCCACCGGCGAGTAGCACCGGCAGGTCGTCCGAGGCGTGCGCGTTGCTGTCGGCCATGCCCGCGCCGTAGACGATCATCGAGTGGTCGAGCAGCGAGCCGTCGCCGTCGGGGGTCTCGCGCAGCCGTTCGAGGAAGCCGGCGAAGAGCTGCACGTGGTACAGGTTGATCCTGGTCAGCTTGGCCAGCTTCTCGGGGTCGCGCTGGTGGTGCGAGATGGGATGGTGGGCGTCGGGCACCTCGGTCTCGCCGACGGACGGTCACCACGTTGGTCCCGGTGGTCGAGGCCATCGTTCCTTGCAGGGGCTACGAGTCATTCCCGCCGCATGCCAGCAGTCGGCGGCCCCGCAGGTAGCGTCACTCGGTCCTTCGGGGTCACGAACGGATCCGCACGCGAGGCGCGTCGGCCCGCGATTCGGCCGGCGCGCGCCGGACGGCGTGGTCGATCTATGATTGGCGTGTTCAGAAGCCGAATATCGCCGGACCGTTCCGGACCGGGAGGACCATGACCATGACCCGTCCTGTTTACGCGCTCGTCACCGTGTTCCTGCTGCTCGCCGGCACCGCGTCGGCCGACGTGGTGCGCATCGAGGTCGACGCCCGCCACGACGTCGCCGACGGCCGCGCCTACGGCTTGGCCGGCCCCTACGAGGCGTTGAGCGGCATGGTCCACTTCGAGGTCGACCCCGCCAACCCCGCCAACCGCGTCGTCACCGACATCGACCTCGCGCCCCGGAACGACCGCGGCATGGTCGAGTTCCGCTCCAACTTCTACCTGCTGAAGCCGGCCGACGCCGCCCGCGGCAACGGCACCGTCCTCTACGAGGTGTCGAACCGCGGCGGCAAGGGCATGCTCGGCTACTTCAACAACGCCGCCGGCAGCCGCGCTCCGCGCACCGCCGCCGAGATGGGCGACGGGTTCCTGCTCGAGAACGGCTTCTCGCTGCTGTGGCTCGGCTGGCAGTTCGACGTGCCGGTGCGCGAGGGCCAGATGCGGCTGCACACGCCGGTGGCGACCGACGACGGGTCGACCATCACCGGGCTCGTGCGGAGCGAGGTGGTGGTGAACGAGCGCACCTTCGACCGGTCGCTGGCCGACCGCAGCCACATCGCCTACGAGGTCGCCGACCCCGACGACCCCGCCAACGTGATGACCGTCCGCGACGGCGCCGGCCAGCCGCGGCGGGTGGTGCCGCGCGACCAGTGGCGCTTCGCGCGGCGCGAGGCGAACGGCGAGATCGTGGACGACCCGACCCGCGTGTACCTGGAAGGCGGCTTCGAGCCGCACAAGCTCTACGACATCGTCTACGTGGCGAAGGACCCCGCCCTGGTCGGCCTCGGGCCGGCCGCGGTGCGCGACATGGTCTCGCGGATGAAGTACGGCGAGAGCCCCGAGCTGGGGCTGTCGGCGGGCTCGATCGACCACGCCATCGCCTGGGGGGTGTCGCAGAGCGGGCGCTTCCTGCGCACGTTCCTCTACCACGGCTACAACCGCGACGAGCGGGACCGCCGGGCGTTCGACGGCATCATGTCGCACGTCGCCGGCGGCGGGCGCGGCAGCTTCAACCACCGGTTCGCCCAGCCCTCGCGCGACGGGCACCCCTTCCTGAACAAGCTCTACCCGAGCGACATCTTCCCGTTCACCGACGTCGCGCAGCACGACCCGGAGACGGACATGCAGGACGGGCTGCTCTCGGCCATCCAGCCGGGGCACATGCCGAAGGTGTTCTACACGAACTCGTCCTACGAGTATTGGGGGCGGGCGGCGTCGCTCATCCACACGACCATCGACGGGTCGGCCGACGCGCCGCTGATGGACAACGTGCGCATCTACTCGTTCGCGGGCGGGCAGCACGGCCCCGGCCGCTTCCCGCCGCGCCGCACGAGCGGCCAGCAGCCGAGCAACCCCAACGACTACTCGTGGTTCCTGCGCCCGCTGCTGCTGGCGATGAACGGATGGGTCGCCGACGACGCGGCGCTGCCCCCGGCCAGCGTCTACCCGCGCATCGCCGACGGCGACCTCGTCGCGTGGGACGCGGTGGGCTTTCCCGAGCTCCCCGGCGTCGGGCAGCCGGCCGAGCCGCACCTGGCGTACCGCGCCGTCTACGGCCCCGAGTTCCGGACGCGGGGCATCGTGACCGAGCAGCCGCCCGAGGTGCTGTCCGCGTTTCCGGCCCTGGTGCCGGCGGTCGACGCCGACGGCAACGAGACGGGAGGGCTGATGATGCCGGAGGTCGCGGTGCCGCTGGCCACCTACACCGGCTGGAACCTGTTCCGCGAGGGCGCGGGCCCGACCGACGTGCTGTCGAGCATGCAGGGGTCATACGTCCCGTTCCCGCTGACGGCCGAGGACCGGGAGCGCCGCGGCGACTCGCGCCGCTCCATCGAGGAGCGCTACGGCAGCCGCGCCGCCTATCTCGGCCTGGTGACCGAGGCGGCGCTGGCCCTCGTCGACCAGGGGTACCTGCTGGCCGGCGACCTCGCGCCGATCCTGTCGCAGGCGGCTCGCCACTGGGACTACCTGATGGAGGAGGACACCGGCGACGAGCAGCAGTGAGGCGGTGAACGGGGCGGCGCCGTGTCTCCGGCCGCGGCGACACGGCGCTGCCACCGCCGGCTTCGCGCGTGAGCGTCGGCACCGCCGGCTTCGCGCGTGAGCGTCGGCACCGCTCCGCGAGCCTTGCTCTCGCGCCGCTGTCTTCGGCTGGCTTCCGCGCCGGCAGGGCCGGCGAGCCCTCCTGGACGACGGTGGCGGCCCGCCGGCTGCGCAGGCCCACGTCCGGATCCGTCGCCGCGAGGCGAATCCTGTCGTACCGTCTTGCGGCTCGATCAGGACGTTGGCGGGGACCGCACCGTGTTCGCCGTGCGGCTGTCGTCAGCTTCGCACCGCGGCGATCCGGGGCTGGCCGGCTCGAGCCGCGGCCGCGCGCCCCGCCTTCAGCCGGCGTTCCCGTGCGCCGTTCAGCCGTCGGCGCAGCTCGTCGCCGGTGTCGACCCGCGGGCACGTATCGGCCACGTAGTCCAGCCAGTTCCCCACGTAGACGTCCAGCCACCGGCGGTAGTCGTCGAGCTGGTCTTCGTTCGACACCACCGACAGCCCGCGCTCCGCCCAGGTGTCGAAGCGCCGGAGCGCGAGGTCGATCAACTGCGCGCGGTAGACGACCGGGTCGAGGGTGACCCGGGCGGTCGCGGCGAAATGGGCGTCGCAGCGTTCCAGCGCCCGCCTCGCCTCGCGGGTGGCGGCGTCCCAGATCTCGCGCCGCGGGTCGCCGTCGGCGAACGGATTGCCGCCTTCCACCGGGTCCCGGTGCGACCAGCGGGGGACGGCGCAGCGATGTCGGATCTCCCGCGGCACGCCGAGAGTATAATGGGGCCCCAACAAGCGCGGTCCCGGTCTTCCCGACCCGTTGCGGACCGCGGCGCCGCGTGCCGTCGGCCGGCCGGACGCCGGTCCCGGGTCGGTCCATTTCCGTGGAGCGAGGTATGACGATGTCGAGAAGAAGCCTGCATGTGGTGGTCGTGGCCTTGGCCCTGGCCGTGGCCGGAACCAGCTTGGCGCCGGCCCAGGTGCTGCCGAACCCCTATCGACAGGTCGAAGGCTGGGCGAAGCTGCCCGACGGCCGGGAGATGGGCGCGGTCGGCAAGGTGACCATGGATCCGGACGGCGAGCACCTGTGGGCGGTCATCCGGTGCGACGCGCCCGGCGAGTTCTTCGGCTGGGAATGCCTCGACTCCGACCTCGACCCCGTGGTGAAGTTCGACATGGACGGCAACGCCGTCGAGAGCTTCGGCAGCGGCATGTTCATCTGGCCGCACGGCATCGACGTCGACGACGACGGCAACGTGTACGTCACCGACGCGGTGTCCGAGGCCCGCACCCCCGAGGGGGGGACCCGCGGGCACCAGGTCGTCAAGTTCAGCCCCACCGGCGAGGTGCTGATGACCCTCGGCACGCCCGGCCAGGCGGGCGGCGGCCGGGACCACTTCAACGCGCCGGCCGACGTCGTCGTCGCCGACAACGGCGACATCTTCATCGCCGACGGCCACGCCGACAACACCAACAACCGGGTCGTGAAGTTCGACAAGGACGGCAACTACCTCATGGAGTGGGGCCAGACCGGGTACGCACCGGGCGAGTTCCGCACCCTGCACGCCATCGCGATGGACGCCGACGGGCGCATCTTCGTGGGCGACCGCTCGAACAACCGCCTCCAGATCTTCGATCAGGAGGGGAACTTCATCGCCCAGTGGACCCAGTTCGGGCGGCCGAGCGGCATCTTCTTCGACGACCACGGGCGCATCTTCGTGGCCGACTCCGAGTCGGACGACCTGCAGAACCCCGGCTGGGAGATGGGCATCCGCATCGGCGAGGTGGCCACCGGCTGGGTGACCGAGTTCATCCTCTACCCGTGGGGCGACCCCCGCGACCCCGCCGGCAACGGGGCGGAATTCGTGGCCGTCGACGGCGAGGGCAACATCTACGGCGGCGAGCCGCGGCCGCGGAAGATTCAGAAGTACGTGCGGGTGAGGCCGTAGGGCGGTCCGTGTTGTCTTGCTGGGGGGCGACATGGAGAGGCAACTGCTCGTCGTCGTGAAGCGCATCGGCATCCTCCGCGGCCTCGCCGCGCTGGCGGGAATCGTCGTGCTCCTCGCATCGGCGGGAGGATCGGACAGGTCGGTGCTGCACGCGCAGCCGGCTCAGGAACCGCCGGCGGCGCCCGTGGAGGCGCCGGGTGAGGCTGCCGGGGAGCCGGCGCCCTCGGCGGCGGGGCAGGCCGCTGCCGGGGCGACGCAGCCGGGCGCGGCGGGCGGGCCGCAGGAGCCGGTCGAGCCGGCCGCGACGCCGTTCCTGGTCGCCCGCCACCAGGCGGACCTCGCGGCGATGGCCGAGCATCGCCCCGCGCACCCGTTCTGGGAGCACGTCTTCATGATTCCGGACGGTCGCATCCTCTTTGCGAGCGGGGTCGACGGCCGCCTGCTGGCCTCGTTCCCGACGAATGCCCGCAACTGGGCCGAGGAGGCCGTCTGGTACGAGCCGGCCCTCCAGGGAGCCCTCGACGGGGTCCGGCTGCCATCGCCCCTGGGGCGCCGGCGGGACCGCGTGGCCGAGCTGCTGGAGCCGCTGTCCGGGGGACGGGTCATCCACAACGCCACGCGGGGAGGGTTCATCGCCCCGAACGCCGATCGCTACGGTCGCTTCCTCCAGGAATGGGCGACGATCTACGAGCGGTTCGGCGTGCCGGCCGACGTCGGTCTGGCCAAGGCGCTGCTGGAGTCGGGGCTGAACGGCAGGGCGCGGTCGCGGGCGGACGCGCTCGGCTTCTGCCAGTGGCTGCGGCGCAACTGGAACTCGCTGGATCGGCTCGATCCGAACGTCATCGAGGTGTACAACCAGACGACGCAGGCGCCGTACTGCGCGGCGCACCTCACCATTCTGGCCACGATGTACGGCAGCTTCATCCCGGCCCTGTCCGAGCATCACGCGGGCGGAGTCAACGTCGGCCGGGTGGTCATCAACGGGATGCGGCTGGGGGGAGACGATACCCGCGAGCAGTATTTTCTGGGGTCGCGATACGCGCGCGACCTGCGGGGCGTCTCCATTCGGCGTTTCCGTAATCTGTTCCGCACCTACGGTCCCGTTTCGTACCTGTATTCCGAGATGGTGTTCGGCAACGCCGTCAACGTCGCCCGGTTGACGGCCAACACGCCGCAGGCGCCGATCTTCGCGATGCGCACGCCGCGCAGTCTGTCCCTCGCCGAGCTGCGCCGGACGACCGGACTGTCGACCGACGAGCTGAAGCGGTTCAATCCGGCGCTGGTGCGGCGGGTGCCGGCCGGGGCGAACGTCTATCTGCCGTCGTACGTCGAGGAGTTCGGGCCCGATGTCTCGTTCTGGCACCGGCCGCCGCCGCCCGAGTTCGTGGCGGTGCTCGAGGAGTTCGTACGCCTCGAGCCGGGGGTGGAGCGCTGGCATGAGCCCGCTTTCGGGGCGACGCTGCGGGACTTCCAGCGCCGGTTTGCGGCGACCGGCACCGAAGAGGGCACGGTGATGTCGACGACGTTGCGGTTCATCATCGGCAGCCTGCGCACGAGCCGCCGCGCGGAGATACTCGCCGACTTCCGCACCAGCAGTCAGATCGAGCGCCTGTTCCAGCGCGGGCTGACGGCATTGCGCGCGAGCAACTGACCACCGGGCGGCGCACGAGTCTGGGCCGTAGACGGCGTGGACTCCTGGAGGGGTTTGGCTGGGCGCCAAGCGGAGCCGAGGGCGACGATTGGCGGTTTACGTGCTTCCGGGCCGCCAGGACGCGGTTTCGGGGGCGAGGCGAGCCTGCGGATTACCGGCGGGCGTCGGTCGGGCGGACGCGTCGGCGCGGCCACTTCCGGCTCGGCAGCCTGCGCGGTCGGGCGGCGGCGGGCCGGCCGCTTCGGTGGACCGGGCGCCGGTTTCGGGCGGTAACGGTTCAACAGGGAAGGAGCAAGCCATGCCTCGTCGAATCGCCCTCTGTCTCGGCATTGCGGGTCTGATCTGGGCGGCGGGACCCCATGACGTGTCGGCCCAGGCCGGTTCCGACATTCCCCGCACCCCGTCCGGCCGCCCCGACCTGTCGGGCACCTACGACACCTCCACCGTGACCCCGCTGCAGCGGCCGCGAGAGTTCGGCGACCGGCTGACCCTCACCCAGGAAGAGGCGGCGATCATCGCGTCGGACCCCGACGGGCTCGCCAGGGTGTTCGGTCTCGCCCCGGCCGGGTCGGATGAACGCGCGGCGGCGCGGGCGGAGCAGCAGCGGGCCGGGTTCGAGACCGGCGACGGCAACCGGGAGGCGCCGCCCGTCGGCGGCGACGGATCGGGCGGCGCGGCCGGGAACGTCGGCGGCTACAACACCTTCTGGATCGACCGCGGCGACGCGGCGTTCCAGATCGACGGGCTCGTCCGCACCTCCATCATCACCGACCCCCCGAACGGCCGGCAGCCGCCTCTGACCGAGAGCGCCCGCGCCGCGAGGGCCGCCCGCGCAGGCTTCGCGCGGCCCAACGACGGCACCGCGTGGTGGCTCGAGGACGACCTCGAGGCGCCCGGCCCCTACGACAACCCCGAGCAGCGCCCGCACGCCGAACGGTGCCTCATGGGGTTCGGGTCGACGGCCGGCCCCCCGATGCTCTCGGTGCTCTACAACAACATGAAGCGCATCGTGCAGACCGAGGACACGGTGGTGATCCTGGTCGAGATGGTGCACGACGCCCGCATCGTCCGCATGAACCAGGAGCACGACCCCCCCGAGATCCGGAGCTGGCTCGGCGACTCGGTCGGCCACTGGGAGGGGGACACCCTCGTCGTCGACACCACCAACTTCACCGACAACCCGTCGTTCGGCGCCGCGTCCCGCAATCTCCATGTCGTCGAGCGGTTCACCCGCCTCGACGCAGACACGCTGCTCTACCAGTTCACAGTGGACGACCCCACGGTGTGGACCGCCCCCTGGAGCGGCGAGTACGTCTGGCCCGCTTCCAACGACCGGGTCTACGAGTACGCCTGCCACGAGGCGAACTACTCGTTCGGCGGCATCCTGCGCGGCGCGCGGGTCCTCGAGGAGGATGCGCGGCTCGCGGCGGAAGCCGGCGTACGCAACTGACTGTCGGCCCGGGAGTTTCGCCGCGATCGAGCGCACCGGACACGGGCCGGATATAGATTGTGTGGCAAGGCACGCCCATGTCCGACGAGCACGCGAACGGTTTGCATCTTTCGAATCTGTCGATCAGCAATTTCCGCGGGATAGACCACCTGTCGATTCGACGATTGGGCCGCATCACGCTGCTCGCCGGCCGTAATGGGGTAGGCAAGACGACGGTGCTGGAGGCGGTGCGCGTCCATGCCGCGCGAGGGCGCCCGACGGTGCTGCATGAACTTCTGAACAAGCGGGAGGAATTCGCATCAGGGCTCGACGAGGACCGCGATCCCGTCGTCTTTCCGGACTACGCCGCCCTGTTCCACGGTCGGACGGCGTCACGCGAGCGACCCATCACGATCGGCCCGAGCTCCGGCGCGGACGATGTCCGGATCGAGGTGTCCATACCAGGCGACTGGTCTGCCGATCAGAGGGTACTGTTCGCCGAGCTTCCGATGGAAGCCGACATGCAGGCCATCAGGGTGGTGTTCCGCGAGAGGGAGAGGTTGCTGCCTTGGCTACCGAACGTGCGTGAGCCGCGACCCAACTGGTCACGGCGTCGTCGCGCTTGGCGCGTGCAGCGGAGCCTGTTCGACGAGAGTGAGTGGCCTACCATCGAATGCGAGTCCCTGGGACCGGGACTGCCGGACAACAGCAGGCTCGCGCGCTTCTGGGACAGCGTAGCTCTGACCGTAGAAGAAGACCTTTCCCTGAAGGCCCTGCGCCTGACGGCCGAAGGCATCGAGCGAGTGGCACTCGTCGGCGACGAGGAAGCGCGCTACGGGGGAATCGGTCGCCGCGTGGTCGTCAAGCTGAGCGACCATCCGCGCCCCGTTCCACTGAAGAGCCTCGGCGACGGAGTCACACGACTGTTCGCCGCCGGGCTCGCTCTGGTCAACAGCCGCGACGGTTTCCTGGTGATCGACGAGGCGGAGAACGGGATCCACTATTCCGTCCAACCGGACTTCTGGCGGTTGGTTCTGCGCGCCGCGCACCAGCACAATGTGCAGGTTCTGGCAACCACCCACAGCCACGACTGCGTGAAGGGCTTCGCGCGGGCGGCCGCCGACATCGAGGAGGCCGAGGGCGTACTCGTGCGCCTCGAGCGGGACGGCGACGCGGTGCGGGCGGTCGAGTACACGGAGGAGGAACTCGAGACCGTGGCCGAGCAGGACATCGAGGTCAGGTGAGCGCATGGCCGACGATCTGCCGCCTCGCCGGGTTCTGCTGGT
Organism: Vicinamibacteria bacterium; assembly: GCA_022820675.1. Lineage (GTDB taxonomy): Bacteria > Acidobacteriota > Vicinamibacteria > Vicinamibacterales > UBA8438 > JAJEEA01. The sequence continues at coordinate 16,033 of JAJEFC010000289.1, read as the reverse complement.
GGAGGGCCCCGACGACAAGCATGTCGTGCGGCATCTCTGCCGGCGTCACGCGGACATCCCGGCGTTCGACATCCTCGACAAGGGCGGCTTCACGAACGTCAAGAGTGCAATTGGTCCGGAAATCAAGGTGTCCGGCCGCACCGCGCTGGGCATTCTGGTCGACGCGAATCGGCATCCGGCCCGGCGCTGGGCCGCGGTGGCACACCAACTGGGTCAGGCCGTTGACCAACCGCCGACCCATCTGGGGGCGACCGGGGCGGTTGTCGAGGGCAGACCCCGGACAGGCGTCTGGCTGATGCCCGACAACGAGTCGGCCGGCGAGCTCGAAGACTTCATCGAGCGACTGATCCCTCCCGGCGATCCCGTCTGGCCGACGGCGCAGCGCTATATCGACGGCATCCCTACGGACCAACGCAAGTTCTCACCCGACAAGGTCCTGCGCGCCAGGATTCACGCTTGGCTGGCGGCTCGCGCCGAGCCGCGGAAGATGGGCGCCGCCATCGGCGCCGGCGACCTGGATGCGACCGCGCCCCTCGCGATCCAGTTCATCGACTGGGTTCGTCGTTTGTTTGGCTGAGCGACCGTTATCTGGAGCGATGAATTCGTCTGGCGGTCTCTGACGGCCGGGGCCGGAAGACGCTGTCACGGGTTTTCCCTTCGGCCCAATCGGCCCGGGGATGGTCTGTACCGTGCTACCGTGGAGGCTCCGTGGACGAGGGCGGCGAGAGGGCGAGCCGGAAACCGATGAAGGGCCGGCGGGCCCCGGGGTCGGCGCCGCCGCGCGTGGTCGTGCGCAGGTTGCGGGGGGGATCGGTGAACGAGCCGCCCCGCATCACCCACAGGGCGTCGGCATCCAGGTCTCCCCGGTTCGCCTCGTCGAACGGGTAGGGCCCCAGGGGGCTCCGCGTCCACTCCCACACATTGCCGCTCATGTCCGGCAGGCCGTAGGGGCACTCCGGGCACGGGTCGCCGCCGACGGGGCCGGCGCCTCCATTCTGGAGGGCGGCTCGGTCCCGGCGCATCTCTTCGCCCCATGGATAGCGCCGACCGTCCGTTCCGCGCGCCGCCTTCTCCCACTGCGCTTCCGTCGGCAGCGTGACCTGCCACCCGGCCTGGAGGCGCTCGCTCAGCGCCGGAGGTGTCTGCGGTCCGCTCCGCAGCGCGCCATCGAGCCATCGGCAGTAGGCCAGGGCGTCGGGCCACGACACGTTCGCGACGGGACGGTCGGGGGGGGCCTCGAAGGCCTGGGAATCGGCGCCGAACCCGGTCGCGGTCGCGAAGGCCGCGAACTGCGCGACGGTGACCTCGTAGCGGCCGATGAAGTAGGCGGGAAGGTCGACCGTCCCCTGGGCGGAGGCGGCAGACCAGCGCTCGTTGTCGAACGCCTCGGGGTCGGTGGACGGATCGGCGCCCATGAAGAACCGCCCGGCCGGGATCTCGACGAAGCCGAGCTGCGCGTCGTCGGGCAGGTACCAGGCGTCGGCGCGGAATCCCGGCAGGTCGGCGGGGGTCGCGGCGGCCGGCGGCGCCGCGGCGACGGCCGCGTCGTCCTCGGCGGGGGCGGACTGCAGCCCGAGCCAGCCGGCGGCCGAGACGACGAGTGCGGCCAGGACTGCGGGTCCGACGACGCCCGGCGAGTCGGTGCCCGGAGAAGCGTGGGAAGCGGTGCTGGTGGACATCGGCAGAGACCCGTCAACCCGCGGTGGAGGTTCCACGCCGAGCGGGGGAGTGTGGTTGCGGCACTCCGCCGCGGCGGCCGGGCCGGCCGTGAGCGGACCGTGGGCGACTCGAGGCCGGCGGCGTGGCAGCAGTGTGCATGTTCGACATCACGGCCGGCAGGCGAACGACCAGCCGTGGTCGCAGGCCCTCGCGTAGAGCATTGGCTCGGGCATGTCCAGCAGGTTGGGGCCGGCCTCTCTGAGCAGCAGCCGCAGGTCGAGCGCGCGCGGGTCGGCCCGGACCGTCGACGCCGGGTCGAGCAGGTTGACGCAGCCGGCCTGGAACCGCAGCTCGCAGGCCTGGGCGAAGTACTCGAGCGCGCGTTCGGGGTCGGCGGGAACCACCGTTCCCTCCCGGTGATGCCGGCCGAGCTCGTTGCACGCCCATCCCGCGTTGTCGCCGCAGTAGTTGGTCTCGATCCGGATCAGCCGCTCGCACGCCAGCGGCCGGCCGTCGGCGCACGCCTGCTCCCAGAAGGGGACGGTGTCGCCGCGGTGCCGCCCGTCGGTCGCTCCCGACGCCGTCATCACGCCGAAGAAGAGCGCCCACACCGCCATGTGGAGCGGGTTGGATTGAAGCGGCCCGGTGGGCGCCGGCACCGTCGTTCCCTTCGGCCGGCGCGCTGTCATGCCCTCGGGCCGCTCCGCCCTCGCCGGCGTGCCCTCGGGCCGCGCCGCCGCTCTGCGCCGGTCCTGCAGGGCGGCCGCGAGGCGGTCGATCTGCTGCACGCTCAGGTTCAGCAGCGGGACGCACAGCAGCTTGTCGTAGAACGTGGGGAGGCCCAGCGCCCCCAGCAGCGCGTAGAGCGCGAACACCCCCGCGCCGTAGAGGGCCCCGAACACCGCCTTGCCGAGAGGCGTCCGCGGCGACGTCGACGGGTCGGTGACGAGCAGGTGCAGCCCCAGGAACACCGCGCTCGGAATCTCCGAGTCGATGAAGTACGGCACGCCGGTAACCGCGGAGTACAGCGCGCTCGACCCGAAGAGCACGATCGCGGCCGAGCCCGCGACCAGGGTGATAGAGAACGCGTACATCACGACGAGCCCGATCAGGAACAGGAACAGGTAGATGCGCGGGGCGAGGGTCAGGGTCGATGCGATGTCCTGGCCCCACGTCAGGTCGGTGGTGCCGGTCGCGAGCAGGATCAGCGAGAACAGGCCGAGGGAGAACGCGGACGGGTTGAAGATGTGGGTGCTGCGTCCGTCGCGCCGCCACCGCACGAACTCCTTCCCCATGAAGCCGGCCGCGAGCATCACGAACTGCAGGTAGAACCAGTCGTCGCGGAACCAGAGGAAGAGGTTGGTGCTGAAGATGATGGGGAACGGGCCGAACCCCAGCACGTAGCGCTCGCGGCGCGACCAGGCGAGCAGCAGGTCGAACGCGTAGGCGAAGAGGAGCTGGGCGACGAGCAGCCACGCGTGGTCGTAGACGGGCCGCCAGAAGTACCCCCAGTAGAGGAACACCGAGAGCTGGACGGCGGCCTGCAGGTAGTGCTGCGGCCGCAGGACGACCTGGAACGAGCGTCTAGCCGGCTCCGCCCGCAGGCGCAGCCAGAGGACCGCCTGCCAGATGGCCAGGGCCGCCGCGGCGGCCTGGAACGAGCCGCCGAGGACCGCGCTCGACTGCACCCGGGGGGCCAGCGACACCGCGAGGAGCGCGAGGGTCAGCCCTACGGGAACTGCCCAGACCGGGAGGCTGGATGCAGTGCCGGCCGGTCCGGAAGCAGTGGCGACCCGGCCGGGGTCCGCCGGGACCGGTGCGTGCCGTTTGGGCGGTCGGGAGCGCCGGCGTCGCGCGGCTGACATCGGCCATCATCATAGCCCGGCACGACCCGGCGTCCGCCCCCGACATGGTCGGCTGGCCGCTTTCGCCGTCCGGCCGGTGCTCCCGTCGCACCGGCTTCGCCCTCCGAAGCGTACGCACACGGGTCCGAATCGAGGCTGTTGCGTGGGGCGAGGCAGCGGCTTCCAGCCCCCGAAGCCTACGCACACCGTATAATTGTCGCGGTCCCGCCGCTCGACCGGCGGGGGAGCGCCCGGTGACCACGGCTACCGACATCTTCGTCAACGGCGTCATCGGGGTCTTCACCGGTATCGCGGTCCTGTACGTCCTGATGCGCGTTCTCGCCGCCGTTCTCGGCCGACCCGCCCGCGAGCCGACCCGGGCCGACCCGGCATCCGACTAGTGGCGTTCCTCGATCAGCTCGGCGTGCTGGCCGTCACCCCGGGCATGGTGGTGATGTGGGCGATCGGGCTGACCCTGATCCACCTCGCCATTCACCGCCAGTACGAGCCGCTGCTGCTGCTGCCCATCGGGTTCGGCATCCTCATCGCGAACCTGCCCCTGACGGGGTTGATGACCCCCGGCGAGGGCCTCATCTGGCGCTTCTACCACTACGGCATCGAGTGGGAGGTCATCCCCCCCCTCATCTTCCTCGGGCTGGGCGCGCACACCGACTTCGGCCCCCTGCTGTCGCAGCCGCGGCTGATCTTCCTCGGGGCGGCGGCGCAGGGCGGCGTCTACGTCACGTTCTTCGCTGCCCACGCGGCCGGGTTCACCCTGGAGGAGGCGGCGGCCATCGGCATCATCGGCGGCGCCGACGGGCCGACCACCATCTTCCTCGCCTCGCAGCTCGCCCCCGAGCTGCTCGGGGCCTGCGCCGTCGCCGCCTACTCCTACATGGCGCTGGTCCCGATCATCCAGCCGCCGATCATGCGGCTGCTGACGACGGAAGGCGAGAGGAAGATCCGGATGAGGAAGGCGCGCAAGGTGACCGCCCGCGAGAAGCTCGTCTTCCCGATTGCGGCGGCGATGGGCATCGTGCTCCTGGTGCCCGCCTCGGCCCCGCTTATCGCGATGTTCATGCTTGGCAACCTGTTCCGCGAGTCGAAGGTCGTCGAGCGGCTGACCGATACCGCGCAGAACGCCCTCATGAACATCGTCACCATCCTGCTGGGCGTGAGCGTGGGGGCCACGATGGACGCGCCGACGTTCCTGCGGGCCGACGTGCTGTTCATCTTCGCGCTCGGGCTCGCCGCCTTCGCCCTCGGCACCGCGAGCGGGGTGCTGCTGGCCAAGGCGATGAACCTGTTCACCAAGGATAAGATCAATCCGCTCGTCGGGGCGGCCGGCGTGTCGGCGGTGCCCATGGCGGCGCGGGTCGCCCACAGGGTCGGGGCCGAGGCCGACCGCAAGAACTACCTGCTGATGTTCGCCATGGGCCCGAACCTCGCCGGCGTCATCGGCACCGTCATCGCGGCCGGCATCTTCCTGACGATGCTCCGGTAGGGTGGCGGGCGGGCGTCGAATCCGAGTGTCCTCGCCTCGGTGGCGGGAGCTGGGAAGCCGCGCCTGGAACGGCAAGGCTGCGGAGCGTCGCTTGGCGGACGGGTGGAGCCGGCACGCGCCGGTCGGTCGGGATTCGGCGTCGGGGAAGGGTGCGGACCCCGGCGAATCGACCGGGGGCCGTGGTCCGACGGAGACGGGTCGAGGCGTCAACCGGCGCCCGCGACCGGACCGAGTTGCGTCGCTCTCGTCCGGACGACGGGAGCCTGCCGGTCGGCGGTCGCCGGGGCCGACGGTGAGTAGAGGCAGGGAGAGGACGACGACATGGCGGAAGACGTGGCGGCCCCGCTGGCGGGGAAGGTGCTGTCGATCGCGGTGGCGGTCGGCGACACGGTCGAGGAGGACGACGAACTGCTGGTCCTCGAGGCGATGAAGATGGAGACGGTGGTGTACGCGCCGTCGGACGGCAAGGTGACGGCGCTGCGGGTCGCGGTCGGCGACCAGGTCGAGGAGGACGATCCGCTGGCGACAATCGGGGAGTGACGACGAGCATGGACTTCGAGCTGACGGACGAGCAGAAGCTGGTGCAGGAGACGGCGCGCGAGTTCGCCGAGAACGACATCGCGCCGACCCTCGCGGAGGAGGAGAGGAACCACGAGTTCCGCCTCGACCGGGTGCGGCGCATGGGCGAGCTCGGCTTCTTCTCGTGCGCCCTGCCGGAATCGCTGGGTGGCACCGGTTTCGGCTTCATGGAATCGGTGCTCATGGCCGAGCAGATCGCCAGGGTCTCGGCGTCGTGGCGGCTGCCGTTCAACATGCAGAACCTGGGGCCGGCGCTGACGGTGGCGAAGTTCGGCACCCCCGAGCAGCAGGAGCGGTTCGTTCCCGGCTGGGTGGCGGGGACGCAGATCGGCTTCTTCGGCATGACCGAGCCCGAGAGCGGCTCCGACGTGGCGAGCATGACCACCGTGGCCCGCGACAGGGGCGACCACTGGGAGCTGACCGGCAGCAAGATCTGGGTCTCGAACGCCACCCAGGGCGACGCGGGGCTGCTCTACGTCATGACCGACCCGGAGCGGAAGCACCGCGGCATGAGCGCGTTCATTCTCGAGCCGAAGAAGGTGGAGAACTTCGTGGCGACCGACATCGACACGAAGCTCGGCCTGCACTGCGCGCCCACCGGGGAGATGGCGTTCCACGGCACGAAGCTGCCGAAGGACGCCCTCCTCGGCGAGCCCGGCGACGGGTTCCGGATCTGCATGTGGCAGCTCAACAACACCCGGCTGGGGTGCGCGGCCGGCGCCCTGGGCGTCGCCGGGGCCGCCCTCGAAGCGGCGGTGAGCTACGCCAACGAGCGCACGCAGTTCGGCAAGCCGATCTCGCACCACCAGATGGTGCAGGCGCAGATCGCCGAGATGGCGCTCGAGCACGAGTCGGCCCGCATGCTCGTGTACCGGGCCGCGTGGCTCAAGGACAACGGCCGGCCGAACCAGTACGAGACGTCGCTGGCCAAGCTGCAGGCGAGCGAGGCGGCGGTGCACGCGGCCAACGAGTGCATGAAGATCTACGGCTCGTACGGCTACTCGACGGAGTACCCGGCCGAGCGGCTCTACCGCGACGCCAAGTCGCTGCAGGTCGTCGAGGGGACGTCGAACGTCCAGAAGCTCATCATCTCGGGCATCGCCTGCGGCCACGCGCCGAACCGTTGAGCGGCGCGGCCGCGACCGCCGAGTGCGTCATCCGGAGTGGGGAAGACTCCCGGAATGGATGGCGGGTCCAGGCCCGCCTCGCCGCCGCTCGAACGCGGTCAGGCAGGTGGATGGTCGACCATATTGGAGACAGTCGTCCGCGTTTGCGGTCGTTCGTGCGCGTGCGGCACCGGTCCGGCGGTCCACCTGCTTCCCGGTCGATTCACTGGTCCGGCGTTCGTTCGAGGTCGGACGTTCGGTGGTAGAACCCTGCGCCTGACACGGCGGGACCGTTGCGGCCGCCCGCGGGTATCGAGGATCGTGCAGTGAAGCCCTATTTCGAGACGATGGACCGGTTCGGCAAGGCCTTGAAGCCGGGCCGGGTGAAGCGGGCGGCGGCGAGCGCGGAAGCGTTGCGCGCAGCGGAGGCGGACATCGCGGCGGCGGCGAAGGCGGCCGAGGAGGCCGGGTTCCCTGCCGAGAAGATCAACCAGCGGGGCTGGATGACCGTGTACCAGCGGCTGGAGTATCTGCTGGACCCCGGCACGTGGCGCCCGCTGCACACCCTCTACAACCCGGCCGAGAACGAGGAGGGCGTCACCAACGTCGTCGACGGCCTCGGGCGCATCGAGGGCCGATGGGCGGTGGTCATCGGCTTCGACAACAAGGTCATGGCGGGGGCGTGGCTGCCCGGCCAGTCCGAGAACATCCTGCGCGCCACCGACCTCGCGCGCCGGCTCAACGTGCCCCTCGTCTGGCTCGTCCACTGCAGCGGGGCGAAGCTGCCCGAGCAGGAGAAGTTCTACGCCAACCGGCGCGGCGCGGGGACCCCGTTCTTCCGCCACGCCGAGCTCGAGCAGGCGGGCATTCCGGTGCTGGCCGGCATCTACGGGACGAACCCCGCGGGCGGGGGATACCAGTCGGTCAGCCCGACGATCCTGCTCGCCCACAAGGACGCCAACATGGCGGTCGGCGGGGTCGGCATCGTCTCGGGCATGGCCCCCAGGGGCGGGTTCGACGCCGCCATGGTCGAGGAGCTGATCGCGCGGACCCGCGAGTTCACGGCACGCCCCCCCGGGGACGTCGCCACCCACCACGACGCCACCGGGTTCTTCACGCGGGTCTACGACGAGGAGATCGGAGTCCTCGACGGGCTGAAGGAGTACATGCGGGCGATGCCCGCCTACGGGCCCGAGTTCTTCCGCGCGGCCGAACCGAAGGCCCCCGCGTTCCCCGTCGACGACCTCTACCACCTGCTGCCCGCCAACCAGAAGGAGGTCTACGACTTCGACGAGGTCCTGGCCCGGCTCGTCGACGGCAGCGAGCGCCTGGAGTTCCGGCCCGACTACGGCCCCGAGGTGTTCACCGGGGTGTGCAAGGTCGACGGCCGCCTCGTCGGCTGCATCGGCAACCGGCAGGGCTACCTGGGGAAGGGCTATCCCGACTACGGCGACTACCCGGGCATGGGGGGCAAGCTGTACCGTCAGGGGCTCGTCAAGATGAACGAGTTCGTCACCCTGTGCGGCCGCGACCGCCTGCCCGTCGTGTGGTTCCAGGACACCTCGGGCATCGACGTCGGCGAGCGGGCCGAGAAGGCCGAGGTGCTGGGGCTCGGCCAGGCGCTCATCTACTCGATTCAGCAGACCGACGTGCCGATGATGCTGGTGGTGCTGCGGAAGGGGACGGCGGCCGCCCACTACGTCATGGGCGGCCCCACCGCCAACCGCCACAACGCGTTCACCCTCGGCACCCCCGCCACCGAGATCGAGGTCATGCACGGCGAGACCGCGGCCGTCGCTACCTACGCCCGCCGCGCCGCCAAGGAGCACGCGGCCGGGCGTTCCCTCGATCCCGTCATCGATAGCATGAACGCGCTCGTCGACCGCTACCGCGAGACGTCACGGCCCGCCTACTGCGCCCGCCACGGCTTCGTCGACGAGGTCGTGGCCCTCGCCGACCTGCGGGGCTACCTGCAGGCGTTCACCGCCGCCGCCTATCAGAACCCCGTCTCCATCTGCCCCCGCCACCACATGCTGCTGCCCCGCGTCATCCGGGGGTGAGCGGGTCAGCCGCGCGTTTCCGCCCACCCTCGGGCCATCTCCGCCATCCGTGGTCCAGCGTCGGGCCAATCGTGGAGGGTGGCGGGATCGAAGTCCGCGCCGTTCGGCCATACCAGGGTGTGTACCTCGGGATCGATCGCGACCCGTTCGAACATTGCGGGATCACGAAGAGGACCGTAGAGTTCGCCGCGCAGAACGGGACGAAGATCGACTTGCTGTTGCGTCTCGTCGTCGAACCGGACCCTGAGCACGAACGGCTCGACGATCTCGAACGCCGTAACGCGGTGAATGGAATGCTGCATGTCGCTCCCGCTACCGTAGCGGTTCGATCTTCAGCGGCGGCTGCCCGGCCTGTAACCGTGTCCAGTCTGTTGCGAGCTCCGCCCGGTGAATCTCGGCCCACGCTTCGACCAGCCGCTGCTGGGTTCTTGGCAGATGCCCGCCAATCAGCTCGACGGGTTCGATGGCGAAGACGGCGGCCGCGTCCTGGTAGTAGGCGTGAAAGTGCGCTCGGTGATGCGGTGCATCGGCTTCAGCAAACATCCTGATGATGATCCCGAAGAATCGCGAGATTTCGGGCATGGGGACGCCCGCCCACCGTCTCCCTTCAGAATCTCCGGGTCAGCGGCTCACCCGCCGAGGCGATCGAACTTCTGCACGCGCTGGCCGACGTTGACCTCGGTGGTGTAGAGGTTGCCGCGCGAGTCGACGGCGAGGTTGTGCAGGCGGTAGAACTGGCCGGCCATCTTGCCGAGGCGGCCGAAGCGGCCGCGCACTTCGAGGGTCTCGCGGTCGAGGATCCAGATGACGTTGTTGGTCCCGTCCGGGATGTACAGCCACCGCTGGTCGGGGTCCTCCGACAGGGTGACGCCCGAGACGGACCCGCTGCCGAGGGTCGCGGGGCGCACGAAGGCCTCCCGGATGAACGTGCCCTGCTTGTCGAAGACCTGCAGGCGGTTGTTGGTGCGGTCGGCGACGTAGACGAGCCCGTCGTGGGCGATGCCGACGTCGTGCACGGGGCTGCGGTAGTGGCGGATGGGCTCGGCGTCGGGGTCGTAGGCCGGCAGCGGGCCGTCGTCGGGGCGCTCGCCGTAGGCGCCCCAGTGCCGGCGGTACTCGCCGGTGTCGGCGTCGAAGACGATGACCCGGCGGTTGCCGTAGCCGTCGGCCACGTAGACCTCGTTGGTCTCGGGGTCCACCCGGATGCCGGCGGGGCGCCCGAGGTTGGCGGTGTCGTTGCTGCCGCCGCTCTGGCCGGCCCGGCCGATCTGCAGGAGGAACTCGCCGTCCTTGGTGAACTTGAGGATGTGGGCGTCGCCGGCCGCGTTGCCGCCGACCCAGACGTGACCCTGGTGGTCGATATGGATGCCGTGCTCGCTCTCGGGCCACTCGTAGCCGTCGCCGGGCCCGCCCCACGACCGGAGGACGTTGCCGTCGGGGTCGAGCTCGATGACCGGCGGCGCCGGCACGCAGCACATGCCCTCCTCGCCGCGCTGCCGGGCGTCGAGGGTACGCGGCCGGTGCAGGACCCAGACGTGGTCGTCGGCGTCGACGTCGATGCCCGAGACCTGCCCGAGCATCCAGTTGTCGGGCAGCTCGCGTGCCCAGAACGGGTCGATGCGGAACTGCGGGACATCCTCCCCGGCCTGGGCCGGCTGCGCCTGTACGGGGCCCGCGGCGCCGGCGGCCAGCGCGAGCGACACGAGCACGCCCGAAACAGCGATCCGGTGCAGTCGATTCATCATGCCGCCTACGATAGCATCACGACGCCGCGCCGGGGGACTCGGCCGACGCGGACGACGGCCGGGTCGCCCGCTCGGTCGCCCGGCGTCGGGCGACCGAGCGGCGGCGATGCACTACAATTCCAGACCGACGCGCCGTCAGGCGTCCGCGGCGCATGACCGCGCCGACCTTCTGCAGAACGGCGCCGACGCTTCGAGGGTCGGACGGGCGGCAAGCGGGCCGCAAGGGGACGACCGGCGGGCCGGCCGACCCCGGCAATCGGTGACGCCGCGACCGAACCACGAGACCCGGGACAGCGGCCGATGCCGCTGAGGAGGAACGCAGAATGAAGTGGCTGATGACCGTCGTCGCCGTGCTGGCCCTCGTCGCGCCGGCCCAGGCCCAGCTCGCTGTGCCCAACGAGGCCGGGATTACCTACGGGCACGTGCACCTGAACGTCAGCGACATCGAGGTCCACAAGAAGCTGTGGGTCGAGTGGTTCGGCGGCGAGGTCGTCGAGAAGGGCCCGCTGACCGCCGTCCGGCTGCCCAACTTCCTGATCGCGCTGACCGAGCGCGAGCCGACCGGGCCCATGCAGGGCTCGGTGCTCGACCACTTCGGGTTCAAGGTGCGCAACACCACCGAGTTCGTGCAGCGGTGGCGCGACGCCGGCATGGAGGTCGGCCCCGAGTTCATCGGCTCGGAGGGGATGCCGAACGCCTACGTCATGGCCCCGGACGGCGTCTGGGTCGAGCTGCAGGAGGACCCGTCGCTGCACGTCCCCATCGCCGGCTACCACATCCACTTCTTCACGCCCGAGTACGAGGAGCTGCTCGACTGGTACACGGACGTCTTCGGCCTGCGCATCCGGCCGCGCGGCCGCATTCAGACGACGACCGACGTGCCCGGCATGAACATGAGCTTCGGGGCCGGCAGCGTCGACGAGCCGGTCGGCACGCGCGGGCGCGCCCTCGACCACATCGGCTTCGAGGTGGACGACCTCGAGGCGTTCTGCGAGAAGCTCGCAGAGATGGGCATCGAGTTCGACGTCGAGTACCGCGAGATCGACAGCATCCAGTTGAAGATCGCCTTTCTCACGGACCCGGCGGGCACCTACATCGAGCTGACCGAGGGCTACGACGCTTACTGAGCCGTTGCGGGGTACCCGTGGCCGCAGCCCGCACCGGCGGCCGGCCACGGGCCCGTCGGACCTCGCCCGGGATCGGAGCGAATGCGGGGCAACTCGCCCGTGAAGGTAGGCCGAGAACATGAACGTCGAGGTTCTCGCGGCCGTGCTGGCGGGAGGCGGTGTCCTCGTCACGGTCCCGGGGGCACCGGCGCCGCCGCCAGGGACCCCCGGCGATCGTGGCCACTCGCGCAGCCGCCAACGGTTGGTTTCTGCTGCAGTTGGAACGACGTTTCGTCCACCTCGAACAAGCGTTGGCTAGCAGCGATCCCTCGAAGCTCGACTCTTGCCAGCCGCCGTCATCGGCCCGCCTTCTGGAGCGAGCGGTCCGGGGCGATCGTTCGGCGGTCGACGAGCTCTTCGCACGCTTCCTGCCCCGTCTGCGCCGTTGGACTCGAGGACGGCTGCCGCGATGGGCGCGTGGCGTCGTCGATACCAGCGACCTCGTCCAGGACACGCTGCTCCACGCCTTCACCCGGATCACCGCCTTCGAGCCCAAGGGGGAGGGCGCGCTTCGGGCCTATCTCCGGCAGGCCGTCGAGAACCGCATTCGGGACGAGCTGCGGCGGGTCGCGCGGCGTCCGGCCGTGCACAACCTGGATGTCGACATCCAACTGCCGGGCGGCGAGCGCTCCCCACTCGATCACGCCATCGATGAGCAGACCTGGTCGCGTTATCTGTCGGCGCTGAAGCGCCTGACGCCGCGTGAGCGGCGACTGATCGTCGGGCGCGCGGAGCTGGGCTATTCCTTCACGCAGCTCGCGCACATAGACGGCAGGGCCAGCCCGGACGCGGCGCGAATGGCGCTCAAGCGGGCGCTGGTGCGGCTCGCGAGCGAAATGGGCGATGACGATGCGCCAAGCCGCGGGAAGCCCAATGGCTGATGACCGCGTCCTGCTCGACGTCGCGGACGCCGTGGCGTCGAGCGAAGGCGTGGACTGGGACCGTGCGCGCCGTGCGGCGCGGTTCGATCAGCGCCGGGTGCTCGACAACCTGCGCGCGCTGTCACGGATGTTCGCCCGCGCCGGACCGGGGAGTCGGGACCGAGCCCGCGCCACCGCCGGTGACCCTGTCGGTACTGCGTTCGTACGTCTCGCGTTCGGAACGCTGGTGGCGGTGGCGGCGCTGCACGTCGCGGCTGCCCTGGTCACGATCGCGTGGTCCTGGGACCGGGCGATCGGCGAACCGTTCGCGGTGCCGCGCCTGCTGTCGCTCGTCAGCTTCCTGCTCTGCGCGGTCCTGCTGCTGATCGGGGGTCGTCTCGATCATCGGGCGCGGCTGATGGGCGCGGTCTTCCTGGTGGTCGCGTCGTCGTTCTGGGCGTCGTTCACCGGCATCGGGTGGATTCTCCCTGAGGCCTTCCTGCCGGCGTTGCTGTGGGCGTTCGCGCGGGAATTCCCGCGGGCGGCTCGACGCACCCGACTCGATGACCTGGCCCGCCTGGCGGTTCCCCTCAGCGCCACGGTAGGGGCCGGGCTCTGCATCGCCAACCTGCCTCCGGTGCTCGAATGGCTGCCATTGCTCAGCCGTGGGGCCGACATCCCCATCTACTGGATGTTGCTCGCGCTTCTCGCCCTGCCGGCCCTGGCGGCAGTGGCTTGGCGTGAACGCGATGCACACGGCGAGGAATCGATGCGCGCGCGGCTGTTGATCGGGGGGATCTTGACAGGCGTCACCCCACTGGTCCTGGACATCATCATCGAGACGCTTTGGCCCGCCGCGCGCCGGTTCGGCGATGACCACCGGGCCTTCCTCGCCGTCGTCGTGTACACGTTCCTTCTCTCGATGCCGTTCTCGATCACCTGGGCGGTGCTTGCCCGGCGTGCGCTCGACGTACGGACGGTGGTGCGCGCATCGTACCGGCGCTTGCTCACGCGGCGCCTGCTTGCTGCGGCGACAGCCGCACCGGTGGCAGCCCTCGTATGGGCGTTCTTCGTCCAGCCCGATCGCACGGTCGAAGCCGTCATGGCCACCCCGGCGGCTCGGCTGAGCGTTGCGGCCCTCGGCGCGGCGGCGTTGGCGGCGTTCTTTCGTCGTCGCCTGCTTGTGCGTCTGGATGCCTGGGTATTCCCGGAGGCCGAGGACCACGGATGTCTCCTGGGTGCAGCGGGATCGGAGCTCATGCAGGCTATCTCCGTTTCGCGAGTGGCCGAAGTAGTCGCCGAGACGATACGCCGCGGCTGCGGCGCGCGGGCGACGTTGATGACCCTCGACGAAGCCGCCGACGTCTACACCGGCCTCGGCACGGCCCCCACCGCCGCCGCGCCGCCCCTGCCCCGCGCCTCGGCGGTCGCGTTCGTGCTGGAGTCGGCCCGCGAGCCAGTCCTCGTCGATCCAGACGACCCGGCGGCCGTCTTTCGTCTATTGCCGGCCTCCGACGCAGGGTGGCTCGTCGCTGCGGAGGCGGCAGCCGTGGCTCCGGTCCCCGGTCCCGGAACCGAGCTCGACGGCGTCCTGGTGGTCGGCCGGCGGTTCGACGATCGACGGTTCAATCCCGTCGAGCTCGAGTTCCTCCGCACCCTGGGGGTGACCGCGGGCCTGGCGGTGGCCCGCTTGCGATCGGCGCTGCCCTCCCGATCCGAACTGGACGTCCCCCCCGCGCGAGAATGTCCGCTGTGCGGAGTCGTCGCGGCGGGGGAACCGGGGGAGGGGAGCGGTCGGCAGGGGGCGGCGTGCGGTTGCGGCGCCGACTACGCCCCGGCCTTGGCTCCCTCGGTGCTGGCCGGCAAGTTCCGCCTGGAGCGCCGCTTGGGGGCTGGCGGGATGGGCGTCGTCTATCTTGCGCAGGACGCCGCTCTCCATCGCCACGTCGCCGTCAAGACGCTGCCTTCCGCCGCCGTCGAGGGATTGGTGCGGCTGCGGCAGGAGGGCCGCGCCATGGCCGCGATGGCGCATCCGGCAATCGCCCAGATTCACGGCGTCGAGACCTGGCGCGGCCGCCCACTGCTCGTCGTGGAGTACCTGGCCGGCGGCACGCTCGTGACCCGGCTCGAGCAAGGGCCCGTGCCCACCGTGCAGGCGGTGGGCGTCGCCACCACCGTGGCGGAGGCGCTTGCAGCATTGCACGACGCCGGATACGTGCACGGCGACGTGAAGCCGAGCAACATTGGATTCGCGTCGAACGGGGCGGTGAAGCTGCTCGATTTCGGCCTGACTCGTCCCGCGGACGAAGGTGATCGGCCGGCGGCCGGCGGCACCCTGCCATACCTGTCGCCAGAGGTGCTCCGCGGAGCCCCGGCCGGCGGCGGGGACGACGTCTGGGCGTTGTGCGTGGTGCTCTTCGAGATGCTCACCGGTTCGCGGCCCTTCGCCGGCCACAGCGCGGAGGAGCTGGCGGACCGGATTCGCCGTCAGCGGATTCTCCAACCGCTCCCTGCCGGTGCGGAGGCGGCAAGACGGCGCGCGCACTCGTTCGCAGCCTCGGTCCTGACCGCCGCCGCGCCAGCGCGTCCTGCAAGCGCCCGGACATTCGCCGACGCGTTGCGCGGCCTCTGAACCGACGTGTTCGGTTTGGTGACTCCCGACGTTTTGATTCCATAGCCGGCAGATGCCTCACCGTTCGACGCACAGCGCCGGCGCGAGCACCTTTGCTTTCCAGGGAGGAGTCGATGATGGCGACCGCAGGCGACGCAACCGACGTAGTGGAAAGGGCCCTCGTTCAATGCGAGGCGTCGTTCATCCAGGGAGTGCACTCGTTTCACGGAGGTCATCAATCTGACTTGCTGATTCGGCCCGACGCGTTCCACGGCTTGAAGCAGGCGATGCTGCAGTCGTTCAAGAATCGTCTCGGTGGTGACGATGGGGCCGACCGTTGGGCTGAAGATGGTGAACGGGTCAGGCGCGTCGGATTCTACGCGGGCGCGTTGGCGGCCTTCCACGCGTATGCCGACTTCTCCGACTGGGTGGAGCAATGTCACCTTGAAAGAGCGATGACGCATGTCAAGGCGCACTGCAACAACCCGGCGAAGCGTCAAATTGAGTGGGTCTATTGCCCCTGAGAATGGCCGCGTTCGTCCAACCCGGCAAGCCAGCCGATGGCGAAGCTCGGCCCCGGGCTCGACCTGACAGCCGCGGAGCCGCGCCCTGGACTCCGGGACCTCCGACCGCCTGCCAACCGGGCATGCCGTCATTGCGAGCCATCGGAGAGGCAATCGTCGGTCGAGCCCGCTGTTGGCGAACGCCAGCAGCGGGACGCTCGGCGAGAAATCGAGGCCCCCGACGCTGCTGAATCGGGGAAGGGTGCGGCTCTTTTCCGTAGGTTGCTATCTCACTCATTCATAAGGGTTTATGCCCGTGGACACTCCCTCGTCAGTGCGTTTTGAGGGGTGACAGCGTTCGGTGAGGGCTCGGTCCGCCTCTCTCGGGCCGCCGCC
>JAJEFC010000276.1 GCA_022820675.1 Vicinamibacteria bacterium | reverse complement strand
GGCGTCGGTTGAACGGGGCGCACCTGCTGCCCCTGGTCCGGGCCGGCGTCGTCTTCGTCGATGGCGTCATCCGGACGGAGGATCGGAAGGAGGCCGCCTGATCACGTCAAGGGCCGATCCACAACATTTGACAATTCCTCTGTTCCGCATCATCGACCGCTACATCCTGCGGGAAACGCTGCCGCTGGTCTTCCTCAGCCTGCTGGTCTTCACCTTCTTGTTGCTGATCCCGCCGATCATGGAGGTGGCTCAGGAGCTGATCGCCAAGGGCGTGGGCGGCTGGACGATCGCGGAGCTCCTGCTGCTGCTGGTGCCGCAGGGGCTCGGCATCACGATTCCGATGGCGGTGCTGCTCGGCCTGCTGATGGGCCTGGGCCGGATGTCGGGGGATCGGGAGATCGTCGTCATGCAGGCGTGCGGCGTGAGCATCACCCGGCTGCTGCGCCCCGTCGTCGCCCTCGCCGTCGTCGCCGCCGCCGCTACCTGCTACATCCTCGTCATGGTGTTGCCCGACGCCAATCAGCGGTTTCGCGACATCGTCTTCGAGACCGTCGCGGCGGGGACGGAGAACGACGTGAAGGCGCGCGTCTTCTACGAGGGCCTGCCGAGAATGGCCCTCTACGTCGACGAGGTCGATCTCCTGGGTACCGGCTGGTCCGGCGTCTTCCTCGCCGACACGCGGGACGCCGAGGCGCCGCAGACCTACGTCGCCGACGAGGGGCGCATCGTGCTCGACCCGGCTCGCCGGCAGGTCGATATCGTGCTGACCTCGGGGGCCGCGCACGACGTCGACCGGGCCGAGCCCTCAACCTACAACGTCAACCGGTTCGACGAGATCGTGCTGGGCCTCGAGTTCGACGACGTCTTCCCTGACAGCGCCCTGCCGCCCGGCGAGAACGAGATGACCATCGCCGAGCTGCGGGCGCACGCGGCGGAGCTGGAGTCACGGGAGCTTCCGGCTCACAACCCGATCATGGCGATCCACCAGAGGTTCTCCCTCCCGGTCGCGTGCCTCGTGTTCGCCTTCATCAGCCTCCCGCTGGGGGTCAGCACCCGCAAGGACGGCAAGCTCGCGAGCTTCGCCCTGGGCATCGGCGTCATCTTCGCGTACTACATCCTCATGTTCGGCGCCATGGGGCTGGCGAGGAGCGCCCTCGTCTCGCCGCACTGGGCCCTGTGGATCTGCAACATCGTGCTGGGCGGGACCGGCGTGCTGCTGCTCGCATGGCGCGCCCGCTTCGGAGAAGACCGCATCCTCTCCGTTCTGTTCCGCCTCCGCGGACGGCCCCCGGCGCCGCCAGGCGGACCGGTCCCGCCGGCTCCGACGCCCGAGGCGGGAGCGGGACGCGGGGTGAGCCTGGGAGGCGGCCTCGGCTGGGGCCCGAACCTGCTGGATCGCTACGTCGCCAAGCAGTACCTCAGGCTCGTGGCCCTCGCCTTCGTCGGTCTCCTCGGCATCTTCTACATCACCACCTTTCTCGAGATCTCCGACCGGCTGTTCCGGGGCGATACGACGCTCGACATGGTCCTGGAGTACTTCTGGTACGCCACGCCGCAGTTCGTCTACTACGTGCTGCCCATCTCCGCCCTCGTCTCCACTCTCGTCACGGTGGGATTGCTCACGAGGACGAGCGAGCTGACGGTGATGAAGGCGTGCGGTATCAGCCTCTACCGGATCGCCCTGCCCCTCTTTCTCTTCTCCCTGCTGTGGAGCGGCACCCTGTTCGGCATGGGCGAGAGCTTCCTCGCCGACGCCAACCGCCAGGCCACCGAGCTCCGCCGGGTCATTCGGGGCGGCTCCCCGCAGTACGTCGACATTCTGCAGCGGCAGTGGCTCATGGGCAGGGACGGCGCCATCTACAACTATGCGGGCTTCAACCCGGTCGAGGTGATGCTGCACGAGCTCACGGTCTATCGGTTCGCCGAGGACGAATGGCGTCTCGCCGAGAGGCTGTTCACCGGGCTCGCGGTCCACGAAGACGGCTGGCAGGGCCGCGACGTCTGGATCCGGGAGTTCGACGAGGAGAGGAATCCGGGGGCCTTCGAGGCGATTGCGCAACTCGCGCTGCCGATCGCCCCGCCGGACGCGTTCGCGACGGACCCGCCCGACGCCGAACGGATGAACTACCGGGAGCTGGATCGCTATATCGGCGAGCTCTCCGCCAGCGGCCACGACGTGGTGCCGCTGCGGGTCGAGCTGCAGCGCAAGCTGTCGTTCCCGCTCGTCACGCTGATCCTGACCCTCATCGCGGTCCCGTTCGCGGTCACCATCGGCCGGCACGGGGCGCTCTCGGGGGTGGGCGTCGGCATCCTGCTGGCGCTCTCCTACTGGGTCCTCGTCAGCGTGTTCGCGGCCATCGGGAGCGCCGGCATGCTGACTCCCACCCTCGCCGCCTGGGCCCCCAACGTCCTCTTCGGCGGCTCGGCCGTCTACCTGCTGCTCGCGGCGCGGACCTGAGCGGATCGCCCGACGCGCTCGCCGCCCGGGGTGGAGCCCGGCTTGCGGGCGGCGAGCACCGGACCTCGAGGTCGAGCCCGCGCAGGGTCAGCGAGCCGCGCACGACGGTACCGGCGCACCTGCCCGCAGGCCGTGGACGGCCCGACGTTGGGCCGGCCTCAGCCCGCCGCGCACCGTCGGGCAGGTGCGGCGACGGACGCCGGCGGTCAGACCGGGTGGACGACGCCGCGGAGGGCGCAGTTTTCGACCGCGGACTGAAACTGTATGCGGCCGGACCGACGATACGGAGGCGGCGATGCTCCCGCCGTTCGCAATGCTGGAGCCCGACTCCCGGGCCGCCTACAGCCCGGCGGCGCTGCGAAGGGCGTCCGCCTTGTCGGTCCGCTCCCAGGTGAAGTCGGGCTCCGACCGGCCGAAGTGGCCGAAGGCGGCCGTCTGCCGGTAGATGGGCCGGCGGAGATCGAGGGTCTCGATGATGCCCTTGGGGGTCAGCGAGAAGTGTTCCCGCACGAGCTCGCTCATGCGCTTCTCGTCCATCCTGGCGGTGCCGAAGGTGTCGACGAGCACCGACACCGGGTCGGCGACGCCGATGGCGTAGGCCAGTTGCACCTGGACGCGGTCGGCGAGGCCGGCCGCGACGCAGTTCTTCGCGACGTAGCGGGCCATGTAGCTCGCGGAACGGTCGACCTTGGTGGGGTCCTTGCCCGAGAAGGCCCCGCCGCCGTGGGGTGCGGCCCCGCCGTACGTGTCCACGATGATCTTCCGCCCGGTCACGCCGGCGTCGCCGTGCGGTCCGCCGGTCACGAACCGGCCGGTCGGATTGACCAGGATGCAGGTGTTCTCGTCGAGCAGCGACGCGGGGACGGTCGGCTTCACGACGTGCGCCAGCACGTCCTCGCGGATGCGGTCGTTCCCCACGTGGTCGCCGTGCTGGCTGGACACCACGACGGTGGCGACCCGCACCGGCCGGTCGCCGTCGTACTCCACCGTCACCTGCGACTTGCCGTCGGGCCGCAGGTAGTCGATGACGCCGTCGCGGCGGGCCCGCGACAGGCCCCGGCACAGGTCGTGGGCCAGCGATATCGGCAGCGGCATCAGCGACTCGGTCTCGCGGCACGCGTAGCCGAACATCAGCCCCTGGTCGCCGGCGCCGCCGGGGTCCACCCCCATCGCGATGTCCGGCGACTGCCCGTGGATGGCCGACAGCACCGCGCAGGTGTCGGCGTCGAACCCGAACTTGGCGCGCGTGTACCCCACGTCGCGGATTGCCTCCCGCACCACGTCCGTGAAGTCGGTGGATCCGGTGCAGGTAATCTCGCCCGCGATCACCACGAGCCCCGTCGTCAGCAGCGTCTCGCACGCGACACGGCCGGTCGGGTCCTGGGCGAGGACCGCATCCACGATGCCGTCCGAGACCCGATCGGCGATCTTGTCGGGGTGACCCTCGGTGACGGACTCCGACGTGAAGAGATACTGCCCGGTCCGGCGCATAGAGTGTGCTCCTTGCTGCGTGGTGACGACTGCAGGCGTCCGGCGCCGACGACGCCGGATGGATGACGCGGTCTCGTTCCGGTCCGCGGAAGTGCTTGCCGCGAGGCGTCCAAGGGCCGTAAGGCCGACCCCCGGGTCGCGTTGGCAACCGCTAACGATACCATCGACCAGCGGCGGGGATCAACGCGCCTCGACCCGCAGCGGGGTGCGCAACGAAAGTGTGGGACTCGCTGTCAACGGCGTGATACGCTCGATTCTGGGAGACCGGAAGACTGGAGATCAGGAGGCGTACGTGAAGGACTGGAGTTGGGACAGGGTCGGCACCCTGGCAGTCAGCGTGGTTACGCTGCTGGTGGTGCTGTTCAGCGGAATCCGCGGCGTCGCCACCAAGGCCGATCTCGACGCCCTCGAAGCCCGCCTCACCACCGCCATCAATGCGGTGCGGACCGAGCTGAAGGCGGAGATCCAGGGAATCGACACCCGCATCGACAGGCACCTGGAGATGCACGCCGCCGCTACGGCTGCTCCCACGTCGTCCCCGGACTGACCTGCCGGACCGCCACCTCCTCACCTCGACAGCCGGCGGTCACGGCCCGATCTCGGGCGGGCCGCACGGCGACGCTCTGCGGCCCACCCGCTAAGCCCGCGGATGGAACTCGTCGTGGATCGCCCTGAGCCGCGCGTCGAGAATGTGGGTGTAGATCTGCGTGGTGGACAGGTCGGCGTGGCCCAGCAGGGTCTGGATGACGCGCAGGTCCGCTCCCCGCTCCAGGAGGTGGGTGGCGAAGGAATGCCGTAGCGTGTGGGGGCTGAGCTCGCGCGAGAGCCCGGCCTGACGGCCGTACTTCTTGATGATCTTCCAGAACCCGACCCGGGTCAGGACTCCCCCGTCCCGCGCGTTCAGGAAGAGGAAGGCCGATTCGCGGCGCTTGAGCAGGACCGGCCGCCCCGAGGCGAGATAGCTGCGGGTCCACGCGGCGGCCGCCTCCCCCACCGGCACCATCCGCTCCTTGGCGCCCTTCCCCAGGCACGTGAGCAGACCCCGGTCGAGGTCGACGTCGCCGACCCGCAGGCCCACCAGTTCGCTGACCCGCATGCCCGTCGCGTAGAGCAGTTCGAGGAGGGCCCGGTCGCGCAGGCCGGCCGGGCGGCCGGCGTCGGGCTGCTCGAGGAGGCGGTCGACCTCGTCGAGCGAGAGGAACCGGGGCAGGGCCGGCCACGCCCGGGGCGCGTGCACGTCGTCGGCGGGGCTCGCCATGAGGCGGCCCTCGAGGACCAGGAACCGGTAGAACCCCCGCACGCTCGCGACGTGGCGCGCCACCGATCGCGGCGACAGCCCCGACACCATGAGCTCGCGCACGAAGGCCTCGAGTTGCCCCCGGTCGAGCACCGCGGGCACCAGATCGAGCCGCGCGGCGAAGGCGCACAAGCGCGCGAGGTCGCGCCGGTAGGCGAGCACGGTGTTGGCGGCGAGGCGGCGCGACACGCGCATCTCGTCGAGAAAGCCGAGCACCTCCGGCGGGGCGTCCTCGTGGTCGGGCATCGATTGTCCGGGCCGTTTCGCGCGTTGTATACTTTCCACCTCAGATTCTATCGGCAGGAAGGGTCGACGGGTCGAGAACGCGGCGCGCGCGGCCCCCGCGACCGAATCCAGGACAGGGTGCGAGCAATGCAGAGACGCTTCCTTCTTCTCTCCGGGTTTCTTGCGGTCGTCGTCGCGGCGGCGCCGGTCGCCGCGGGCTCGACGCAGGCCGCGCCGGTCGACTTCGCGATCCAGTTGAACGAGTACGTGCAGGTGCAGGAAGCGCTGGCCGCCGACGACTTCGAGACCGCGATGGCCGAGCTCGAGGAGTTCGCCCGAATCACCGACGAGGCGACCCGGGCCCTCGCGGTGCACGCGCTCGAGGCCGGCGACATCGAGGAGATGCGCGCCCGCTTCAAGCCGCTGTCCGAGTCGCTGACCGAGCAGGCCCTGCCCCAGGGGTTCGCGCGGGCCTACTGCCCGATGTACGACAACGGGTCGGCCTGGGTGCAGCGCGACGGCCCGGTCCGCAATCCCTACTACGGCGCCTTCATGCTCACCTGCGGCGTCGTCGACGCGGCGGCCGGCGCCCACATGGACCACAGCCCCCAGCACGGCGGCACCGTGTTCATGGCCCCCGACAGCTTCCACCACATCGAGGGCACGTTCCCCGAGCCGGGCCTGTTCCGGATCTACGCGACCGACAACTACCGGGAGCCGGTGGACGTCAGCACGTGGACCGGCCGCGCCGTCACCCTCGAGGAGTACGACGAGGCGACAGACGAGTTCGTCGAGGTCCGGGCCTTCGATCTCTTCCCGGGCCCGAACGGCGAGTATCTCGAGGCCCTCATCCCGACCTCGGACCCCAACTACGAGGCCCCGGCCGAGTTCGCCGCCAAGGTCATCTTCCAGGAGGACTTCCCGGCCGAGCGCTTCGACTTCATCTTCGGCGCGCTGACCACCGAGGCGGCGGTCGCCGACGCCCCGCCGTCCGCCGTCTTCGGCGGGGCCGCGCCCGAGGCGGTGCCCCTGGCCCAGCGCATCCTGCCGGACATCCCCGACACCGCGCTCGGGATCGCGTCCGAGATCGCGTCGCGCGACCGGCAGATTCAGGACCTGATCGCCCGCGGGGCGTTCACCGAGATCTTCATCCCCGCCCTCCAGGCCAAGGAGCTGGCCCTGGCCCTGCAGCAGGCGGCGACCGACCTGCCGCCGGCGAGCGGCAACCAGGTGCGCATCGCGGTTCGCCACCTGGTGCGCTCGGCCTACCTGCTGGACTGGTACGGGGACCTCGGCAACAAGAACAACGTCGACAGCGCCTACGCCGTCTTCGGCGGCGCCGTCGGCGAGATCAACGCCGTCTACGACATCCAGTGAAGCCGCCGGTCGCGCGGCGCCGTGTCACGCCCGTGCGCGTCGTCGCGCGGCGAGGCGTCGCGCCGTTGTCGAGAAGGCCGGAAGTTCGGGAGGATGATGATGCGACGTCATGCGTCCGGGGTCCTCGTTCTGGCGGCCGTCGGGGCCGTCGTGCTGCTCGGCAGCGTGACGCGGGGGCACACGCCCATCGCGTCCCGCTTCACCTACAACGAGCACATCTTTCCCATCTTCGAGCGCCAGTGCGGGAGCTGCCACGTCGAGGGCGGCATCGGCCCGATGTCGCTGCTGACCTACCGCGAGGCCTACCCGTGGACCCAGTCGATCCGCGAGGAGATTCTCGGCCTCCGCATGCCGCCCTGGAAGGCGGAGGACGGCTTCGGCAGCTTCAGCAACGGCCACGTGCTGCCGGCCCACGAGATGGACATGCTGCTGGAGTGGTCGGCCGGCGGGTACCCCCAGGGTCCGCGCAACCTGACGCCGCCCGCGCCGCCGCCGAGCACGGGATGGAACCTCGACGAGCCGACGGTCGCGATTCCCCTCCCCGAGCCGTTCGTCTTCGACGCCGGCACGTCCGAGACGGTCCGGTACTTCGTGCTGCCCACCGACCTCGGGGCGAACCGGTCGATCCGCGCAATTGACGTCCTGCCGGAGAGCCGGGCCGTCGTGCGCCATGTCTCGGTGTACGTCGACACCACCGGCGAGGCCCGGGCCGCCGACGCCGCGGACGACGGGCCGGGATTCGCCACGGGATTCGAGAGCGCGGAGCCGGTCGCGGTGTGGTGGCCGGGCCAGCAGATCGAGGTCCTCGACGGCGTCGGCTATCCCCTGCCGGCCGGGGCCGACCTCGTGGCGAGGATCCTCTACAAGAAGACCTGGATCACGGAGGGGCTGGAGTTCACGGATCGGACGCAGCTCGGGCTGCACCTGGCGGACGGCGACGCCGGCGCCATCGAGCAGACGGTCGTCGATGCGACGGCCGAGCCGGCCGGCCGCGAGCTGACCTTCCGTCACGTCTTCGACGACGAGACCACCCTGCTCGCCCTGCTGCCGGAGGTCGCGGTGGGTTCCAGCGAGCTGCAGGTCGAAGGCGTGCTGCCGGACGGTTCCCGACAGCCTCTCCTGCTGATTCGGGAGCCGGACCCGGCGTGGCCGACGCGGTACTGGCTCGAAGAGCCGCTGGATCTGCCCGCGGGGAGCGAGCTGCAGGTCACCGCGACACTCGAACCGGGCGCCGGCCCCGGGGACGTTCCCTCGCTCTTCGCGAGCGAGGCTCCGATGCGCTTGCTGGTGGACCACACCAGCCGCCCGGCGACGGCTGACTGACACCGGTTCGCAGGGCGACCCCGCTTGCCCCGTCGACCGTGGTCGGCGATGACGGACCGGCTGGTGGACCACACCAGCCAGCCGCCGCGGCCAACTGACCGAGCCCCGAGTACGGAGCGCCCTTCGCATGCCTTGTGCTACACTCAACTCA
Source organism: Vicinamibacteria bacterium (assembly GCA_022820675.1). Lineage (GTDB taxonomy): Bacteria > Acidobacteriota > Vicinamibacteria > Vicinamibacterales > UBA8438 > JAJEEA01. The sequence goes on along the minus strand of JAJEFC010000276.1, from coordinate 6,411 downwards.
GGGCATGGACTACGAAGTGCTCGGTGCGGCGCTGGCGGTCGTGGGGGCACTGCTGTGGATTCGGCGCGATCTGCGGGCCGACCTGCGGCATGAGATCGGCGAGGTCCGCGCCGACATTCGTGCCCTCAACGGGCGAATCGACGCGATCCTGCTCACACGCTCCGGCGAAAAGAGCGGTTGACGCTCCATCGAGCGGACGCCCGCGAGCGTGGCGCCGCGTTCACGCGAGTCGCGGCGCCGCCTCGGGTCGATGCGCCAGCCAACCGATACGCCGTTCCGTCGCCTTCAACCGCTACAGCCGGTCCGTCGCCTTCAACCGCTACAGCCGTTTCCGTCGCCTTCAGAACCGCTGCGGCCGGTCCCGTCGCCTTCAACCGCTACAGCCGGTCCGTCGCCTTCAGAACCGCTGCGGCCGGTCCGTCGCCTTCAGAGCCGCTACAGCCGGTCCGTCGCCTTCAACAGCTCCGCGTTCAGCACCGCCGCCCCCGCGGCCCCGCGGACGGTGTTGTGCCCCATCGCGACGAGCTTGTAGCCGAGCACCGGGCACGTGCGCAGGCGGCCGACGCATACCGCCATGCCGCCGTCACGGTCGGCGTCGAGGCGGGGCTGGGGACGATCGTCCTCGTCCATGTACAGCACCGGCCGGCGCGGGGCGCCGGGCAGGTCGAGCTCCTGCGGCCGGCCGCGGAACTCGCGGATGGCCGCGACCACGTCGTCGACGGCGGGCGCCTCGTCGAGGGAGACAGTCACCAGCTCGGTGTGGCCGTTGATGACCGGCACCCGTGTCGTGCCCGCGCTCACCGTCACGGGATGGGGCTCGACCCCGCTCTCCGACATCCGGCCGAGGATCTTCCGCGTCTCCGTCTCCATCTTCGATTCCTCGCCGCGCACGACGGGAATGACGTTGCCGACGAGGTCGAGCGAGGGCACGCCCGGATACCCGGCGCCGGAGGCGGCCTGCAGGGTGGAGACGATGACCTGCCGCAGGCCGAAGGGGCGCAGCGGCGCCAGGGCGAGGGCGAGGACGATGGTCGAGCAGTTGGGGTTGGTGACGATGGGGCCGGACCATCCCCTCGCCGCGCCCTGTCCGTCCAGCAGGCCCAGGTGGTCAGCGTTGACCTCGGGAATCACGAGGGGCACCAGCGGATCCATGCGGTGGTTGCGGGCGTTGGTGACGACGACGTGCCCCGCCCGCGCGAACTCCGCCTCCGCCTCGCCCGCCACCGACGCGTCGAGGCCCGAGAACAGCAGCTTCGGGGCCCGGCCCGGCGTCACCCGCTCGACGGTCATGTCCGCGATGCGGTCCGGCCGCGGCGCCGGCAGGCGCCAGGGAGTGGCGTCGCGGTAGGCCTTGCCGGCCGAGCGCTCGCTGGCGCCGATCCAGGCGACCTCGAACCACGGATGGTCGGCCAACCGCGTGATGAACTCCTGCCCCACCGTTCCCGTCGCGCCCAGTACCCCTGCTTCGATCTTCGTGCTCATCCCTGCCGTCCTTACACCCGTCCTTCGCGCCGGCTTCACCCGTCCTTCGCGCCGGGAGCCGGCCTCATCTGCCGATCCGGCCCCTGCAACCGTCGACAGTCGGCCCGGTCGCCTCAGGACCGTGATCGTCACGAAGTTGCAGCCCCCCGGAATGCAGCCCGCCTTCAGCGGCTTCTGCGCTTGGCGCACGGTGGCAAGGTGACCTCGTCATCGTCCTTGCACCGCAGCCGCGCGGAACCCAACCCGGCAGGAGATTCGCGCCGTGCCGCCGCGCAGGCCTCCAGATGCCGAAACGACGCGACGTTGTCGTTTCGATGCCCCGCGCAAACCGGTCGTGATGCGGAAGCGGAGCCAGAGGGTCACGCGGACGCCGTCGCGGCGGCGTCGTCTTGCGGAAAGAACTCCTGGTGCACCGCCGCCGTCGCCTCGTCCAGTCGATCGGCCGAGATCACGCACGCGACCTTCATCTCCGACGAGCTGATGCAGTCGATGTTGATGCCCCGCCGGGCGAGGACCGCGAACATGCGCGCCGCGAGCCCCGGCGTCGCGGCGAGCCGCGAGCCCACGATGGAGATCTTGGCGACGTCGTCCTCGACCAGGCAGCCGCTGGTCACCCCCCCGGCCTCCCAGCTCCGCGCGAGCTCCTGCGCCCCTGCCACGAACTCCTTGTCGAGGATGAACGTGATGCGGCCCTGGTGGGCGGAGCTCGCGCTCTGGATGATGAGCCGGACGTTGATGCCCCCGGCCGCGAGGTCCTGGAAGACCCGCGCCGCCATGCCCGGCTCGTCCGGCACGTCCAGCAGCGTGAACTTGGCGATCTTCGCGTCCCCGGTGACGGCCACCACCTCGGCTCGTTCCATGATGCTCGCCGCTCCTCGAATCCACGTGCCCTCGCGCAGGTGGAAGCTGCTGCGCACGTGAATCGGCACGTCGTACTCCATGCACACTTCGGCGGCGCGCGGGTGCAGGACCTTGGCGCCGCTCGAGGCCATCTCGATGGCCTCCTCGTAGCTGATCTCCGGCCACAGCCTCGCGCCCGGCACGCGGGACGGGTCGGCGGAGAAGACCCCGTCCACGTCGGTGCAGATCTCGCAGGCGCCGGCCCCGAGGGCGGCGGCGAGGGCCGCCCCGGTGATGTCGCTCCCCCCGCGGCCCAGCGTCGTGACGTCGTCGGCGTCGTTGATGCCCTGGAAGCCGGTCACGATGACCACGCGGCCCGCGTCGAGCTCGGCGCGGATGCGGGCGGTGTCGATGCTGCGGATGCGCGCGACGTTGAACACCCCGTCGGTGCGGATGCCGCACTGCAGTGCGGTGAGGGAGATGGCGGGAATGCCCCGGCTCTGGAGGGCCAGGCCCAGCAGCGACACCGTGACCTGCTCGCCGGTCAAGAGCAGGAGGTCCATCTCGCGGCCCGCGGGCCGGTCGGAGACCTGGTGGGCGAGGCCGACGAGCTCGTCGGTGGTGCTGCCCATGGCCGAGAGCACCACCACCAGCCGGGGAGTCCGGTCGAGGTTCCGCTCGATGCGGTCGGCGATGGCGAGAATCCGCTCCGCCGTCGCCACCGACGTGCCCCCGTACTTCTGCACGACCACCGGGCCTTCGCGGCCGTCCGGCGCCGTCATCGGTTCTCCCTGCCCACGGCGGCTCGCGACCTTTCCCGAAACGGGCGCGCCACGCGAGCAGCGCCACGCCGGTCCCGCCCCGCACGATGTTGCAGATCCACAGGGCCCGGTACGGCGAGACGAGGGCGCTCCCCGGCAGCTTCGGAGGCTCCCGACGGGCGCGGCGCCGTCATCGGCCCTCCCCCTCCCGGGCGGCGGCAGCCGGCCGGGGCGCCGCCTCGTCCCCGAGCTGCGCCGACAGTTGGTGCAGGAACAGCCCCACGTCGGTCACGATGCCCGCGGTCTGCGACGATCCGCGGTCGGCGAGCTTCGTCACCACCGCGGGGTTGATGTCCACGCAGACCACGCGCACCCAGGCCGGCAGCATGTTGCCGACCCCGATGCTGTGGAGCATGGACGAGAGCATGATCACCAGTCGGGCCCCGTGAAGCATCTCGGCGTAGCGCTCCTGGGCCTCGACGAGATCCATCAGGGTGTCGGGCAGGGGGCCGTCGTCGCGGATGCTGCCCGCGAGCACGTAGGGCACGCCGTGCGCGATCAGGTCGTGCATGACGCCGGAGCGCAGGCGCCCCTGCTCGACGGCGGCGCGGAGGCCGCCGACGCGGCGTATCGCGTTGATGGCCCGCATGTGGTTCTTGTGCCCCTCGTCGACGGCGACGCCGGCGTCGAGATCGACCCCGAGCGACGTGCCGAAGAAGGCGTGCTCGACGTCGTGCACGGCGAGCGCGTTCCCCGCGAGCAGCCCGTCGACCCAGCCCAGCCGGACGAGGCGGCTCAGGTAGTCGCCGCCGCCGCTGTGCACCACCACCGGCCCCGCCACCACGACGATGCGCCCGCCTTCCGCCTTGACGGCCCGCATCATGCCGACGACGCGCGACACGCTGACCTCCACCCGTCGCTCGGTCGAGACGTCGCCGGTCATGAACGCGAAGCCGAGGCGGTCGCGTTCCTGGAACTCGGGCAGGACCCGGATGCCGTCGAGCCCGCACACGACCTGCTCGCCGCGGCGTACGTCCCTCAGCTTGCGGCACGCGGCGCGGCCGTCGCGGACCACCACCACCGCGTCCATCCGCTGGCCCTCCACGTCCACCCAGCGGCCGCCGTGGCGAATCTGGGTCCGGTGGTTCGTGGTCGAGTAGAAGTCGTCGGGGACGAAGCCGCCGCCCGCCTCCTCGAGCCGGGCCTCGCGCTGCGGCCGGGGATGGCAGCCGAGGGGGATCAGCTCCTCGACGAGCTCGCGGAGCCCCTCGCGGGTGTCCGCGGTGACCTGCATCTCGAGCTGCGAGAACTCGTCGTTGGTGCGGCCGATGGTGAAGCGGAGCACGTGGTAGCGGGCGCCGCGCTCGATGACCTTGTCGAAGACCGCGGCGAGCAGCCGCGAATCGATGAGGTGGCCCTCCGCCTCGACGATCTCGCTGAACGATTCCGGGGAGCTGTTTCCGGGCGTCACGGCGCACGCTCTCTCAGGAATGGACCGGCTGTCCCGTCCGCGAGGCCATGAACGCCTCGAACTCGCGCAGCGACCGGCCGATGTGCGTCGACTCGGTGGGGCGGTCGGCCATGACGTGGGCGGTCTTGTACCCGTTGCCGGTGATGCAGACGACGATGGACTCGTCCTTCGGGAGCGCCCCCGCCTCCAGCAGGTTGATGGTGGCGGCGAGGGTGGTGCCGCCCGCCGGCTCGGTGAAGATGCCCTCGGTGCGCGCCAGCAAGGCGATGGCGTCGAGGATCTCCGCGTCGGTCGCCCGGGCCCCGGTGCCCCCGCTGCCCCGCACCGTCTCGAGCACCTGGTGGCCGTCGGCGGGGTTGCCGATGGCGATCGATTTCGCGATGGTGTCGGGCCGCACCGGCTCCGGGTACTCGGCCCCGCTCTCGAGGGCGTTGATCACCGGCGCGCATCCCGCCGCCTGCGCCGCGTGGATCTTCGGCAGCTCGCCCTCGGCCAGCCCCACCTCGCGCAGCTCGCGGAACGCCCGCCCGATGCGCGGCAGCAGGGTGCCCCCGGCCACCGGCGAGACGACGTGGCGCGGATAGCGCCACCCCAACTGCTCGACGATCTCGAAGCCGTACGTCTTGGCCCCCTCGGCGTAGTAGCTGCGCAGGTTGATGTTGGCGAACGCCCACCCGTACCGTTCGCCGGCCTGGGTGCACAGCCGGTTCACGTCGTCGTAGGTGCCGTCGATCTTCACGATGTGGGGGCCGGCGACGGCCGAGCCGAGAATCTTGCCCGGCTCCAGGTCGTGGGGGATGAACACGTAGCACGTCAGGCCGAGCCGGGCCGCGTGGGCGGCCACGCTGTTGCCGAGGTTGCCGGTCGACGCGCAGCCCAGGGTGTCGAACCCGAGCTCGACGGCCCGGGTGGCGGCCACCGGCACGACGCGGTCCTTGTAGGACAGCGTCGGGTGGTTCACGGAATCGTCCTTGAGGTAGAGCTCGGCCACCCCGAGCTCGCGTCCCAGCCGGTGCGCCCGCACCAGCGGGGTGCAGCCGGAATGAAGGCCGGTGCGGGGCTCGCCGGTGACGGGGAGCAGCTCGCGGTAGCGCCAGAGGTTGCGCGGCCGCCCCGCGACGGCCTCGCGGGTCAGCGTCCGGCCTGCCGCCTCGTAGTCGTAGACGGCCTCGAGGGGACCGAGGCACTGGTCGCAGACGTACAGCGCCTCCGACGGAAACCCGGTCTTGCACATCGCACACCGCAGACCGGTGAACGCACTCATGGACGCTCCTCCCCTTTCGCTCTGGTCCGCCGGGAACCCTGGCCGGGCGGATCGCCGCCTGACGGTTCCGCTCAGCCCCCGGCCGCCCGCCCGCGCGGTTCTACCGCGCAGGCTCCCGGCCCGACAGTCTCCGCCTCCGGCTCCGCCGCCGTCTCGCGGCGCCGCCGCCCCGGCCGACCCCGCGGGCGCCCGTGCCGAGGCCGCATGGGCGTACCCCGATCATGCCGGCGACGAACCGTCGGCCGGGTCGGGCCGGTCGACGAACATCGGCAGCCACAGCGGCGGGCGCACGTGGAAATCGAAGCGGGCGGCGTCGGCCAGGGCCGCCGCGACCGACGTCGAGCTGCACGGCTCGAGGGTCATCACGAACGGCAGCTCGGCCTTCGGCCAGCCCGGCTCCTGCAGCACCGCGTCGAGGTTGATGCCGTGGTGCGAGAAGACCTGGGCCAGGCCCGCGACGATGCCCGGACGGTCGTCGATCATGAACCGCACGTAGTGGGGGGCCTCGAACTCGCGGGCCACCGGCGACGGCCCTCCCGAGGCCGGCAGCCAGCCGTTCGGCGGGGCCGCGTTGCCCCGCGCGATCGCGACCA
>JAJEFC010000014.1 GCA_022820675.1 Vicinamibacteria bacterium | reverse complement strand
GGCGTCGTCCGGCGGGCCGGCGGCGCTCGCCGGTGCGGACACCGAGAAGCGGGGGGCCGCCGCCGCGGGGCGGGCCGTTCTCGAACGGCTGGTGTCGGCGCATCTCGCGAGCGCGGGCCCCGGCGACTACGTGGCGCTGCTCGCGTACCTGGATCGCAACGAGGCGCACACGGCCGTCCTGCAGCGGGTGCGCTCCCGCATCCGCGACGCCCGGGGGGTGGCGACCAGCGTGGGGTTCGGGCCGCGCTACCTCCATTCGACGGGCCAGTTGTTCAAGGGCGGGCCGGCGAACGGCGTGTTCCTGGTGCTGACGGCCGACGACGGCGACGACGATCTGCCGATCCCCGGCCGGCCCTGCACGTTCGGGGCGGTCAAGACGGCACAGGCGCTGGGCGACGTCGAAGTGCTGGCCGCGCGCCGCCGCCGCGTGTTGCGGCTGCAGCTCGAGGGCGGCGCCGCGGCCGGACTGGCGCGCTTCGAGTCGCTCATTGGCGATGCCTTGCAGCCTGTGGTGAGAGCCCCGCGTTGCATCGAGAGCGGCGAGGCGCCCGCTTGACAAGGCGTGAGGAGGAGGGCGCATATCGGGCATATGCAACCGACGAACAACGCACCCGGCAGTTTGCGCCGTTCACGGCGCAGACTGCCGGCAGGCGTGGCTGGGCGGCAATCGGAGCCGAAGGCGACGCTTGCCGGGCGCAGGCGGGATGCATCGCCGCCCGAATGCAGCGGGGACTTTCACCACGGGTTGCCCGGGGGCGTGCCTCGGCGGAGAGCCGGAAGCGCTGAAGGGCGTTGGCGGGCTGACCGCGTGGCGGGCTGAAGGGCGTCGGCCGCCGCAAGACGGTGTGACGGCGTGTGGCGGGCAGCCTGGGTACGCGGGAAGCGCGGTCATGGCCGCGGGCGCCCGACACGGGCGGCCCGCGGATGATTCACCGCCCGGTCCACGCCGGGGCGCGCCGGGCCACGAAGGCGTCGACCGCGTTCCGGAAGTCGTCGCTCGTGTAGCACTCGACGATGAGGTCGTGGGCGAGGGTGGGGTCGGGCCGCCGCTCGCTCTGCACGCGGCGGACTATCTCCTTGGTGGCGTGAATCGTCAAGGGGGCGTTGGCGGCGATGGCGGCGGCGGTTTCCGCCACCGCGTCGTGGAGCCCGTCGGCGTCGACGACCCGAGTCGCGAGCCCCGCTGCCAGCGCCTCGGGAGCGTCGAGGAGGCGGCCGGTGAACATCAGGTCCTTGAGCCGCGCCGGGCCCACGAGGTCCAGCAGCCGGGCGCAGTTGGCGGCCGACAGGCAGTTGCCGAGGGTGCGCGCCACGGGGATGCCGAACCGGGCGCCGGGGCCGCAGATGCGGAGGTCGCAGGCGATGGCCATGACGCAGCCGCCGCCGACGGCCACCCCCTGGACCTGGGCGATGGTCGCCGCCTCCACGCGCTCCAGGCGGTCGATCACCCGGTCGAGCCTCGACTCGTACCCGAGGGCGTCGTCCGGGGTCCGCAGATCCTGGAACTGGCTGATGTCGGTGCCCGCCACGAAGGCGCGGTCGCCGGCCCCGCGCAGGACGAGGACCTTCAAGGCGGGGTCGGCGTCGACGGCGTCGCAGGCTTCCAGCAGCGCGTCGTACATGGCCCAGGTCATCGCGTTGCGGGCGGCGGGGCGGTCGAACGTGAGGGTGGCGACGGGACCGTCGACGGCGTAGATGGCATCGGGGGTAGACACGGATTGACTCTCCTGGTTCGGCGAGGGCGATGAACTCGGCACTGGACGGACTGCGCGTGCTCGACCTCACCCAGGTGATGGCCGGGCCGTTCTGCTCGATGCTACTGTGCGACATGGGGGCCGACGTGATCAAGGTCGAGCCCCCGGCCGGCGACTCGACCCGGCGCATGCCGGGCGGCGTCGGCAGCGACAGCCCCAGCTTCAACGCCGTCAACCGGGGCAAGCGCGGCATCGTCGTCGACCTGAAGCAGCCGGCCGGCCGCGAGGCGGTGCAACGCCTCGCCGCGGTGTCCGACGTGCTGGTGGAGAACTACCGGCCGGGCGTGCTCGAGAAGTTCGGCCTCGACTACGCGGCGCTCTCCCGGCGGCATCCGCGCCTCGTCTACGCGTCCATCTCGGGCTACGGCCAGACCGGCCCGTCCGCCGGCAAGGGGGGCTTCGACCTCGTGGCGCAGGGCGTCTCCGGCCTCATGTCGGTCACCGGCGAGGCGGGGCGCCCGCCGGTCAAGGCGGGGATACCGGTGACCGACCTCGGCGCCGCCCTCTTCGCCGTCGCCGGCATCCTGTCCGCCCTGCTCGCGCGGGCCCGCACGGGGCGCGGGCAGCTCGTCGACACGTCGCTCGTCGACGCCGGGGTCGCCCTCTCGGTGTGGGAGGCGACCCAGTACTTCTCGGGGCGCGGGGTGCCGGAGCCCCTCGGTTCCGCCCACCGCATGAACGCGCCGTACCAGGCGCTCCGGTGCGCCGACGGCTACCTGACCATCGGGGCCGCCAACGACCGCACGTTCCGGCGCCTGTGCGAGGCCCTGGGACATCCGGAGTGGGCCGACGATCCCGAGTACCGGGACGACACCCACCGCATCCGCAACCGGGAGGCCCTCGCCGCCCGCATCGAGGCGGTGCTGGAGACCCGCCCCCGGTCGCACTGGCTGGAGCTGCTGGACGCCCGCGGGGTGCCGTGCGGCCCCATCAACGACTATGCCGAGGTGATGGCTGATCCCCACGTCCGGGCCCGCGAGCTGGTGGTCGAGACCGACCACCCGACGCTGGGGCGCATCCCGACCCTGGGCACGCCGATCAAGCTCTCGGAGACCCCCCTCGCGCCCGGCCGCCCCGCGCCCCGGCTCGGCCAGCACACGGACGAGGTGCTCGTCGACGCGGGATACGGGGCGGAGGAGATCGCCGAGCTGCGGCGAGCCGGCGCGGTGGCGTGACCTGCGCCGGCGTGCCCGGGGCGGCTTCACGAACGAGGACCATGGCAGAGAGAACCTATCGCATTGCGGTGATTCCCGGCGACGGGATCGGCAAGGAGGTCGTGCCCGCGGCCCAGGAGCTGCTCGAGGCGGTCGGCCGGCGGCACGGCTTCGGCTTCGAGTGGACGCAGTTCGACTGGTCCTGCGAGCTCTACGCGCGCACCGGCAGCATGACCGGGGGGCGCGGCATCGAGGAGCTCGCGCCCTTCGACGCGGTGTTCCTGGGGGCCGTGGGGTACCCCGGGGTGGCGGACCACGTGTCGCTGTGGGGCCTGCTCATCCCCATCCGCCGGCAGTTCCGCCAGTACGTCAACCTGCGCCCGGTGCGGCTCTGGCCGGGTGTGCGCACGCCCCTGGCCGACCGCGGGCCCGCCGACATCGACTTCGTGGTCGTCCGCGAGAACAACGAGGGCGAGTACTCGGAGATCGGCGGCCGCCTCTACGCGGGGACGCCGGCCGAGCTCGCGGTGCAGCAGTCGGTGTTCACCCGCGAGGGCGTCGACCGGGTGCTGCGCTACGCGTTCGAGCGGGCGCGGGCGCGGCCGGCGAAGCACCTGACCTCGGCCACCAAGTCGAACGGCATCATCCACACCATGCCGTTCTGGGACGAGCGCTTCGAGGCGGTGGCCGCGGACTATCCCGACGTGCGGACCGACCAGTACCACATCGACATCCTCACCGCGCACCTCGTCCAGCACCCCGACTGGTTCGACGTCATCGTCGCGAGCAACCTGTTCGGCGACATCCTGTCCGACCTCGGCCCCGCCGTGGCCGGCTCCATCGGCCTCGCCCCCGGCGCCAACCTCAACCCCGACCGCACGCACCCCTCGATGTTCGAGCCCGTCCACGGCTCGGCCCCGGACATCGCGGGCAAGGGCGTCGCCAACCCCGTCGCGCAGATGCTGACCGGGGCGATGATGCTGGAGCACCTGGGGGAGACGGACGGGGCGGCGGCCGTCGAGGCGGCGGTGGAGGCGGTGCTCGCCGCCGGCGAGACCCGCACCGGCGACCTCGGCGGCGCCGCGTCGACGACCGAGATGACCGCGGCGGTCGTCGCCGCCCTGGCTTGAACCCCGGCGCCGCCGATTGACGCCGGTCATCGATTCGGGAGCGCCGGTCGGCCCGGGGGAGTCGCTCGCAGCGGCGGGAGCCCGGGGAACGCCTCGCGGGCAAGGCGGGGAGTGCGGCCGGCCGTCATCTCTCGCCGCGGTCCTCGAACGGGTCGAACACGTCGACCCCGGCCTTCTCGAAGTCGGTGCGGTTCCGGGTGGCGACGACCAGCCCGTGGGCGAGCGCGGTGGCGGCGATCAAGCTGTCCTTGATCGGCATGGCCGCGCCCGATGCGCGAAGGTCGGCGACGAGCCCGGCCCAACGGAGGCCCGTGGCGGCGTCCCACGGCAGGCACTGCAGCCGACCGACACCGTCGTCGAACCAGCGCTCCAGCCGGGCTCGCCGCCGGCCCCGCGGCAACCGCAGGATGCCGAACTTGATCTCGCCGAGGACGATCGGGTCCACGACGAGCGCGTGTTCGCTGCGTCGGAGCCAGTCGACGACCGCCGGGTCGGGGGCCGGCTTCGTCGACTCGCTCAGCACGTTCGCGTCGACCAGGAAGGTCACAGCGTATCCGTGCTCTCCGACTCGATCGGCGCGAAGAAGCCCTTCTCCGGGCAGTCCAGCAGCCAGTCGACGACGCCCTCGTTGGTTGCGGGCGCGCGGCGGACGAGCCGGTACTCGCCCCGTTCGATGCGTTCGACGTCGAACTCCTGGCCCGGCTCGACGTCATCCCGCCGCCGGATTTCGGCGGGGAGCACGATCTGCCCCTTCGTGGAGACGGAAGTTCTCATCGCCCAAGTAAGATACTGTCTTACCCAGCCACTGTCAATGTGCGCCGCCTCCCGCCTCTCCTGCGCGGGGGAGAGCGCCTACCTGACCTGCAGCTCCGCCGACACCGTGGCGAGCAGCTCGTCCAGCGTGGCCTTGACTTCTTCCGGGACGCTGCCGCCCGGTTCGTCGCTCAACACTGCGGCGACGCGGAAGCGCAGGTCGTTGCCGGCGCTCGCCTCCAGTAGCTTCGGCACCAGCTCTGCCAAGTCCTGGATCTGGGAGCCTTCGAGCAGGGCTCCCGCGGCGGCGGGGCCGGGCGGCGGCGGAGGAGGGGGGGCGACTTCCGCCGGACGCTTCAACCTCAACTGCCCGGCCTGGTCGTAGGCGCAGCCCACGGCGGCGCTGTCCTCGGCCACTTCGAGCCAGCGGCTCTCTACGCCCGCTCTGATGCCTTCGCGGACGAGGCCCCAGGGCAGCGTCGTGCGGCGCGACAGGGACAGCGCCCGCGTCAGCGCGGCGCCGTTGGTCGTGCCGTCGCGCCAGGCGCCGGGAAGCGCGTCGGCCGAGAGTTCCTGGGCGGGCACGGGGTCCGGCGGCGCGCGCAGCACCGCCGCGTCGTCCAGCACCCCGTAGGGGATCTGCTCCATCCAGACCGAGGCGGGACCGTTCGTGAGCCACACGGTGCCCTGTTCGACCGCTTCGTGAACCGCTTCGTGAACGGTCTGCTCGCTGCACTTCGGCACGACCTGCGTGTCCTCGTATCCTTCGCGGGGAATCCGTACCGCGTGGCCGCCCGCGAAGTAGCTCTCGAGGGCGCTCATCGTCACCTGCCCGTCGTCCCACAGCTCCGGCAGGACACCGTGGGCGAGCAGGCCCGCCGACAGGGAGGCAAGCTCGCCCTTGTCGGGGAGCACGACTTCGAGCTGCGAATCCTGACGCGCCTCGGGGTCGACGGCTTCCCGCCACCACGTTCTGGCACTGCCGTCGGGCCGTACGAGCCGGGCAACGAAGAGGCCGCGCTCCACGCCCTGCAGAACCGTGTCGAGCAGCACCTTCGCGTGCAACAGCTTCGGCAGGCGCGGGTAGCGCGCGAAGGCGCCCACCAGATCGCTCACGCGGCGGGCGTCGTCGTCGTCGCGCCAGAGATCGTAGGGGCCGTCCGGCAGCAGGGTCTCGGCGTCGACCGCCGTCTCCTTGATGCGCGCGCGCTCGTCGTTCTTGATCGCCGGAAAGAGCGGTCCCGGGCCGGCCGCCAGCTTGAACGCCTGGACGTCGTTGTGCTCGTTGACGGTCACGACCACCGCGTAGGCTTGGCGGACGATCTCGGGAACGCGCTCCCGGGCCTCCTTGAGGCGGCGCCTCAGACGCTCTGCCTGGAACGGATCGACCTTGTGGGCGTCGAGCTGACCCGAGACGTCCTCCCAGCCCAGCAGGGCGCGGACGGCGGCGCGGGCCGCTTCCAGACCGTCGCGCGACTGGACCGCCAGGACTACCGCGTTGCGGTGGACGCGCGGCCGGTCGGGGCCGGTGGTCTCGTCCAGCACCCGCTTCGCTGCATTGCTCGGCTTCCCGGACTCCGACGCGGCGTCCGCCCCCAGAATCACGTAGCGGAAGCTGCCGTCGTCACCCACGTCCCGGGGCGAGGCGGGCAACAGGTGGACGGTGGCGCCGGCCGCCTTGGCGCCATCGGTGAGCGTGCGGGTGCTTCGGACCTCATCGCGCAGCCGCTCGTCGACCATCTCCTGACTCACCCGCTGCTGGCAGGCCTCGTCGTGCATCTGACGCAGGTTGGGGCGGTTGCCGAGGCGCCACGACCTGGGCAACGCGGGCTTCGCATCGGGCGCATCCAGATCCGCGTCCTCGTCGTCGAGGAACCACGAGATCTCACGCCAACGGCGCAGCCCTTTCTCCAGCTCGATGCCGTCTGAAGCGGTGGTTCCCACCATCCGAAGCAAATCCGGCGTGTAGGCCTTCCTCCCGATGGGCTGGGAATGCAGGAAGACGGTGACCACCGCCTGCTCGGCTTCGCGGCCTTGGCCGAGAGCCGGCAGCTCGTCCTGGATCTGCCGGGCCTTGTCCAGCTCCGCTTCGAGCAGCGTGCTCCAGTCCGTCCTGCCTCCCGCGGCGCTCTCGGACGTGGCGACGCCCGAGAGCTCGCGCACCGCCTCCGAGATGCTCCGCTTGCCGGGCTCGGCCAGCAGGGCCGACGGGCCGATGAGGGGGGCCGTGTCCCACCGCTCGGCCTCCCGCAACGCGGTCGCCAGCGTGCGCAGAATGCCCCGGGTACGCTGAAACCCTTCGAGCTGTGTCCAGCGGCTGTAGAAGACGTCGGTCAGGTCGGGGTGGAACGGAAAGCTCGCGAGAAACCGCTCCTCGGCGGCCGATCTGTTCTTGGCCGTGGTTTCTTCCAGCTTGGCCAGATCGCGCACGATCCCGATGACGTGCGGGCGGAATCCATCGAGGCTTCGAACGTCGTCCGGCTCGAAGAAGCGGCGGCGCAGCACCACCGGCACGTCCTCCTTCTGCACCGGCTGGACGCCCTCCTCGCGTTGCCGACGGAACACGTCGGACAGCTCGGACGTCAGCCTGCTCCCCAGCTCGCCCCGCTGCTTGTGGGGGTCGGTGGCGAGTATCGAGGCCACCATCGCCGCCGTGTCGACCTTGCCCACCGCCTGGGTCAGGTACTGGAAGAAATCGACGATGCGCCCGCGCCAGACGGCATCGAGGCCCGCCTTCTCGCGGGCGTACATCAAGACCTCGTCGACCAGGACCAACGTCGCCAGCCCGCGCCGCCGCGGGATCTCCAGCAACCCGGCAAGGAGAGGTTCGGCCGGCGGTGTCTCGCGCTCGTCGTCGAGTCCGTCGCCATGAATCGCGCGCAGCCCGTCGGCTCCCGCGAGCTGGAACGCCAGCACGCTCCAGGGATGGCGCAGCGTGCGGGTCTCGCCGTTCGGTCCGCGGACGCCCTCGAGGCCCCGCTCGGCGTCGATCTTGTCGAAGCAGAGGGTGGCCGTGAACGCCGCCGGCAGCTCCGTGCCCACGTGCTCGCGGAACTCCTGTACTGCCGGCAGATCCGGCAGGCCCGCGGGGTCGCGGAACAGGTGGCAGAGCGTGATCAGCGTATGCGTCTTCCCGCCGCCGTAGGTCAGCTCGAGCTGCCGCACCGCCTTGTCGCTCCGCCCCGCGAGCCGCGCCGCGACGTCCTTCACCAGCTCGCGCAACGCGTGGGTCGGGTAGGTCAGTGCGAAGAACTTGGCCGGGTCCTCGTAGACGGGCCGTCGCCCCTCGGCCAGCGCAACCTCGTACAGATCGGCTGCGAACTCGGCCAGCGCGAGCTCTCCGGTCCGCAGCTCTTCCTTCAGGCGAACGACCTGGTGCCAGGGACGGGGGCGGTGGGTCTTGGTCACGGCAAGAGGTGTGTCAGGCGCTGACGGGCGAGGCCTTCCCGTGCCCTGGAGCGGCGCGGACCCTGTCCGGCCGAGCAAGCTCGTCGCAATCTGCCGCCGATACCGGCAGGAACGTCGCGTGAGGAATCGGCTCCCCGCCGGCCGCGGCCGCCAAGTTGTCGAGCGCCTTCTCGGGCGCGCCGACGGCTCCGGCCAGTTGATAGGCCTCCCCGCAAACCCGTTCGAGGACCAGAATCCGCTGCTCCAGATCCCGAATTCGCATGTCCCTTGCTGTGACGGAGTTCATGATGCTGATCGTATCCCGGAACGTCGGGGCTCCGTATCGTTCATGGAGCATCCCCGTAGTCCAGACGCATCGGGCGTGGTCCGGAAGCACCACCGTGAGTCCGGACATGGATCTGAATGGACTCCAGCGTGGTGCGCTCCTCCGATCCCCGCTCCGCCAGCTCGGTGACGGCCTGAACGACACGGGCGAAGATCTCGTGACGCCAGAGTCCGCGCGCTTCGAGGTAAGCGTCGACCCGGCTCTGTTCCCCCGACTTCCAGAGCTGCATCAGCTTGTGGACGCAGTCGATCAGGGGCGGCGGGGTTCCCCCCGGCGATGGTTCGCCCAGGTCCCGACCGCGGCGCCGGCTCCACGTCTTCAGGCGCACGTCGCTGCCCGACGCCTCGCCGTCTTCGGCCCCGTCGTCGTGCGCGGACGCCGAACGACCGCGGCCCGCGAGCAGATCCAGCCGCCCTGCGAGCTCGTCGTCCGACAGATTGCACGACAGAGCGTACAGGATGCACGCGCCGGCCGGCGCCGGGGCGAGGCCGAAGTCCTTGCGGTGCAGCAGGTAGTAGGTGGTCGCATCGTCGAGCTCCCCGGTTGCGCCGTGCTCGTCGTCGAGGAGCCGGCTGACCACGAACCCGACGACCATTCGCCGCACGCGACGCAGGAACTCGTCGACGGTCAACTGCTGGCCGGGGGCGTCGGCCTTCCTCACCACCGGATGCCGGCTGAACGCCTCGAGAGCCGGCCCCGTCGCCGCCCAGACGAAGTCCGGCCCGCGAATGCGGGCGTCCCAGAAGTCGCGCAGGCGCTCCGTGACGTTCGCCTGCATGTCGGCGAGCACGCGGTTGTCCCAGCCAGGTCGGGCCGTTGCGGGGCGCTTCCGGCAGACGAGCCAGATGGAGGACGACAGGCGTGCGCCGCCGGCGACCTTGCTGTCCCGCTCGGTCTGGATCGGCCACGAGGCATCTACGACGAAGCCGGCCCGGATCAGGGCCGAGACCAGCGTTGCCCAGGCCGCGGGTTGCTTGTTGGCGAATACGACGACCAGCCGGCCATCGTCCCGGAGTACGTCATGGCAGCGGAGGAACGAACGCTGCATGCCGTCTTCGTACGCCTGTCTGGACTTCGCGGCGTCCGTACCGAAGCGACCCGGCTGATCGACGAGTTCGCCGTCGTCCGTGCCGGCGTCCCACTTCGGCCCGAGCGGTGCGGCGAACGCAGCGTCGATTTCAGGCGACAGCCCGTGCAGCGTCCGTCGCAGCCAGACGTGGAAGAAGTCCATCAGGTCGGAGTAGGGGATGGCGTCGTAGTACGGAGGATCCGTGCACACGAGATCGAAACGGTCTGCCCGTGCCTCGGTCGCCGACCGTCGTTCTACACGGGCCACAGGCGCCGTGGCAGTGGCTGCTTCCGCGTGCTCGACAACCCGGGCGATCCACTCGACGGCCTGGACGAAACTGCCGGTGGTGTCGGTCAGGGGGCAGGACTCAGCGAAGTCCCAGACCATTGGAAGGGCAAAGCGTGCGAAGGTGTTTCGGATCTTGTCTGTGTCAATCTGCCAAGTCGCAACCGCACTGCCGCGATCGGCCAGCCGACTGATCGACGGCGCCAAGTAAGCGACAATCGCTTCGCGCCACGCGTCCGGGTAGGCCCGCATTTCCGCCGAGCGGTGGCGGATCGCCCGGACGAACGTCCCTAGTGCCAGAAACTGGCGGTCCGTGAAGAGAGTACGCCAAGTACGGAACCCGTAGCGGGGCAAACCGGACGCTCCTCGTGAGTTGGGAGAGGGCCGTTCAGCCACCAACCGCTCGTTCGGCACGCCGAACGGGATCTCTGCGTAGAGCGTCTCGAGTGTCGTCGGCTCCACCTCCGCGGCGCTCACCTCCGCGGCTGTCGGTAGTCGGTACTCCTTTCCTGTTTGACCCTCCACCACCACCGCGGTCATGCGTTCGCCGAGGCGTCCCGCCAGCCCTTCCGCGCGAATGTCCTTTGTCGTCGAGATCGCTCCGCAGGCGGGGCACTGCGCGCCACTTGCGCTCATCGTGCCCCCGCCGAGCGCCCGGTCGTGCTCCCTCTTTTGGGCGGCGTTGCCGCGCCCTTCCGGAACTTCATGCTCGATGCCGAAGTCGACCCCGCCGCCGTCAGTCCGAGGTTCCACCGTGAGTCGAATCCGCTTCTTCGCCCTCTTGCAGAGCCAGCGGGTCTTCAGCAGCGGGATCTCGGCGCGGCAGCCGCCGCAGCGCACCGTCCGGGCCCACAGATACGCCACGGCCGGCTTCGCGATCCAGCGCGGATTGACCTCGTTCTCCAGGTAGAGCGAATCGAACTCCTGGTTGAGCGGCCCCGCGGACACTCGCCCGTCCTCGTCCGGCTCGAGCATCCGCGGCGGTCGCCGCCGGAAGCGCAACCTCGCGACTGTCGCCGTTCGCCGCCGTCCCGTTCGCCGCACCGGCTCGAACTCCGCGTAAGTCGGGTAGCGCCCCCTCAGTTCTCGTCGCGCCGTCGCCAGCACCCGCCGTCCCCACGCCCGCAGATGCCACGCGATGCCCGCGACCGACAGTGAAGACTCCTCGTCCGCCAGCGCCGTCGCCTGCACCGGCTCGCCGTCGCCATGCCCCAGCCGCGCCAACGCCTCCCGCAACTGCGCCGTCCCCCGGATTCCTCGCGCCTTCAGAAATGCCTCGACGAACTCGCGATCGGCCATCGCGAACGCCGGCAACGGTCGCCGCTGACCGGTCAGCAACCGCGGATAGTGCAGCGTGCACCGAAGGATGAACCACGCCACGGGGTTGATGTCCGCCGCCACCGCCTCACACCCAAGGCGCATCGCTTCCAGCGGAATCGCCCCGCCCCCCGCGAACGGATCCAGCACGCGCGGCGCCCGTCCGCCGAACGCCTCCCGAACCTCGGCCCGGAACCGGTCGAGCTGGCCGGCCCCCTCGGCCGCGCTCTCCCGCCCCCAATGAAGAATCCCGCCCCGTGTTTCCTCTGCCGCGTCGCTCCCACACCCGGACACGTCCTCCACGCGCCCGGCTATTCGGCCTAGCAGCTTCCGCCGACCCTCAGCCGTCCCCGGATCGCGTAGCAACGTCGCCAGCAGCGTCGCCCGGCTGGCAGCCAACGGCCGCCGCGCCGGCCAGATGTGCAGGGTCGAGACGTGCCCGTGCCGCACGTTCTTCTCGTGCACCGAGTCGAGCGACACCTGCTTCAGCGGAAACGCGGCTTCGATGAGGCGGTTATCGGCCATGCTTCTCATGGAATTCCTGGAACACCTCAGAACGGAATGTCGTCCTCGGAAAGCTCCCTAACGCTATCCTCTCTTCGAAACGAGAACAACGATTCATGACCGTCAATCCAACTCCAGCCGTTGTCCGTTAGAACAACGGTTTGGTAACGCTCACCATCCATGTTCTCGTGTTCACCAAACTCCAAAAGTCCCTTTTGCTGGAGTCGCCTCAGAGCGACACCGAAGCCGACGCCCGTCAGCCCTGACCTTTCGGCCTCACGCTTCAGGGAGTACATGCTTTCCCAGCTTCCGGGAATGTCCGTAGCCGCCGCCGCGACCGCGAGAACCAGCATTTCTATCTGACTCAGCCCTTCTTGTGGCGCGACTTGTTCCGCTTCGATGACCTGCTTGGCGGCATTCTGATCGACTACTGCCTTGGCTCGCTTCGTGATGTCCCGCCGAAGACTCTCGAAGTCTCTCGATGAATCTCGGTTGTACATGATCACCGTTCGATGCTGAATGTCGAACGGCAACTTGTCTCCGCGCTCGTCCGAGCACACCATGATTACAGAACGGCCCGTGGCGAGCGCAAACCCCAGTTCATACCAGACGTTGGCGTTGTTGGTAGTGATGTCGGCCAGACAGATGGTCGCCTTGCGGATGTGTTCCGCGATGGCGTCTATCGGGACTTCCACGCGAGGATCCCGATCGACACGGTAAGGCTCCAGTCCCGCTTGTTCAAGGGCAGGCTTGTAGATGTCGTCGAACCTCTTGTCGAACTTATCCGAGTCGAACGGCTGAATCACGAAACACGTGGGCATTCCGAATCTCCTGGTAGTCTGTCGAGTCATTGCGCCATGAAGTCGACAGAAATACGTGACGCAGTACTCTGGCCTAGACTAGGTCGATGGTCCCCGGGCGACTCCACCACGAGAGCGCGCCCTCCGGCGCACCGACGCGTCTATGCCAGCCGATGATCCTGAAACGACCATGTTCCTTCGTGGCCGAACTGAAAGCTCCTCCGCAATCCGAAGGCATTGGCAACCTCATTGAAGAACCCGCGCATCTGCCTGGCAGCCTTGCCACGATTCTCGAACGCATCAAGTGTTCGAATTCTGATCGGCCCGAACGAGAGATCGGCATGGGTTTGCGGTTCCGAATAGACCATGCCTGAAAGCAAGTCATCCCGCTGGTCTTCATTCACCAGGACAAGCTTGTGTCCCTGCACGTTGAGCATGTCGGCATACAACGTCCAGTACTGGGGCCTGTGCGTACTCGTGTGCGCCAACTTTCTGATTTGCTGAAGGGCTTCGATTGTCTCAAGCTCATACAGGCCGTGAATGCCCGGACCGCCACAGCGCTCCCGGAACATTCTCGCGCTTTCGGTCTCATCGTTGGAGTGGGGCCGTCTTGCGAAGAAGAAGCTACCCTTCCTGTGAGCACCGATGTACCCGGACGGTTGCCGTTGATGTTGGTGTTCTGACGTTGCGCCGACGTATGGAATGTCGGCCTCGTCAACCAATGGAAAGAGGAGCCCGTCCAGAGTCGTCTTCGTTCGCTGGTTCCAGTTGCCCAGTCTCTCGACCCGAACCTGCCAGTTGTTCACATCCAGGTCGCCGGCCCACAGGATGCTGTTCTCGGCCGGGAAGTACTCGTTGGAGGGAACCAGACCGATCACCATTCGCGGTTGTGCTTCCCTGAAGAGGGGTTCGTCGTCGGGCAGTCTGACGAGATCGGACACTCTGGCTTTGGTTTCGATGGTGAAGTCCCGGTCCAACTGGTCGTCAATCTCCCGTCCTCTCCGCGTCCGCTGCAGGAGATCGGTGATCTCCGTGTTGGTGAGTTGCCTGCACCTGTTGTTGTCGCGGGTGTAGTAGCCGTTGCGCCCTTTGCCTCGGACCATGTACAGCCCGCGATCGATAGGAGGAACGCTCAAAACCACGAAAAAATCGCTGTCGTCTTGTTCGTCTCGCGGAAACAGGGTGACTTCATAACGCACGGGCGGGTCGGTCGTGTTCTCCGTGATGTTCAGGAGTCGCAACCTGAAGCGGTCGGTGAAGCGTTGCCACGGCTCGTGGAGGTTCGGGAACTCCCTTCTGTGCATTCCGGGTGCATCATATGCGCCCGTTGCTTTGTCTTCCCGGACGCCGTAGATGATGGTTCCCCCGGCAGAGTTGGCCATCGCCGTTATGTCTCTCGCCAGATCCTCGGCCTTGTCGTCGAGATTGCGTGCGTCGCGGGGATGCTGCCTCAGGGCATCCATCGTATACTTGAATTCCAGGTGCGAGGTCTCTACCGGACGAGTCGCCAACAGCCTCTCCAGGTCCTCCTTGCTCTCGATTCGCTGTGTTGTCGTTGCTTCAGTCATTGGAAGCGCTCCGTTTTCGAGGCGAAAACGCATTCGGATATGTTCTTCAATCGCACCGCGGGCAACTTCTCAAGTCCCTGGGTGAGAGGATCGACCTTGATGCCGAGTGATTCCAGGGCGGTGACTCCGAGCAGGGGCTCCGCATCGGCGTCCGCGAAGAGCACCGTACCGCCGACGATCTCGCCCAGGAGCTCAATGCGGGCGACGGTGACGTCCAAACGGACCTCGCTGCCGTCGGCCAGTATGTACGTGCGCTGGGCTTCCGGCTTGAGGCCGATGGCCTCGAGATGCTGTCGGGGGACGAGACTGTCGGTGGCTCCCGTGTCGGCGAGGAAGCGTCCCTCCCAGCTTTGGCGGCGGTCGGCGGGGTTGCTGATAACGACGTTGGCGTTCACGGCACCCATCGGATTCTCCTGTTCATGGGTTGTGCAGAGGTTGTGGGGTAGTGGTCATTGGTCGGGGTTGTGGGGCAAGTGGTCATCGGCTTGAACTCTGCAGGATGGCGACATGTCCATTCGGGTCATTCAATGCCGCTGTCGCCCCTCGTACGTCGCCGCGTAGATTGTCAGCTTGGTGGCTTGGCCGATCTGCGTCAACTCGGGGCGGCGGCCGGAGAGTTGCTCGCTGTCCCTGACGAGGTTCAGGAAGCCCTCACCCATGGCCTCCAGGAAGCTACCGCCGGTCACGGCGCTCTTGTAGGCGCGCAGGAAGCCGGCGAGGAGCTGGTTGCGCCGGACCGGCTGACAGCCGGCGTACAGGTTCTCCACGGTCAGCGTGTTGTAGAGCGCGCCGGGGTTCTGGAACTCGATGCGGTCGGGGAACAGTCGGATGATGATCTGAGAGCCCTGGACCTCGTAGTCACGATGCACGACGGCGTTCACGATGGCTTCCTGAAGCGATCGATCGACGTAGCTCGGATAGTCATGGCGACCCCCGCCGTCCTTGCGCGAGGCGGTGGGATTCAAGGGAGAAACCTGGAGGTACGTCAACGCCTGCGTGATCTGGGAGGGCAACGGCCCTGTGATTTGCTGCCTGTCGACGGCGGCGCCGTCGAGCATGTCCTGCGTGTACGAAGCGACCTCGATGTAGGCGCCGCGAACGTGCTGTTCCGGCTGTTCGGCGAAGAGAAGCACCCCGAGGTACGTGGGGGCGACCCCCGATTCGGTGACGGCGGCCAGCTTGTGGGCCACGAGCGTGGACTGCCAGTCCTCGGGGGGAGACCAGTCCTTGAAGCGCGAGCGGAAGTACTTCTTCAGGAGGATCGGGTCCAGCGCGTCGAGACTGCTGCCGATCACCGGCCGTTCCTCGACCGAACTGGCCAGACGCCGGCCAGTGAGCTGGCGGGCGGGGCGGCCGGCGGGAGTCAGGCGGGGGTGGCTGCCGATGCGCTGCGGAGACCACCCGTCGGCAGTCTGGTGGACGTCGAAGCGGGAGGCGGGCACGTCGATGACGAGGCACAGCTTTGGCTCGTCGTCTTCGCCCGGCAGGTATTCCCAGTCGAGCCCGGGGACGATCATGGGATTGCAGTTGGTGGTCGCGACGTTGACCACGAACTGCTCCAGGAGGTCGCGCTTCTGCGGGTCGACGCCGACGACGGCGCGGTCGGAATCGCGGACACCCATGACGAGGGTGCCGCCGCGGGTGTTCGCCATGCTGACGAAGACCTCTGCGAGCTTGGAGGAGGCGCGGCCTGCGTCCGATCCGAATGCGATGCGGTCGCCGCGGAAGACGACCTCCTTGAGCTCCAACTCGGTGTCTTCGCCGGCCCGAATGGACGACAGTAGCGCCTGGATGTCCATCGTCATGGTGTCTGCACCGCGGCGTCGATGATCGACTGGGCCGAGATGATCCAGGCGGACGACTCGCGGCGCTTCGCGAGCAGTCGGCGGAACGGGTCGCGGACGCGGAGGAGTCGGGGGGCGGGGGTCGCGCAGTGGAAGACGACGTAGAGCCAGTAGCGGTCGCCGAGGTGGAGGGCCTGCTTCCACTCGTTGAGCTCGAGCTGGACGGCGGACTGCGCGACGCGCCCCTTGACTTCGATGTTCCGCACACCGCCGTCGGGCAGCATGGCGAGCAGGTCGAAGCCGGGCCAGTCGGGGAGTCCCGCGAGGCGTGCGGCGCCGGGGGTGGAGACGTCGCGTACGGTGCTCCCACGCTCCCGCTCCCACCCGGCGGCGATGCGGACGGCGGTCTCCTCCACACGGGCATCGTAACGCTCGATCGCGTCGGAGTCGCGGGCGGGGACGACGAGGGCGTGGGCGAGGAAACGCACCTCGCCGGGCGCGATTCTCTCCGGCGCGGCTTGGGTGCGGGCGAGGACGTCGCGGCGCTCCGTGGAGAGAGCGCGCTGCTCGTCCTTTACCGCCTGGAGCTCGTCGTGCGTGTCGGTGCCGGCGGCGCGCCCGGCGAGCTTCGTGCGGCGGGCCGCGAGGTCGGCGGCGCGGAGGTCGAAGCCGATGCCTATCCGGCGGCGCCGCTCGGGCAGCTCGGCGCGCAGAGCGGTGCGGCGTTCCTCGACCGGCCGCGCCGACAGCTCCTGCCCGGCGTACGCGGCGGCGGACGCCCGCATCGCACCCCCCCGGCTCGCCAGCGGCACGGCCCCCGGGGCGACCTCGGGGGCGCCGTGCAGCAGCAGGAGATGCTCGACGGGCAGCTCGCTCAGCGCGCCGTCGGCGTCCTGCCGCAGGCCGAACAGACGTCGTTCCAGCAGCCGGGGCTCGCCGGCGCCCGCGGTCTCCACGTCCGCCGGATCCGCGCCCCGGCCGGGCGGACCCGCTTGCACGCGCTCGCTGACCGAACCGCGGCGCACCCGCGAATCGGTTGCCGGCCGGGCGACCCGATCTGCTGCCTTCGATCCACCGTCGGCCGGGTCTCGCGGCGACGGCTCGGGAAGGAGGCGGCCGCCGCGCTCCACGACGGAGGCCGCGCCGAGATGGAACAGGTAGGGCGCTTCCGCCCTCGGGTCGGTGAAGATGCCGCCGCGCACCGCGTCGCGGACGTACTGGCTCATGACTTGGTCCATCAACGCGTCGAAGACCGGCTCGCCGGGATGGAGCCAGATGCAGGGCTCGTCCGCCGCCGGCCGCCGGACGCAAAGGCGCTCGCGTGCCTGACGCGGATGGTCTTCGAGTGCAGGCAGGAGTGCATCGAGCGCCCCCGGCCGGCCTGCCGCCAGGGAGAAGAGGCCGTCGAGATCGCCCCGGATCTCGAGGTCCAGCAAGAAGGCGCTTTTCTGGACGAAGCGTCGGACGTAGCCGGGCAGGAGCTGAAGGTAGCGCTCGCGGTCCATGTCCACCCGCAGGGTGCCGAGGCGCTCGGCCACCTCGCCGGGCTGGCCGTACACGCGCGCGTCGGCGTCCGCGATGGCGTCGACGCGGCCCGCGGCGAGCTTGCTCCCGACGTGGTCGACGACTCGGCGCTCGCCCTCGTCGGTCAATGCCTCGGCCATGTGCTCCCTGAGGGAGCGGTTCTCGAAGAGGCGTCCGATGACGTCGAACACCTTGTCCGATTGCAGCTCCTCGCGGATGGCCTCGAGCTTGTCGAGCAGCACCCGGAGGACGCGTCCCTCGTGCGTGCTGCCCGCGACGAGGTTGAAGATGCGGACGTCGTGCCGCTGACCGTAGCGGTGGATGCGTCCCATGCGCTGCTCGAGCCGCGCCGGATTCCAGGGGATGTCGTAGTTCACCATGAGCCGGCAGAACTGGAGGTTGATGCCCTCGCCCGCGGCGTCGGTCGCCACGAGGAAACGCGCGCCGTCGGGGCGCCGGAAGCGCTCGACCTCGACCTCACGCGCCGGCCAGGCCAGCCCGCCGTGTATCTGCGCGACGTGGCCGGAGTACCCGAAGCCCTCCAGGCGGCGGATCAGGTAGTCGGCGGTGTCCCGATGCTCGGTGAAGACGAGCCACTTCTCCCCGGCGTGGCGCGGATCCTCCAGGACCTCCCGCAGCCTCTCGAACTTCGACTCCCGACCGGAAGCGACCAGGCGGCGCGCGCGCTCGGCGAGGTCTGCGAGCACGTCGATCTCGGTCTGCAGCTCTTCGACGGTGACGGCGACCACCGCCCCGAGCATCGTTTCCTCGTAGTCTTCGTGTCGCTCCCCGTCTCCCGCCTCGCCGGCGTCGTCATCGGAATTTCGCCAGCGACATTCGCGAAGAGTTCGCCTGCTCGCCGTGTTGCGCGGTCTTCGATGCGGCCGGCTGGATCGCTCACCGGGCCGCCGGTCGTACCCAGCCGCCGCGCGCGATCAGCTCTCGCGCCACGCGGGCACGGCTGTCGACGAGGCCGACGGGTACGGGGAGCCAGGCGGCGACGCGATCGAGGGCGGCGGTGAGGCGCTCGCCCGCGAGGAGGCTGCCCGCCAGCTCGGTGGCCTCCTGCCGGATCCGTTCCGTCGACCGGAAGAACACGATCTGCGCCAGCGCGGTCTCCGCCTCCGCCTCGTCGGCGGGGCGGCCGTCCCGCCGCTTCGACACCCGCAGGACGGTGCTCTCGGCGAGGTAGGTCTCCATCGCGACGTCCGCGAGGCCGGCGAGGTACGCCTGGTGGTCGGGGTCGAGCAGTTGCGCCTCGTCCAGGTTGTCCCACACCTGTCCGAGCAGGAACAGGAACAGGCGCTTCAGGCCGCCGATGCCGGTGCGCAGGGCCGCGAGGTCGTTGTCGTGGGAAGGACGGCCGGCGGGGGCGGCGGGCAGGCCGGCCACCGCCTCGCGCAGCTCGAGCTCGCCGCGCTGCGCCCGCTTGAGGAGGGTCTTGGCGATGCCGAGCCGGCAGATCTCGCTCGTGCCCTCGTAGATGCGGGTGATGCGCGAGTCGCGGTACCAGCGGGCGGCGGGGTACTCCTCGCTGAAGCCGTAGCCGCCGTATACCTGCAGGGCGTCGTCGGCCACCGCGTGGTACGCCTCCGACCCGATGACCTTGGCCATCGCGCACTCGACCGAGAACTCGGCGAACGTGCGCAGCTTGGCGTCGAGCGAGACGGCCCCTTGCCGGCCGAGATCCTCGATGGCGGCGTAGACGAGCCCCGCCGTCCGGTAGGCCACCGACTCGGCCCCGTAGGCGCGGGCCGCCATGTCCGCGAGCTTGCGCTGGATGAGGCCGAACTCGGCTATCGGCCGGCCGAACTGCCGCCGGTCGGCCGCGTAGCGGGTGGTGGTGGCGAGGGCCTTCTTGGCCGAGCCGGCGCAGTTGGCGCCCATCTTCATGCGGCCGACGTTGAGGGTGCACAGCGCCACCCGGTGCCCCTGGCCGACCTCGCCGAGGAGGTTCCCGACGGGGATGGCGACGTCGTCGAGCTGCAGCGCGCACACCGACGAGCCCTGGAGGCCGAGCAGGCGCTCGTGGGGGCCGACGGTCACCCCCGGCGTGTCGCGCTCGAGCAGGAAGGCGGAGAAGGCGGCGCCGTCGACCTTGGCGAAGAGGATGAACAGGTCGGCCCACCCCGCGTTGGTGATCCACTGCTTGGAGCCGTTGACGACGTAGTGCGCCCCCTCGGGGTCGAGGACGGCGGTGGTCCGGATGTTCATGGCGTCCGAGCCGGCCTCGGGCTCGGTGAGCGCGAACGCGGCCATCAGCTCGCCCCGCATGCAGCGGTCGAGATAGCGGTCGATCTGGTCGGCGGTCCCGAAGTTGACGAGGGGGAGGGTGCCGATGCCCTGGTGCGCGAAGACCGTCGAGGCGAGCCCCCCGAGGTGGGAGCGGCACTCGTTCATGCCGGCGACGGCGAGGGGGCTCAGGCCGAGCCCTCCGTGGGCCTCGGGGACCTCGGCCATGAAGATGCCCAGGTCCGCCGCCTTCTCGAACAGGGGACGGATGACGCCGATGTCGCGGCGGTCGATGTCGTCGAGCCGCGGCGCCACCTCCTGCTCCGCGAACTCGCGGATCGAGCGCATGAGCAGGCGCTCGTCCTCGCCCATGTCCTCCGGACACACGACGTCGTGCGGCTCCACCTCGTCCACGAGAAAGCGCGCCCCGCGCGCCGGCGAAGCGATCGTCATCTTCGTCCTCCGGTCTGTCGGCCGCCTGGCCCGCGGCCGCCGTGCCCTCCCGCGGCCCCTCGCCCGTCGCCGGTCCCCGGGGGGAGGCCCCGTACACGCGAACGGGCCGGCATGCGATGCCGGCCCGTTCGGTATTTGGTTGCGGGGGGGGGATTTGAACCCCCGACCTTTGGGTTATGAGCCCAACGAGCTACCGGACTGCTCCACCCCGCGTCAATCGAATGAGTCGTTTGCCGGCCGAGGTCGACCGACTGCAACTTCCGTCCCCGTTGGTTCGTTTATCATACCAGATCGATTGGATGCGAGCAAGGCCCCGGCCGGCGGTTCCCTCGACGCGAGCCGCTGGCCGGACGGGTCCTCGACCGGGGCCGGGGCGCGGCGGTCGGTGACGATGAACAGCCGTTCACCGGGCCGGACGAACCCGAGTTCCCGGCGCGCCAGCTCCTCGATCGCGGCCGGATCGTTGCGAAGGCGCTGGGCCTCGAGCTGCAGTCGCTGGTTGGTCGCGCGCAGAGCGGCGATGGCCGCCTCGAGCTCGCGGTGCTCGCGCCGAATCCGGAGGTTGGCCGGCAGTCCCCGATCGCCGACGAGCGCGTTCGCAATGAGGATCGCGGTCAGCAGGATGAAAAGCAGGCGCGTGAGGTGCCGCCTCTGCCAGGGGCGCCCCTCGGCGGGACGCACCGGTGGAACGTCAGCCCGATCGGGACCGGAAAAGGGGAGCGCCGGCTGCGCTGGCCGTTCCCGAGACCGGGACGCGGCATTCCCGCGGCGATGAGGTCGGGACGGGTGCCGTGCCGCATGAGGCATGTCATTCAATGTCTCGGTCGAAACCGGGGCGGAGATTAGCTTCCGGCGGGTCGGCCCCGCGGAGGTGCGGGAGGAGGCCGCGGACGACAGCGGGGCGGCAATCTCGCGCGGTCGGCCCCGCGGAGGTGCGGGAGGAGCGGTGACGTCTTCCGAAGCGGTCGTGGTCCTGATCACGTTTCCGATGGACGCCGATGTCCGGCGCTTCGCGTCGACCCTCGTCGCCGAAGGCTGCGCGGCGTGTGTGAACATCCTGGGGGAAGTCGAGTCCGTCTATCGCTGGCAGGGCCGGGTCGAGCAGGCGCGGGAGCGCCAGTTGATCGTCAAGACCCGGAGGGCCCGCGTCGACCGGCTGCGCCGCCGGGTGGGCGAGCTGCATCCCTACGATACGCCCGAGCTCGTGGTGTTGCCGGTGGTGGACGGCGACCCGCGGTATCTCGCGTGGATCGCGGAGGCGACGGGGGAGCCGCCCCTCGGCCCCGATTCGGTGTGACCGCCCTCGTGTTCTGCTAACATCGGCATCGCCCTCCCATGGCTTCGCAGCCGCCGTCGCCCGGCCTTCCGGCAAGCACCGCACCTGCACCTCCTCCCGCGCCTCCGGGGACCGCCGGCGGGTCCGGCGGCGGACGCGGACGCCTGCGGCTCGTCATCGAGGCGCTCGGCGAGACGACGGAGCTCTTCGCCTCGTCCGGGCCGGGTCGCACCATTCTCGCCGTCCTCGTGCTCAAGACGGTCGTCGGGCTGTCGGGCGGCGCCGCCGCCCCGGTTTGGCTGCGGGTCCTGGATGCGGCGGGGACCGCGGCCCTCGTCGCCGCTCTCGGCTACCTCCTTGTCCGCGTGCTGAACCTCCTGCAGCAGCGCTTCCTGTGGCGGGTCCGGCGGAGGCTCGTGCTGTCCTACGTCCTGATCGGCTTCGTGCCGATCCTGCTCTCGGTCGTGTTCTTCCTGGTGTCGGGCGTGCTGCTGCTGACGACCGTCAGCTCGTCGCTCGTGCAGCTCAGCTTCTCGGACGTGATGGAGGACGCCAGCGACCTCGCGGCCATGACCGCCGTCGACCTGGGCGGCCTCGTCGAGCCGGCGGAGGTGCGGGCGGTGCTGGCGGGCCGGCTGCGGGCCGTCGAGGAGCGCTATCCCGACGCCTCCATCGCGGTGGTGTGGAGCCAGGCGGGCCGCGACCGCGTCGCCGGCGCCGGGCCGTGGCGCCACGACTCGCGCGATCTGCGGTTTCCCGCCTGGCTCGGCGCCCCTCCCGATGCGGGCGGGCCGGGCCAGGCTCCCGACGGCGCCGTCCCCGATGCCGGCGGGCTCGCCGACGCTTCCGACGGCGCCGTCCCCGATGCGGGCGGCGGGCCGGGCGAGGCTCCCGACGGCGCCGTCCCCGATGCCGGCGGGCTCGTGGTGACGCGCGGCCGGGCGGGCTGGACGGTGGTGGCGCGCGGCGTGGAGCGGTTCGACGAGGACGGTCCGGTCTATGCGGTGGTCGCCGATCTTCCCATCGCGGGAGAGGTCACCCGGCGCATGCAGGCCTCGCGCGGCGTCACGTTCACCGATTTCAGCGTCACGCCGATCGTCGGCGGGGCCGGTTCCGGCCCCGCCGGTGCGGACGCGGGCCCCGCCGCCGCGTTCGAAACACTCCTGTTCCCGTTCGGGGCGCCGCCTCCGGACGGCGCCCCCACTCTCTTCCGGTCGGAGGCCGGTGTCGATCTCCTCGACTGGTCCACGGGCCGGCGGGGGCGCGGTGAAGTGGGCTTCAACGTGGACCCCGTGGTGTTCTACCGCGAGGTCGTCGAGGGAGGCGAATACGCCGTCAACGTCTTCGTGTTGGGGCTGCTGGTGCTCGGGGTGGTGTTCCTGACCATCGAGGCGGCGGCCATGGTGATGGGCTTCGCGCTCGCCGGGTCGATCACCGGGGCGGTGCACGAGCTGTTCACCGGCACCGAACGCGTCCGCGACGGCGATTTCACGCATCGCATCCGGGTCGACACCGACGACCAGCTCGGCGAGCTGGCCGAGTCGTTCAACACGATGACCGGCAGCATCGCCGACCTCATGGCCGAGGCCGCGGAGAAGCGCCGTCTCGAGGAGGAGCTGCGCATCGCCCGCGACATCCAGATGTCGCTGCTGCCCGAGGGGACCGCTTCCGTGCCGGGTCTGGCGGTGACCGCGGCCTGCCGGCCGGCGCGCGAGGTGGGCGGCGACTACTACGACTTCATCCGGCTCGACGAGCATCGGCTGGGGGTGCTGGTGGCCGACGTGTCCGGGAAGGGCACGTCGGCGGCGCTCTACATGGCCTTGCTCAGGGGCGTGGTGCTGTCGCTGAGCCGCTTCCACCAGAGCCCGCGGGAGCTGCTCATCGAGGTCAACCGCATCCTGTCCTCGACCCTCGACGGCCGCACCTTCATCACCATGACCTACGCTGTCCTCGACCTCGCGGCCCGTCGCCTGACCTACGCGCGGGCCGGCCATACGCCGCTGGTCCACGTGCCGTTCGCGGCGGAGGGACCGCGCACGCCCCGGGTGCTGGCCCCGGACGGGCTGGTGGTGGGCCTGCAGATCGACGGCGTCGAGGAGAAGTTCGCCGAGCTGCTCGAAGAGTCGACGTTCCCGATCGAGACCGGCGATCTCGTCGCCCTGTTCACCGACGGCGTGACCGAGGCCATGAACGAGGAATCGGACCTCTTCGGCGAGGAACGGCTGGGCCGCACCCTGACCGAGCAGATCCACCTCTCGTCCGACGACCTGAAGCAGCGCGTCCTCGGCGACGTCGAGGCGTTCGCCGGGGCCGCGGAGCAGCACGACGACATGACCATCGTCCTCCTCCGGGTCGGCGATGCGCCGTCTCTTCCGCCGCCCGCGAGCCGCCCGTGAGCGATTCCGATCCGCAGGTCGTGTTCCGGACCCAGTCCACGATCGAGGCCGACGTGGTGAGCGGGCTCCTCGAGACCCGCGGCATCGAGGCGGTCGTCTCGTCGGGGTCGCCGCAGGCCATCTTTCCCCTCACCGTCAGCGGCCTGGGCGAGGTGCGGCTGACCGTGCGCGGGCAGCAGGCCGAACGCGCCCGCCGCCTCATCGCCGAGTTCGGCCGGCAGGTCTCCGACCGGGTAACGCGCATCCGCGACGAGTTCCGCGCCGTCGAAGAGGCGTTGGGATACCGCTTCCGCGACCCCGGGTTGCTGGAGCACGCCCTGACCCACCGGTCGCGCGCCCACGAGGACGCCAGCGGCGGGGTCCGCGACAACGAGTCGCTCGAGTTCCTCGGCGACGCGGTGCTCGGGTTCGTGATCTCGGACCGGCTGTTCCGCGAGTGCCCGGACTGGAACGAGGGGCAGAAGTCGAAGGCGCGGGCCGCGCTCGTCTCGTCGGCGGCGCTGGCGCGCGTCGGCGAACGTCTGGGCCTCGGCGACCATCTCCTCCTCGGGCGCGGCGAGGAGCGGACCGGCGGCCGAACCAAGCGGTCGCTGATCGCCGATACGTTCGAGGCGGTGGTGGCCGCGGTGTACCTGGACGGGGGAATCGAGGCGGCGGACCGGTTCATCGAGCTGTGGTTCAGGCCCCAGCTCGACGCCGTCCGCGCCGGCGAGGTCTCGCCCGGCATGACCCGGGACCACAAGTCGGCGCTGCAGGAACGGCTGCAGTCCCAGGAGCGGGGCCTGCCGCGGTACGAGATCGTCGGCACCAGCGGTCCGGCCCACCGCCGCGTGTTCGAGACCGAGATCCGGGTGGGGGACGAGGCGCTGGCCCGAGGCGAAGGCCGCAGCAAGAAAGAATCGGAGCAGCGCGCCGCGGAGCGGGCGCTCGCGGCCCTCGACGGGTCGGGGCAGGAGCCGGCGCCGTAGAACCGCAGGGGCTCCTCGCGGTTGGTTGGGCGGTGAGCGGAGCCGCAGGCGACGATTGGGCGGACCAGGAGCCCGTGGCGAAGTCCCCGCTGCATTCGAGCGGATATGCATCCCCGGCTGGGCCGCGTTGCTCCTCAGTTGCACATGCTCAATATGCGCCCTCGTCGCGCCTTGCCAGCCGGGCGCCTCGATTGTTCGCTGGCGCCCTTCGGGCGCGATGTGACGCAGGGTTCACCACGGGCCCCTGGTGGTGTGTCACGTCTCAATCTTCGGACGCGGACATGGGATTGGCGCACGCAATCGTTGACGAATCACGGCACTCATGTCCGAACATTGAGTATTGACGCAGCACTAGCGAGGCTCCGCGTCAGACCGACGAGGCATGTAGGTACTGCGCAGTCGCCGATGCTGTGGTCGCTCCCATGGTAGCGAACAAAACACGATCAAAACTTGACTCAACTGTGAAGATCACGCCCGTTCAAGGAATCTAGAGCGCGACGCGGGCCGCCGCGTACTCGCGCACGCCGCGCGACAGCGTGTCGTCGTCCGGGGGAGCCTCCTGCCCGTGCAGGCGCACCCAGAGCCGCAGCAGCGGGTCGACGTAGCGGTAGCGCTTCCGGGATGCCTCGATCAGGTCGACGTCCTCCAGCGAGGCCAGGTAGTCGCGGGCGGCCCCCGGCGTGCGTTCCAGGCGGCCGGCGATCTCGGTCAACGTGAGCGGCTCGTCGGCCGCGAGGACGTGGAGGATGGCTCGGAGCGCCCCGCGGCCGCGGGCCCGGTGCAGCCTCGTCTCGCAGGAGAGCCGGCACGCCGTGGCGAGGTGAGCGCCGGGGCGCATCCCGGCGGCGAGGGCGTCGACCGGGTCGCCTCCACGCGCGGCCGCGGCCTCCGCGAGGAGACGGACGTAGCGGGGGCGTCCTCCCGTCAGGGCATGAACGAGTCCCGCCGTGTCGCGCCGCCGGTGCTCCGCCCCGTCGAGGCCGAGGTCGGCGAGCGCGGCGCGCACCTCGGCCGGCGTCAGCGGCGGGAGATGGACGAACTCGAACGGACCGGGGGCGTCGCGGAAGAGGCGCACCGTGCGGGCCGCGAACCGGGTCGTGAGGACGAACCGGTTCGGACTGTCGCAGAGCGACCGCCGGAACAGCGCGAAGGCGTCTCGCAGCCCGGGGAAGCTCTCGAACGTGCGGATCTCGAGCATCTCGTCGATGAGGAAGGTGACGGATCCGCCGCCCGCGCCTTGGGCGAGGGCGAAGAGACGGCAGAGGCGATCGAACGCGGCCCGCGGGGTGACCGGTGCGGACTCGCCGCCGCCCCGGGATTCCGCGTGCCCGCGCAGGGCGCCGAGCACCGACGACAGGCAGCGTTCGGGAGTCGTGGCGACCCGTTCGAGGTCGACGAGCACCGTCGCCGACCCGAGCCGTTCCCGCAGGCGTTGCAGCAGCGACGTGCGGCCGCTCCCGCAGCCGCCGACGACGACGGGCACGCGCGGCGGCGTCGCGTCGAGGGCCGCGAGGACCCTTCGTTCCGTCGCGGGCCGTGCAGTCAACCGCTCCCTTTCCCCCGAGTGCTGCCGATGACCCGCGGCCGGCCCCGGTGTTCCTCCGTCGCCGCCGCGGGTGCACGTCAGATTCGTTGGAGAGCCTGAGGCTGCCTTGGCTGCTCTTCGTTCCCGGAAGTTCGAAGCAGCCGCGGAGCTTCCGGCCGTGCGGCGCGATGTCGGCGTCGGCCTCTGCGATGGTCCAGCCCGTGCCGGTCCAAACCGTCATGACCGGGGCGCCGCTCGCCCCGAGGTCATGAAACGCGACCAGGTTGGCGCCCTGCCGAAGCGCGACTCTTTGGTGGTCGACGCGCGTGTCGTGACACCCTGAAAAGGCGGAAGCGGGAACAGTCGTC
>JAJEFC010000253.1 GCA_022820675.1 Vicinamibacteria bacterium | reverse complement strand
GCGTCGGTTGAACGGGGCGCACCTGCTGCCCCTGGTCCGGGCCGGCGTCGTCTTCGTCGATGGCGTCATCCGGACGGAGGATCGGAAGGAGGCCGCCTGATCACGTCAAGGGCCGATCCACAACATTTGACAATTCCTCCTCGCCAGGGTTGCCGCAGCCCAACAATCCGCGTCAAGCTCTTGGGCTCTGGTCGCCCAAAAATCCATCCTCCTCCACCACATGCCCTGCGGCGTGGTGTGGCCGCGCATGTGGTGGCCGCATTCGTGGGCTATGAAGAAAACGCGCGACGCCGTCCAATTCGCCATGAGTCCGGGATCAGCGTAGATCACCGGGTTTCCGAACTGGTCGCGCGCGGCTACCGCCAATTGCGGCGTGCGAGCAACAATTACCGGCACGCCGCAAAACTCCGCATATCCAGCAAACATGCCCTGAGCCTTGCCCGTCGCGGGAGCGCCAAGTAGCGCAGCCCCCAAGAACACGACGCCGACGAGAGTCATCAGTCTCATTTGTGTGACCTCCAAGTTGCGCGGGGTGACGAATTAGGCGGCCGTTCGTCCGATTGGCTTCTCATTTCACGCGCGGGCCGAACGTCCTCGCCCGCCGAGACGGAATCCGCCGACAATTTCAACTCAGGCGAAATGTGCCCGAAACATTGCATGCCTGAGATCCGATGTACGCGTCGAATGTACCGCGCGTCTGGCCGGTGAACGTGAGCGTGAATCTGTCAGACGACCCGTCCTGCCACGAGATGTCGAGGGTCGCCGTGGTTCCGCTGGTGCGCGAATACAGCGGCACGGCTGCGAAGGTCGCCGAGCCCGCCCTTGCAGCCATGAGGCCGCCGCTGAACACGAACGACACAGGCACCAGTCCACACCCCTGGAAGGTCAGGTCGAGCGTCCGCCCGTCGATCGTCGACGGTGCGAAGTCTTCTTGAGGAGTCGGAGGAGTCGGAGCGGTGATCGAGCGCAGCGTTTCGTTCAACTCTTCACAGCTCGTCGAGAGGGCCGTCAACAGCACGAGCGCAACAGTATGAGTTCTCATTCCAAACCCCGCTCAATGGAGTCGCAGTGACCGGTGACTACCACCTGACGAGTCGAGCAAGCAGTTTCCCTGTGCCGGTCGTTGGCCGTCGTCGCCGCCGCTCGGCGTTATGGAGAACGAGCGGCCCTCACCCCTGCGGCAGCCTGCTCGCTGACCACGTTGTGCGCCAACTGTCAAGCGACACTCAAAACTGACCCCCGGGCGACAGCGAAAACTGACCCCGAAGAAACGGCGTATGTAGCTCCACAACGACGATTTTCCGTGGTCGATGCCGACTGCAACCGGGCGGCGGCTCCGGTCCGCCGCACCCTTCCCGAATCCTGGCCGCCCGCTGCGTCCGCCGAATCGTCGTGGACGGCCGGGACGCCCCGTCCAGGCCGGGCCGCAAGGCCCATAACTGCCATCCGAGCCGCGGGGCGGGCGGCGTGTCACCCGCAGGGCCGTAGCATCGCGGAGGACGCGCGCAGCGCGTTGACACGCCGCCCGCCCCGCAGCTACGCGGCACCGACCTCCCGACAAGCCGCCGTGCGCCCCGGGGACGGGTCGGAACCGGAGAGCACGACCCCGCAGGCATCCACGGCCTCCCGATGCCGGCACCCGGCTGCGTTCGTGGCCGCCGACCGGAAGCTGCCGCGGTCGTCTAGCCGTCACGACCGAAGCCCCTGGGCAGCTCGACAGCCTCCAGCACTGACAGGTCCAGATCGCAGACCTCCTCGAGCAACGCCGCCGTCGCGGACCCGGCGAGGGATTCCGGCAACGCGTCCCGCCACGCCCGGTACTCGTCCTGCAGCGCCAGGAGCGTCCGCACCCCGTCGTCCCACCGCTGCGGCCGCGACCTCCGGTCGGCCGGCCGGCGGTACCGGACCCGGGACTCGCCGGCTTGCCGACGCTCCCGGTAGCGCGCCTGCCGCTCCGCGTTCGTCAACGCCACGACCACTCCACACCGTTACGTAACGGACCGGTGACAGGCGGCTCGGCGCCAGCGACCGGCCGGACGTTCGCGGCCGGCGGCGCGTTCCAGCCGGCCGACAACCGCCACGCCGGCCGAAGGGCGGCGTGGCGCGGCCCCGGCGGGTGAACGTGAGCCTCCGGCGTGGCCCGCCGCGGTGTCGGTCGCGTGGTCATGACGACACCTGCGGACGGGTCTCCGACGCGCCCGGCTTCGGGGCCGGGATATTCAGGGCGCCCGCTCGACGCTTCTCCCGCAGCCGGTAGCTCTCCCCGGTGATCGTCAGCACGTGGCTGTGATGCAGCAGCCGGTCGAGGATCGCGGTCGCGACCACCGCGTCGCCGAACACCTCGCCCCATTCCCCGACCGGGCGGTTCGACGTGATCAGCATGCTGCCGCGCCCGTAGCGCCTCGAGACGAGCTGGAAGAACAGGTGCGCGGCATGCGCTTCGAAGGGGAGGTACCCCAGCTCGTCGGCAATGATTAACCTCGGCTTGGCGTAGAAGGCCAGGCGGTCCTCCAGCCGGCCCGCGCTGTGCGCCTTGACCAACGCCGCCATCAGCGCCTGCGCCGTCGTGAACAGCACCGAGTAGCGCTGCCGGATCGCCTCGCGCCCGAGCGCGATCGCCAGATGCGTCTTCCCGACCCCCGGCGGACCGAGCACCAGGAGCGCATCGCCGTGCGCCACCCACCGCGACGCCGCCAGCTCCCGCACCTGACGCCGGTCGACGCTCGGCTGCGCCTTGAAGTCGAAGTCGGCGAGCTCGCGCACCATCGGGAAGCGCGCGATCTTCAACGCCATCTCGATGCGCCGCTCGTCCTTGCGGGCGACCTCCCGTTCGATGAACAGCGCCAGCGCCTCCCGCAGCGTCAGCTTCTTCTCTGCCGCCTCGTCGAGCAGGTTGTCGAGCTGGTCGCGGATCGCGGTCAGCTTCAACCGCGTCAGCCAGCCGAGAAGCGTCTCATGGTCCACGGCCATCAGAAACTCCCCCCGGCCACCGCCGCGTACTCGTCAAGCGGACGCTGCAGCGCCGGCTTCGGCCGGGCCGCTTCGGTCCCGGTCGGGCGCGGGCCGCCGACGACCCCGGCCAGGTGGGCGCGGTCGGTGACCCGCCCATGACGCCCCGGATGCTCGACATGCTCCGCGACAACCCCGGCGCCGTGGTGGACGCGCACCCGGCCGCCGCTGACCTCCACCCGCACCCGCTCGCCGATCAGCCGCCACGGCACCGAGTACGCGTTGGTATCGACCACCACCGCGCAGTCGGCATGAACCGTCCGAACCAGCTCCCGCAACTGCCCGAACGGCTGCCGGCCCGCACACGGGCGCAGGCTCTCCGCTTCGCGGGCGAAGCGCTCGAGGGGGACCTCACCGGTGGTGCCGTGGCGACGCCGGTCCGCAATCTCCCGTTGCCACCACCCGAGATGCGCCTCCATCCCCGCCCAGCTCTCGAAGCGATGGCCGGCGATCGCGTTTCCCTTGACGTAGCCGACGCCGCGCTCGTCCTTCCCCTTCGTCCGGGCCCGATACGGCGCGCAGGCCCGCGGCCGGAACCCCCAGTAGGCCGCGAACGCCAGGAACCGGTGGTTGAACTCGACCTCCCGCGTCTCCGCGTCGTGAACGACCACCAGCGGCCGCGGGTTGTCGATCAGCACCTCCCGGGTCACGCCGCCGAAGTGGCGGAACGCGCCCTCGAAACCGCGGAACCACGACGACTGCCGCTCGTGCCGGAACGCCGCCACATAGCACCGCCGCGAGTAGCCCAGCGTCGCCACGAACAGGTAGACGCGCACCAGCTCGTCGGCAATCGGCACCCGCCGCTGGCCGAAGTCAACCTGGAGCTGGCGTCCCGGAGGTGTCTCGAACCGCACCGTCGCCTTCGCCTCGGCCGTCAGCAGCCGCCGGAACGGCGCCACCGCCCGCTCGACCGTGCGCAGGCTCACGTCGATCCCCTGCTCCCGGACCAGGTCCTGGCGCACCACCTCGGCATTGCCGTGATGCTGGAAGAAGCGCTCCTTCAGCCACGCCTCCTGATCCCCGAGCTTGCCGCCGTCCGCCTGTCGGCTGTACGCCATCCAGCCGTCGGCCGCGACGTACCGTCTCACCGTGTTCTTGCTGCACCCGAACTCCCTCGCGATACGTCCCAGCCCCCAACCGAGCGCCCGCAGGTGCAGCATCGCCTCCACCTCGTCTGACTTCTTCATCTGTGCCCGTGGCCTCCCTGCCCACGGGCCGACATCCTCGCATCCCGTCATCTGCTGACTCCTCCCTTGGACCAGGGGGGTCAGTTTTCACTGTCGCTGGGGGGTCAGTTTTCACTGTCGCCTAACAGCCAACCGGCGAAACAGTTGCCGCTTACAGGTTGGAAACGTCACGAACCGCCAAACCGAACATGCTCGTTCGGCAGGGGGCGCCGTGCGTCGCAGAATGCCCGGCCCGTGCGGGGCGCCCGGCTACGGCGGCCGTCGGGATCGAATCTACGAAGGAGTGCGCAAGTTTGCCTTGCCGGCTCGGTACTCAGGGAGGAGCGTTCGTTGAGTCCGCTCACGATGAATGCGGTTCCCTCCGGCAGGTGCAGGACCGCGTACCGGGGTGGGCAGCTCGAAGAGCACGAAGCACAGCACCCGAACCTCGGGGCCGCTTGGAACGCGATTCCCCGATGGGTGCGGCTCTTCTTCGTCGGCTGCCCAACCCGTTCTGCGGCGGCGAGGCAGGGCGCGGTTGGATCCGGCAACGCGCTGATCGTGGTGAGGGACCGGCGAAGGGGACCGGTGTCCGACGGTACTTGTGGTGCGGC
>JAJEFC010000383.1 GCA_022820675.1 Vicinamibacteria bacterium | reverse complement strand
GGCGCCGGCGTCGCGGCCGGCAGCGCCGTCAGGTCGAGGTCGCGGTCGATCACCCGGGCCAGCACCTGCGCCACCGTCTCGCCCGCGAACAGCCGCTCGCCCGCGAGCATCTCGTAGAGGACGACGCCGAACGACCAGAGGTCGCCGCGCGCGTCGGTGGGCCGGCCCTCGGCCTGCTCGGGCGCCATGTAGGCCGGGGTCCCCATGACGAGGCCGGCGCCCATCCGCGTCACCGAGGCGGTGAGGGTCGCCGTCATGCCCGAATCCGCCTCGGGCGCGGGGTCGAGGGCCTTGGCGAGGCCGAAGTCGAGGACCTTCACGGCGCCGTCGTCGCGCACCTTGACGTTGGCGGGCTTGAGGTCGCGGTGGATGACCCCCGACTCGTGCGCCGACTGGAGGGCGAGGGCCATCTGCCGGGCGATGGACAGCACCTCGTCGAGGGGGATCGGCCCGCGGTCGAGGCGGTCGGCGAGGGTCGGACCCTCGACCAGCTCAAGCACCAGCGCCCGCGAGCCCCGGCTCTCTTCGACGCCGTAGATCTGCGCGATGTTCGGGTGGTTCAGCGAGGCGAGGACCTTCGCCTCGCGCTCGAAGCGCGCCAGCCGGTCGGGGTCGGCGGTGAACGCCTCGGGCAGCACCTTCAGCGCGACCTGCCGGTCGAGCTTCGTGTCGCGGGCGCGGTAGACCTCGCCCATGCCCCCGGCCCCGAGGGGGGCGGTGATGTCGTAGGCGCCGATCTTCGTTCCTTGCGCTAGCGGCATGTCAGGGATCGGGCTGTTCGTCCGCCATGATAACCGTGCCTCCGCCACCCTCGTCGCGGTCGCGCTCGATTGACACCGGACGGACGTTGGGCCAGACTATCAGCGACGCGATCCGTGGCCAAGTCGCCGTTCCACAGCCACATAGACCGGCGTGCAAGGTCCGTTCTTCCGCGGCTGCGGCGTTCGGTTCCGACACGCCCGTTGTCTTCACCCCGGTCGCCCGCGTGTCGGCTTCCGGGACGAACCGGTCGAGGCGGATGCCAGGCGGCGCGCAGGGAGGCTGACCCACGATGCAAGCTGTTCCGCAAAGGTCCCGCTTCGGAGCGGCCGCGGCCATCGCCGCGCTGCTGGCCCCGGCGCTCTTCGCGACCGATGCGGTCGCCCAGCCCGGTCTCGCCGCCGGCGCCGACCTGCTCGCGGCCACCGTCGACCGCTACTGCCTGACCTGCCACAACGACCGGCTCCGCACCGCCGGCCTCAGCCTCGACGGCCAGGACCTCTCCGCCGTCGCCGGCCACGCCGAGCTGTGGGAGAAGGTGGTGACGAAGCTGCGCACCCGCGCCATGCCTCCGGTGGGCCGTCCGAGGCCCGACGCCGAGACCTACGACCGGGTCGCGGGGTGGCTGGAAGCGGAGATCGACCGCGTCGCCCTCGCCGCGCCGGACCCCGGGCGCACCCAGGCCGTGCACCGCCTGAACCGGGCCGAGTACGCCAACGCCGTGCGCGACCTGCTGGCGGTGGACGTCGACGTCGACGACCTGCTGCCCGCCGACGACTTCGACGAGTACGGCTTCGACAACAACGCCGACGTGCTGACCGTCTCGTCCGCCCTCATGGAGCGGTACCTGTCGGCCGCCCGCAAGATCGGGCGGACCGCCCTCGGCGAGGCCCCGCTGGGGCCGGCGGCGGAGACCTACAAGGTCCCCATCCTGCTGCTGCAGGACGACCGGATGAGCGACGACCTGCCGTTCGGGTCGCGCGGGGGCATCGCCATCCGCCATGTCTTCCCCGTCGACGGCGAGTACGACCTCCAGATCCGCCTGCACCGCAACTACGTGAACTACGTGCGGGGCATGGGCTCGCGCCACGAGCTCGAGGTGCGTCTGGACGGCGAGCTCGTCCGCACCTTCGTCTTCGGCGGCGAGGAGCCCGAGGGGGTGCAGGCCCCGGCCAGCTACGGCGGCAACCTGTTCGGCGACCCCGAGTGGGAAGAGTACATGCTCTTCGCCGACGCGAACATGCGGGTGCGCTTCGAGGCCGAGGCCGGCCCGCGCGTCGTCGGGGTCTCGTTCGTGCGGCGGTTCACCGAGCCGGAAGGCGTGCTGCAGCCCCGCCAGAGCGTGTTCGCGGTGGCCGTGAACGAGATGCGGGACGGCAACGCGGCGGTCGAGCACGTCGTCATCGGCGGCCCCTTCTCGTCGGCGGGCGG
This sequence comes from Vicinamibacteria bacterium, assembly GCA_022820675.1. Classification (GTDB taxonomy): domain Bacteria; phylum Acidobacteriota; class Vicinamibacteria; order Vicinamibacterales; family UBA8438; genus JAJEEA01. The sequence goes on along the minus strand of JAJEFC010000383.1, from coordinate 4,550 downwards.
GCCGGGGGACACCCCGAGCCGCCGCGCCATCTTCACGTGCCGCCCCGACGGCGAGACGGCGGCCGACGAGGAGCGGTGCGCGCGCGAGATTCTCGGCTCGCTCGCCCGGCGCGCCTACCGCCGGCCCGTCGACGCCGGCGACCTCGACACCCTGATGCAGTTCTACCGGGCGGGCCGCGACGGCGGCAGCTTCGACGCCGGCATCCAGCTCGCGCTCGAACGCGTGCTCATCGCTCCCGACTTCCTGTTCCGCGTGGTCCGCGACCCCGTCGACGCCGGGCCGGGGACCGCCTACGCCCTGAGCGACCTCGACCTCGCGTCGCGCCTCTCGTTCTTCCTGTGGTCGACCGGCCCCGACGACGAGCTGCTCGCCCTCGCCGAAGCGGGCCGCCTCGCCGACCCCGACGTGCTCGAGGCGCAGACGCGGCGCATGCTGGCCGACCCGCGGGCCACCGAGCTGGTTCGCAACTTCGCGGGCCAGTGGCTGTACCTGCGCAACCTGCGCAGCGTCGTGCCCGACGCCATCACCTTCCCCGAGTTCGACGAGAACCTGCGCGAGGCGTTCCGGCAGGAGACCGAGCTCTTCGTCGACAGCCTGCTGCGCGAGAACCGCAGCGTGCTCGACCTGCTCGGGGCCGACTACACGTTCGTCAACGAGCGGCTCGCCGACCACTACGGCATCCCCAACGTCTACGGCAGCCACTTCCGGCGGGTCCGCCTGGACGACGACCTGGCCGAGCGCCGGGGCGGCATCTTCGGGCACGGCAGCGTGCTGACGGTGACCTCGTACCCGAACCGGACGTCGCCGGTGCTGCGCGGCAAGTGGATGCTGATCAACATCCTCGGGACGCCCCCGCCCCCGCCCCCGGCCGACGTGCCCGACCTGCCGGAGCGGGGCGAGGACGGCCGGGCCGCCACCGTGCGCGACCGGCTCGCCCGCCACCGCGAGAGCCCCGCCTGCTCGGTGTGCCACGCCCCGATGGACCCGCTGGGGCTGGCCCTCGAGAACTACGACGCGGTCGGTCGCTGGCGCACCACCGGCACCGCCGGGCTGCCCATCGACTCGTCGGGGCAGTTGCCGGACGGCACCGCGTTCGACGGGCCCGTGGGGCTGCGCTCGTTGCTGATGGACCGGCGCCACCAGTTCGCGGCCACCCTCACCGAGAAGCTGCTGGCCTACGGGCTGGGGCGGGGGCCGGAGTACTACGACCGGCCCACCGTGCGGGCCATCACCCGCGAGGCGGCTTCCGACGACTACCGCTGGTCGTCTATCATTGTCGGCATCGTGAAGAGCACACCGTTCCGGATGCGGAGGACCGAATCATGATCGTCACCCAGAAGGCGCTTCCCCGTCGTACCGTGCTCCGAGGGCTCGGGGCCTCGCTGGCGCTGCCGCTGCTCGACGGGATGGTGCCCGCCTTCGCGGCCCTGCGCACGACGGCGGCGGCCCCGGTGCGCCGTCTCGGCGTGGTGTACGTCCCCAACGGGATGATGATGCCGCACTGGACGCCGTCCACCGAGGGCGCCGGCTTCGAGTTCCCGACCATCCTGAAACCGCTCGAGCCGTACCGCTCGCACGTCGAGGTGCTGTCGGGCATGCACGGTGTCGAGAGCGAGGGGCCGCACGCCCGCTCCTCGACCCGGTTCCTCACCGGGGTGCCGTCGAAGCCCGACGACGGCTCGGATCTGCGGGGCGGGGTCTCCATGGACCAGCTCGCGGGCCGCGTGCACGGCCGCGAGACGCAGCTCGCGACCCTCGAGCTCGCCCTCGACGGGCGCGACTTCGCGGGCTCGTGCGACGACGGGTTCAGTTGCGCCTACACCAACACCATCGCGTGGGCCAACGACGTGACCCCGCTGCCGATGGAGAACAACCCGCGGGCGGTGTTCGAGCGCCTGTTCGGAGACACCGGCAGCACCGACCCCGCGATTCGCCGGGCCCGGCTCGAGAAGGACGCGAGCCTCCTCGACTCGGTCACCGACCGCGCCGCCGACCTGTCGCGCCAGCTCGGGGCCGGCGACCAGGCCAAGCTCGGCCAGTACCTCGACGCGGTTCGCGACATCGAGCGCCGCATCCGGATGGCCGAGGCCCAGAGCGACCGCGAGCTGCCGGTGGTGGCCCAGCCCGCCGGCATCCCCGACGCCGTCGGCGAGCACGCGAAGCTGATGTTCGACCTGATGGCCCTCGCCTGGGAGACCGACCTCACGCGGGTCGTGACGTTCATGATGGGGCGGGAGATCACCGGCCGCACGTACGCCGAGATCGGGGTGCCCGACGCCCACCATCCCATCTCGCACCACCAGCGCGACCCCGAGAAGCTGGCCAAGCTGACGAAGATCAACCAGTACCACGTGCAGCTCTTCTCGGCCTTCGTCGAGCGGCTCGCCGCCACGCAGGACGGCGACGGCACGCTGCTCGACCACTCGATGATCGTCTACGGCGCGGGCATGGCCGACAGCAACTCCCACGCCTCGACCAACCTGCCCATCCTCCTCGCCGGCGGCGGGGCGGGCACCGGCGGGCGGCACGTGAAGTACCCCGAGGACACGCCGCTGGCCAACCTCCACCTGAGCCTGCTCGACAAGATGGGCGTGCCCGTCGAGCAGCTCGGCCACAGCAACGGCCGGCTCCCGCTCGAGCCGCTGTCCGGCGTGTAAGGGCCATGCTCGGGCGTGTTGCGGCCGGCCTCGCCGCCCTGGCGATGCTGGCCGCCCTGGGGTGCGAGCGCGAGCCCGACGGCGTGCGGGGATCGCTGCTGGAGACCATTGCCGATCTGGAGGCGATCGCCCGCGACGAGGTCGCCATCCTGGAGGAGCTGAGCGGGCGGCCGGACACGCGGTCCCGCCACGAGGTGTGGCGGCAGCGCCTGGACGAGGCGCGCGGCACGCTCGACGAGCTCGCGGCGTTGCGGGCGGAGGTCGAGGCGTCGACCGAGGCCCAGCTCGCCGGAGACGCCGGCCGCCACGCCCTGTCCGTCGTGGACGAGATTCGCCGCGCCACCGGCGAGCGCCTTCAGCGCCTGCAGGCGGAGTTCGGCCGGCAGCGGATCACCTGACGGCGTGTTCCAGGGCTGCGAACGGCGGATCACCTGCGGGCGGACGCCGCCCCGAAGGCCGATTTCGACAGGCGCCGTCGCCCGCCGTGCAGCGGGTCGCGTTCGTGGCGGCCGGCGTGGCCGGACCCTGCGCGCTTGACGCGTGATCGAGCGAAGTTCGGACTTGCGGGGTCCACCGTCACCTTGCGGCGTCCCGGATTCACGACGAGGTCCATGTCCTCCATCGGTACGGCGCCCAGCAGCACTTCGTCCCCGAGGACCAGCGCGCCGACGTAGCAGAGACGATTGCCGAAGGTGACCTTGAGGGGGCCGACGTAAGGAGCGCTTGTCGTGCGCCCGTCTGCAACCGTGACCTCCCGCGTGGACTCGGTTTCGAGACGCAGTTGCACCGCGACGTGCTCGGGGATGCACAAGAGCAGCGCGCCCGTGTCCGCCAGGGCACGGACCCGCACCGGTGTCAGGTCAGGCCGCCGCGGGTTGCCGAGCTCGATGTCCGCGTACACGTACCCCATGCCAGCCTCGTCCCAGTGTAGCAGCATGTCGCCGGAAGCTCGGGAAGCGAGAGGAGACAGCCCATGCGATTCAGCACCGTAGAGCGTGCGTCCCGACGGCATTCGTGTCGAGCGGGCAGGGTGGCCGCATTGCTGGCTGGCATCCTGACGGTGTCGGCGCCGGTGCCGGCCCAGGAGGCGGAACGCAGCGCCGCCGCCGACTGGCCTACCTACAACCGGGACCTCGCCGGCACGCGCTACTCGCCCCTCGATCAGATCGACGCGACGAACGTCGCCTCCCTCGAGGAGGTCTGGTCGTACCGGTTCCATCCCGAGGACGGGTTCATCGAGGGGCCGAGCCCGGCCGAGCTGTTCCAGCAGGTGACGCCGATCGTGGTCGACGGCGTGATGTACCTCGCGTCGGGCAACCGGGTGGTGGCCCTGCGGCCCGAGACCGGCGAGGAGATCTGGCGGCACGAGCTGGCCGAGGGGCTGGCGTCGTTCCGCGGCGTCGCCTACGGGCCGGCCACCGACGATCACGAGGCCCGCATCTACTTCACGAGCCTGTCGAAGGTCGTCGCCCTGCAGGCGGCGACGGGCGAGCGTGACGCCGCGTTCGGCGACGGGGGCGAGGCGGCGGTGCGCATTCCCTACACCGGGGTGCCGGTGGTGTACGACGACACCCTGATCCTGGGCTCGAGCGCCTTCGGCCCCGGGCAGCGGCACATCGCGCCCCACCTGAACCAGCCCCGGGGCGGGGGGGAGCCGACCCGGGCCTGGCCGCGGGCCCTCGACGCGAGCGGCACGCTGCTCTGGGAGTTCCCGACCCTGCCCACCGAGAGCGACTTCGGCAGCGAGACCTGGGGCAACCAGAGCTGGCGCGACCGCATCGGGAACAACGTGTGGGCGTTCACCCTCACCGTCGACGAGGAGCGCGGCCTCGTCTACATGCCCGTCAGCAGCCCGGGTTCGAACTTCTACGGCGGCGACCGCCCCGGCGACA
>JAJEFC010000153.1 GCA_022820675.1 Vicinamibacteria bacterium | reverse complement strand
GCGGCCCGTTCCGCGGCCAGCGCTTCGAGGTCCGCTTCGCGCGTACCAATCCGCAGGGCGCGATGCCCTTGGAAGCTCCCGAGGCGCACCGCCGTGCCCGCCAGCAGCTCTGCGTAGGCCGGGCCGGTAGCGGCGAGGTCGGGCGGGAACGCGACGTCGATCTCCTGTCCCTCCAGCACCAGAGAGGCGTGCACGAGTCCGTCCGCCTCCTCGGTGGGCGGCGGCGTCTGGGCGCCGGCGTGCACGCCCGCCAGGGCGGTCAGGCCGCAGGCGACGGCCAGCGGGGCCAGGCGCATGGACGGGAGGCTGCGCCGGCCGGGGCCGGCAGGGTGGTTGTCACCGATGGTCGCCATGGCGATGTTCCCCGCAGAATCCGATGTTCCGCCGGAACCCGTGGTTTCCCGGACCCGTTGTTTCCCCGGGAACCCGTCGTTCCCTCTGGACCCCGTTGTTTCCCCGGACCCCGTTGTTTCCCCCCGGAGCCGTTGTTCCCTCTGGACCCCGTTGTTCGACCGGTTCCGATGTTCCCCCGGACCCCGTTGTTTCCCGCGGAACCGACTGTTCGCCCGGGTGCCGATGTTCCCCCGGAAACCCGTTGTGTTCCCCGGACCCCGTTGTTCGACCGGCTCCGATGTTCCCCGGAACCGTTTGTTTCCCGCGGAACCCCGTTGTCCCCGCAGAACCCGTCGTCAACCGCGGGACACGAGACTCCCCGCAGAAAAAGCGAGGGCGGGACCAACGAGCCCCGCCCTGCCGTGAAGTCACGACGCGCCGGCGGCGCCGGCGTCAGTCGTTGTCGGTGGTCGGCATCGCCGCGGGCTCGTCGACCTCGGCGTAGCCGATGAACCCGAGCGACATCTCGTCGTCGGTCCGCGGCCCGTAGCCGACGAACCGGTTCGGGTCGAAGCTGCGCCGCGACGCCCGCTCGGCGGTGTTGTCGTACCAGAAGTCGACGTCGATGCGGGTGCCCTTCGGCAGCAGCTTCGGCTCCTTGTACTTGTAGGTCACCTGCCAGCTCTGGTCGTAGTGGGGCACGTCGAGCAGCAGCTCCTCGGTGCCGTCGGGGTAGAACGCGGTGTAGCGCGCGGCGACGGCCCGCAGGTGGGCGTGCGGCCAGAGGGTCAGCACCAGGGTGTCCTTCTCGAGGACGCGCGACGACCCCACGCGGTAGTTCGGGTGGTTGGGCGGAATCTCGAACCCGCGGTTGTAGAGGGTGTCGTTGATGACCTGATGCTCGACCGGCTCGTCGGCGACCCAGAACGCGATCTCGGGGTCGCTCCAGACGGACGAGCCCTCGGCCGGCTCCTTGTGGTAGTGCATGTTGAACGAGATGCTGGACCCCGTCTCGAGCAGCACGCCGAAGCCCTCGGGCAGCATGTCGGGCTCGCCGCCCTCGGCCACGCAGCTCAGGAGCTGGCTGCCGGCCGTGTCGGCGCCCTCGTCCTCCACCGCGCCCTCGGGGATGAAGGCGCCGGGCTCGATCATCGACGAGCACATGTGGTGGGTGATCGCGTTGTCGCCGACCCGGAACTCCCAGCCCTTGACCCACGTGTCCTCGGGCAGGATGTCCTCGGTCAGCTCCCTGTAGAAGGTGATGTTCAGGTCGTAGATGTCGTCCTCGACCAGGAACGGCTCGGGCATCTTGACGACGAGGTCGGGAGTGCCGAGGCTCCAGCCGTCGTTGGCGTCCTCCGCGAACCGCCGCGCCGGGGGGGCGTGGGCCATGTCGCCGGCGGGCGCGCCCGCCGCGACCCAGCTCAGGATGGTGTCGATCTCGGCGTCGGTCAGGCCGCGCTCGTTCTCGAACACGCCCTTGGGGGCCGAGGCGAACCACGGCGGCATCTCGCGCGACTCGACCTTGCTGGCGATGGCGCGGGCCCAGGGCCGCGTCTCGCGGTAGTCCATGAACGACATCGGGGCGACGAGCCCGCTGATGTTGGCGCCGGACGGCCGATGGCAGGTCTGGCAGTTGTCCTGCATGATCGGCAGCACGTCCTTGTAGTAGGTCACCGCGGCCTCGGCGCCGTTCTCGGCGTAGCCGGGGGCGGCGAACGTCGAAACCAAGCCGAACGCGAGAAGAGCGGCGAGCGTGCGCGTGAGCTTCATTCAGGATCTCCTTGGCGGCCCGAGTCGCGTGCGTGTCGTGTCGAGACGGACGTTCTCAACGGATGCTTGTACCACAGGAGCCGCCGGGCCGCAAGGACCGGCCGGCGGCAAGGGGAAGCCGCTGGTGTGGAGGCGGCGCGGTCAGGGGACCGGCACCCGCTCGGCGAGCTCGGTGAGCCAGTTGGCGACGTAGACGAGGCGGGTCGGCCCCTGGCGCGGGTCGGCGGGCGACGCGTCCCCCTCCGCCTCGCGGAGCACGACGAAGCGGCGGCCGTCGGGGGCGACGTCCCAGTGGCGGAACACGCCGCCGAGATCGACGGGGCCCGGCAGCGTGAACAGCCGCTCGGGGCGCGAGGCGGTGAACGCGGACTCGCCGCCGTACTCGACCGCCATCATCCCCAACCCCTCCGGGCCGGTGGCGACGTAGAACAGCTCGCGGCCGTCGCGCGACCAGACCGGCATGAGGCCGCCGCGCAGCGACACCTGCCACTTGCCGTCCTCGACGTTGGGAAACGGCCGGACGTAGACGGCGGGGCGGCCCGACTCGTTGGAGTGGTAGGCGAGCCAGCGGCCGTCGGGAGAGACGGCGGGCCACGCCTCCATGTCGTCGCTCGCGATCAGCGGCTCCGACCTCCGGCCGCCGTCCAGGGGCAGCAGGTGGATGTCGACGTCCGCGAGGCCGCTCGCGCGCATGAGGAGGAGGGCTCCCGGCCCGCCGGGTCCGCCGGTCCAGGCCGAGGCCGTCTCGAACGGCCCCGGGGCCGTCAACGCCTCCACCTGGCCGGTGCCGTCCGCGGCCTTGCGCGACAGGACGGATCCGTCGGCGTGCATCGACGTGAACGCAACGCGTCGCCCGTCGGGCGACCAGACCGGGCTGACGTTCCAGCCGTCGAAGGTCAGGCGGTTCGTCGCCCCGCGGGCGAGGTCGTGGACGTAGACGTCGGCCGCCCCGTCGTTCTCGGTGACGTCGAGGGCGATGCGGTCGCCGGCGGGGGAGTAGCGCGGCGTGCCGTAGGCCCGCGGCGGGACGGCGACCGCCTCTTCGCGGCCGTCCCGGTCGATCAGCACCGGCGTGCGCCGGACCTCGCCCGCGTCGAGCCCGGCGTCGGCCGCGTAGAGCAGCGTGCCGTCCGCGGACCACGCGGCGGCGCCGGCGCCGGGGACGACGGGGACGGGCGGGCCGGTCAGCTCGAGCCGATCGGCGTCGAAGGGAGCCGCGAGCAGGGCCGTGCTGCCGGACCCCGGTCTTCCCGGCGTCGGCGGGGCCACCTGCTGCAGCAGGAGATGGCCGGTCGGGGTGTAGGCGGCCGCCGTCGCGTCGGACGCCACCGTGCGCGGCTCGCCGCCGGTCAGCGACACCGCCTTCACCCGGGCGCCGTCGGGCGACTGCTCGGCGTAGAGCACCGCGGCGGAGCCGGGCAGCACGTGGGGCGACGAGCACACCGCGAGCTCGGGGACCGCGCCGGCCGGCAGCAGGGGCTCGGGTGCGCCGCCGGCCGCGGGCACGGCCAGCAGGCCGCCGAGGGCCCCGATGACGATGCGGTCGTCGTCGCCCCAGCTCCCGCGCAGGACGGGGACGTTCTCGGCCAGCGTCACCGGCGCGCCTCCGCCGACCGGCGCCTTCTTCAGCGTCCAGCGGTACTGCAGGCGCTCGGTCGGTCCGGGCGGCCCCTCCAGCGCGAAGAACGCGATCCACGCGCCGTCGGGCGAGAAGAACGGGTCGAGGGCGCCCTCGGTGCCGTCCAGCCGCTCGGCGCCGGCCTCGTCGAGGCGACGGACCATCAACCGGCGGGTCCGGCCGGCGCGGCCGGTGCGGG
>JAJEFC010000365.1 GCA_022820675.1 Vicinamibacteria bacterium | reverse complement strand
AGCTTGACTGCGAGACCTACAAGTCGAGCAGGTGGGAAACCAGGCCTTAGTGATCCGGTGGTTCCGCATGGAAGGGCCATCGCTCAACGGATAAAAGGTACGCCGGGGATAACAGGCTTATCTTGGCCAAGAGTTCACATCTACGCCAAGGTTTGGCACCTCGATGTCGGCTCATCGCATCCTGGAGCTGTAGCAGGTTCCAAGGGTTCGGCTGTTCGCCGATTAAAGCGGTACGTGAGCTGGGTTTAGAACGTCGCGAGACAGTTCGGTCCCTATCTGCCACGGGCGCAGGAGATTTGAGGGGGGCTGTCCCTAGTACGAGAGGACCGGGATGGACGGACCTCTGGTGTACCAGTTGTCGCGCCAGCGGCAGCGCTGGGTAGCTACGTTCGGAAGGGAGAAATGCTGAAAGCATCTAAGCGTGAAACCCTCCCCAAGATGAGATCTCCCCGAGCTTCGGCTCCTGAAGGCTCCTGGAAGATGACCAGGTGATAGGCCAGGTGTGTAAGGCCCGCGAGGGCTTGAGCTGACTGGTACTAATCAGCCGTGAGGCTTGACCTTTTCCTCATTCCGCACTGCGTGGGGGCGGGAGAGACTGCCGTTTGCAGGATATTCAGTTGTAGCTGGGCGCCCGGCGCATGTCCGGGGTCCAGCGTTCGGCGGCTCTTTGACAGACGGGGCCCGGGTCGATGGGGCCCCTGCGTTTCCCGGTGGCGATAGGAGAGGGGTCACACCCGTTCCCATGCCGAACACGGCCGTTAAGCCCTCTACCGCCGATGGTACTGCACGGGAAACCGTGTGGGAGAGTAGGTCACTGCCGGGATTTTCTCTGACGCCCGGAACCGCATGCGGTTCCGGGCGTTGGCATGTACGGACGGGGGCGTCCCGCATCGGGGGGAGTGGCGGGGGACGGCGGGGGAATGGCGGCTTCAGGGCAGGACGGGAGCGGTTGCAGGAGCGGCGCGGAAGCGACGGGGCGGACGTGAGGAGAGAAGCGACGCGGGCGGCGGACGAGGGCGGGATTCCGGTCGAGCTGGCCGGGGAGCGGAAGATCCGGCTGCGCAACAAGGTCTACTATCGGTTCAACCACTGGCCGATCTGGGTCTTCGTTTTTTTCATCCTGCCGGGTCCGCTGACGCTGGACCTGTTCGACCGGGGATTCGACGGCCGGATGGCGTTGTGGCTCGCGGCGGTGGTGGTGGGGACGGGCGTCGCGGGCGCCCGGGGTCGGCTGCCGGGGTGTGAGCCGCGGCCGTACATCATCCGATTCACGGAAGATCGGCCGAATCCGCTGTACAGGCGGGTCTGCTACACGTGCGCATGGAGCGCGGTCCTGTCGTTCGGGGTCCTCAACCTGGCGGGGCTGGTGGCGGCAGTGGCGACGGGGGTGTGGAGCGTGCGCGCGATGTACGAGGCGGCGTACTTCCCGCTGGCCGGCGCGGTATGGGCGCTCGGAGCGCTGGGGCGCCTGCCGCGGGTCAAGGCGTCCACGAAGGGAGAAGGGCACGAGCGGCGGTACTTCTACGGGTCGGTCTGGGCGATGTGCATCGCGCAGCCGGTGCTGTGGGGCCTGTGGCGGGGGCTGCCGGCGGGGCGGACGGGCGATGTCGTGAAGCTGGCCGCGTTCGTGGGCATTCTCGGGTTCGTGGGATGGCTGTCGTACCGGGGCAAGCTGCCGCGAACGCGCCCGATCGTCCCGGGAGAGCTTGCGGTGTCGGACTGAGGGTCGGCGAGGGACGGGCGTCGGCTCGGCGTCGCGTCGAGGACAGTGGTCGTTCATCGGATTGCCGACTGCGCGGGCGGGCGCGCCGTTTCCGCGCTTGCGGGCTCGGCACATGGCAGGGGTGATTGGGGGCAGCGATCCAAGCGCCGGGCAGACGGCGGAGAGCGGGGCGGCGCGGTTCCGGGGGGGCGCGGCCTTCGGGTGGTCAGGAGCGGGACTTCAGGAGGTGCCAGGCGTAGCGCAGGGTGACGACGGTGATGGGGACGCCGACGAGGACCCAGGCCCACTTGTAGTCCTCGGATCGGGCGTACCCGTAGGCGATGAGGGCGAGCAGCAGGAGGTTGAGGCAGACGCCGATCGCGGTGTGCTTGTTGGCGACGGGGTCGGCGTCGGGCGGAGGCGGAGCAGGCGGAGTGGTCATGCGCGGATCCCCGCGTGGGGCGGGAGCAGGTCCGGTGATTTCCCGGTCCGAGGGCGGTGCCGGGTCTCGCGGGCCGCGGTCGGGGCGGCGGCGGTGCGGACGCGGTCAACTGACGCGGTCAATTCTAGCAGCCCGGCGGGCGAAGACCGGCGGGCTGCCGCCGCCGACGGGTCCGGTCGCATGTTCTTGCCGACGATGGAGAGGGGCAGGCTCTCGGGCGGGAGCCGGGCGGCCCCAACGGGGCGCGGATTCCGCTAGAATTGGCGCATGATGCGGGTGCGTAACTGTCTCCTCCTCGTGGTGGTCGTCGCGGTCCGCGGCGACGCGTTGACCGGACAGCAATCGGGGTTCGACGCCTGGTTCCTGGACAAGACCATGCGGGTGGACTACGTCCACTCCGGCGGGCTGGGACAGGAGATCTTCGCCCTCGACCAGGTGGTCTCCGACGGACCGTGGGCGGGGAGCCGGACGCGGCTCCTCGACGACCTCAACCTGGGGAAGTACCGGTTCGAGGTGATCGACCGGCGGACCAACGGGGTCCTGTACTCCCGTGGCTTCGCGTCCATCTACGGCGAGTGGGAGACCACGCCCGAGTACCGCGAGGTGCACCGCAGCTTCCACGAATCGCTGCGGTTTCCGTGGCCGAAGGCCCCCGTCCAGGTCGTGCTCAAGGGCCGGAGCGCGGACAACAGCTTCCGGGAGCTCTGGTCCACCGTCATCGACCCCGCCTCCCGGTTCGTCAACCCCGCGGATCGCGAGCCCGCCGGCGACGTGTGGCCCCTCTTCGAGAGCGGTCCGCCCTCCGAGAAGGTCGACCTGCTCGTGATCGGCGAGGGGTACACGGCGGCGGAGATTCCCAAGTTCCACGCCGACGCGACCCGCCTCGTGAACGCCCTGTTCGAGGAGGAGCCGTTCCGCAGCCGCAGGAACGACTTCAACGTGTGGGGCCTCGACCTGCCGTCGGCGGAGTCCGGGGTGACCCGACCGCGGGCGGGCGAGTTCCGGCGCACGCCGTTGTCGGTCCAGTACAACATCTTCGATTCCGAGCGCTACGTCCTCACCTACGACAACCGGGCCCTCCGGGACGCCGCCTCGGCCGCGCCCTACGAGTTCATCGAGATTCTCGTCAACGACGAGCAGTACGGGGGCGGCGGCATCTTCAACTTCCAGGCCACGGCGGCGGCCGACACCGGGTTCGCCGAGTACGTGTTCATCCACGAGTTCGGGCACCACTTCGCGGGGCTCGCCGACGAGTACTACACCTCGGACGTCGCCTACGAGACCGGCGCCGCGTTCCTTCCCGAGCCGTGGGAGCCGAACGTCACCGCCCTGCACGATCCGGAGCGGGTCAAGTGGGGCGACCTCATCGAGCCGGACACCCCGGTGCCGACGCCGTGGGACAAGGCGGCGTTCGAGGCGGGCAGCGTCGAGGCCCAGCGGCGCCGCGGCGCGTTGCGGGCCGAGGGCGCGGCCGAGACGGTGATGGACCGGCTCTTCACCGAGCAACTGGAGCGGGAGACGGCGCTGCTCGGGGGCATGCGGTACGCGGGTCGGGTCGGGGCGTTCGAGGGGGCGTCCTACGAGCCGACGGGGCTGTACCGCCCCGAGGTGGACTGCATCATGTTCACCCGCAATCCCGTCGGCTTCTGCCGCGTCTGCAGCAGAGCCATCGAGAACGTCATCGACCAGTACGCCGGACCGTGACCGGCCGGCGGTCGCGGAGGAGGCGGTCCCCATGCCCGTGAATGCGCAGTTCCTCGCCGAGCTCGAGCGGATCGTCGGGCACGACGGCCTCGTCCGCGACGAGGGCGAGCTTTCCACCTACGAGTCGGACGGGCTGGTCTCGCACCGCTCGCGGCCCCGGGCGGCGGTGCTGCCGGAGAAGGCGGAGCAGGTGCAGGCGGTGGTGCGGCTCTGCCACCGCGACCGCGTGCCGTTCGTGGCGCGGGGGCAGGGCACGGGGCTCTCGGCCGGCGCCCTGCCGCATCCCGACGGCGTGCTCATCGTCATGACCCGCATGAACCGGGTGCTCGACGTCGACATCGCGAACCAGCGGATCACGGTCGAGCCGGGCATCATGAACCTCGAGGTCACCCGCCGGGTGGCCCCCGACGGCTACTACTACGCGCCCGACCCGTCGAGCCAGGTCATCTGCTCGATCGGCGGCAACGTCGCCGAGAACTCCGGGGGCGCCCACTGCCTCAAGTACGGCTTCACCGTGCACCACGTGGTGGGGGTCGAGGCGGTGCTGCCCGACGGCGAGATGGTCCATCTCGGCGGTCCGGCGCCAGACAGCCCCGGCCTCGATCTCCTCGGGGTGCTGGTGGGGTCGGAGGGGACGCTGGCCGTGGTCACGAAGGTGATTCTCCGGCTGCTGCGCCGTCCGCAGTCGGTGCGCACGCTGCTGGCCGCGTTCGATTCGACCGACGCGGCGGGCAACGCGGTCTCCGACGTCATCGCCGCCGGCATCATTCCCGCCGCCATCGAGATGATGGACCGCACCACGATCCGCGCCGCCGAGGCCGCGGTGAGCCCCGGCTTCCCGGACGCCGAGGCGGTGCTCATCGTCGAGCTCGACGGCCCGGAGCCGGAGGTGGCGGCGCAGTTCGAGCAGATCGAGGCGATCTGCGACCGGAACCGGGGCTGGGGGGTGCAGGTCGCGCGCGACGAGGACCAGCGCGCCCGCATCTGGCGGGGCCGCAAGGCGGCCTTCGCGGCGATGGGGCGCGTCGCCCCCAGCTACTACGTGCAGGACGGGGTGATTCCCCGCAGCACGCTCCCCGAGGTGCTGCGCCGCATCCGCGACCTCGAGAAGCGGTCGGGGCTCACCATCGGCAACGTCTTCCATGCCGGCGACGGCAACCTGCACCCCCTGGTCTGCTACGACGACGCGGTGGCGGGGCAGGCGGAGCTGGCCGAGGAGGTCGCCACCGAGATCCTCTCCTACTGCCTCGACGCCGGGGGGTCGCTGACGGGCGAGCACGGCATCGGGGCCGACAAGGCCTGCCACATGCCGAAGATGTTCGACGAGGCGGACCTGGCGACGATGCGGCTGCTGCGCCGGGCGTTCGACCCGGCGGACATCTGCAACCCCGACAAGCTGCTGCCGACCCCCCGGCTGTGCGGAGAGGTGCCCGGGCCCTACCGGGCCCATCCGGCGGAGGTAGCGGGGGTGGCCCAGCGGCTGTAGGCGAAGCCCTTCGCCGCCGCCTTCCGGAGATGTCATGACCGAGGTCGTGGAGCTGCGCGACGCGCTGATCGGACAGATCGACGCCTGCGCCGGCGGGGCGGTGGCCCGAGCCGGCACCGACGGTGATGCGGTCGACGGCGTGGTGCCCGGGGTCATCGCCGAGCCGGGGACGCCCGAGGCGGCGGCCGCGGTGCTGGCCTGGGCCTCGGAACACGGGCGTTCGGTCGTGGTTCGCGGCGGGGGGACCAAGCTGGGTTGGGGTGCCCCCGCGGGCTCGATAGACGTGCTGCTGTCGACGCGCGGGCTCGGCGCCGTCGAGGCGCACCGTCACGGCGACCTGACCGCCACCGTGCAGGCCGGCGCGGTGCTGGCCGACGTTAACGCCGCGCTCGCCGCGCACCGCCAGTGGCTCCCCCTCGATCCGCCCCACGCCGAGCGTGCGACCATCGGCGGCATCGTGGCCGCGAACGACAGCGGGCCGCGGCGGCAGCGCCACGGGGCCCCGCGGGACCTCATCATCGGCATGACCCTGGCCCGGGCCGACGGGGTGACCGCGAAGAGCGGCGGCATCGTGGTGAAGAACGTCGCGGGCTACGACCTCGCCCGCTTGCTGACGGGGTCGTTCGGCTGTCTCGGGGTCATCCTCACCGCCACCTTCAAGCTGGCCCCGGCGGCCGAGGCGTCGCGCACGGTGCGGGTGACGCTCTCGGAGGCCGGGCAGATCGATCGTGTCGCGGCCGCGTTGCTCGCCCACGGCTCGACCCCGAGCGCGGTCGAGCTGGCGTGGCCGCCGGCCGCGATGCTCGTCCGTTTCGAGTCGGCCGCGACGGTGGCGGCCGAGCAGGCGGAGCAGGCGGCGGCGCTGGCCCGCGACGCCGGCGGCGACGCGGCCGTGCTGGCGGAGGCCGACGAGGCCGAGGCGTGGCGCCGCCACGAGGCCCGGGTGTTCGGGGGCGAGGGGACCATCGTCAAGCTCGTGGTCCTGCCGAGCGACCTGTCGGCCACCCTGGCGTGGCTCGACGAGGCGGCGCGGGCGCAGTCGCTCGACTGCGCGCTGATCGGCCGGGCGGGCCTCGGCGTGCTGTATCTGCGCCTCGCCGGCCCGGTTTCCGCCCAGGCCTCGCTCGTGCGGTCCCTGCGCGAGCGCCTCGACCCCGGCCGCGGCAGCGCGGTCATCCGGCAGGCCGAGGGAGAGCTGCGAAGCCTCGTCGACCTGTGGGGGCCGCTCGGCGACGGCTTTCCCCTGATGCAGCAGGTCAAGCGCCGGTTCGACCCCGGCCGGATCCTCAATCCGGGCCGCGGCCCCGGCGGCCTCTAGCAGCCCGTGGCGCCGCCGGGTTGCTCGAGAGGTCTCCCCGTCTCGGAGGCGGAAACCCGTGTCCCGGTGTCCAACTGGTACCCGATTGCGGAAGGCGCGAGGGCCTTGGCCCGGCCGGTACGGTCCCCGCAGAGCTCTTCGGGCTTCACGATGAGAGCCGGCCGGGCCCCTTCTTCCCGGATTCCCCTGGAACCTCGCCGGGCGCGGGCGGCGCATGCCGCCGTCGCGCCCCATCCTCCGGCAGCCTGAGGTGAAACCCCGCGCTGCATCGACGCACGAGAGCGTCGGGGCTATTGGCCGGGAAGCGGGTGCACGACGAGAAGCGAGGGGTTCCGAAGGGGGGTATCGAGCGAGCGCTGGTCGTCCGATTCCTCGGATTGCGCGGTGGACCGGCGCGAGGCTGCAGGGTCGGTTGGGGTGACAAGGGGGAATCAGGGGAGCGGCAGGCGAGGGTTGGCGGGCTGGTGGGGTCAGGACGGCAGCGACGCGCCGCGGATGGAGGCGTCCACGAGTTCGACGAGGTGGTAGGTGGGCGAACGGTCCCCGGACGCCTCGAGACGGTTCGCGATCTGCAGCAGGCAGCCGGGGTTGCTCGACACCACGGCCTCCGCCCCGGTGCTCCGGATGTTGCGCGCCTTGCGGTCTCCCAGCTCGCCCGCCGCCTCGGGCTCGACCAGATTGTAGATGCCGGCCGAGCCGCAGCAGATGCCCGCCTCGGGGACCTCGCATACGGTGAGGTCGGGAATCGCGCCGAGCACGCGCCTCGGCTCCCGGCTCACCCCCTGGGCGTGCTGCAGGTGACAGGCGTCGTGGTAGGCGACCCTGAGCGGCAGGGGGTGCCGCGGCGCCCGGGGCTCGAGCTCGTCGAGCACCTCGGAGATGTCCTTGCACTTTTCCGCGAGGGCGCGGGCGCGCTCCGCGTAGGCCGGGTCGTCGCGCAGCAGGTGGCCGTACTCATTCAGGGTCGACCCGCAGCCGGCGGCGTTGATGACGAGGGTGTCGACGTCGGCCGCCTCGGCCTCGAAGGCGTCGATGAAGCGGCGCGCCATCTCCGCCGCGTCACCGTCGAGGCCGGCGTGGAGCATCAGCGCGCCGCAGCAGCCCTGGGCGCGGGGGACGATGACCTCGCACCCTTCCGCCGCCAGCACCCGGAGCGTCGCCCGGTTGACCTCTTCGAAGAAGACCCGCTGCACGCAGCCCAGCAGCAGGCCGACCCGGCGACGCGGCGTGCCCTCTGCCGGCACCCGGGCCGGGATCCGCGTCCAGCCGGCGCTCAACGAGACCGGGGGCAGCAGCGCCTCCATCGCGCGCAGCCGGGCCGGCAGCAGGTTCAGCAGCCCGCTCGCCCGGACGAGCCGCTGCAGCCCCGACCGTTGATACGCCCACAGCTTGCCGATGCCCAGGCGCAGGCGCCCGGGGTACGGAAACAGCGAGAAGATCAGGCGCCTGAACAGCCGGTCCGTCCACGGCCGGGCGACCTGCCGTTCGATCTGCGGGCGGGTGGCCTCGAGCAGCTTGTCGTACTGCACCCCGGAGGGGCAGGCGGTGAGGCACGCCATGCACCCGAGGCAGGTGTCGAAGTGACGGGCGAAGCGGTCGGTGACGGCCGTCTCGCCCTCGAGGCCGCCCTTGATCAGCACGATGCGGCCCCGCGGCGAGTCGGTCTCCCGGCCCCACAGCATGTAGGTGGGGCAGGTCGGCAGGCAGAACCCGCAGTGCACGCAGTCGGCGACGAGGGACGGGTCGGGCGGGGCCTGGGCGTCGAAGGCGGATTGCGGCCGGGCCGAGGCGGCGGTGTCGAACGCCGAATGAGTGGTCACCGGATTGCGACTCTCTTCGTGGTTTGCGGGCCGGCGGGCGTCGCCGGCGCAATGCCGTGGCCGCATCGTACCCGACCGGCGGCCCGCAAGGCCAGCACCCGGCGCGGTTGGAGCGCGGCGTCGCGCCGAGGGCGGGTGAGTGCGCGGTGCGGCTCCGGGCGTCCGCGCCTGACGAAGGTGGGGAGACGGGGTCCGCCAACAACACCGGCGCGGTTGGAGCGCGGCGCCGCGCCGAGGGCGGGTGAGTGCGCGGTGCGGCTCCGGGGCGTCCGCGCCTGACGAAGGTGGGAGACGGGGTCCGCCGGCGGGTCTCGTGTCGTCGATCGAACGCGTCGGGGCCCGAACGCCGCCCGCTGCGCAGCGGATGGCGGTGGTCCCGATCGACCGGCCGCGGGCGTCCCGGGGCGTGGAATCTGCCGGACCGCAGTATGATTCCCCAGCCGCGTCGTGCCCGCGGGGCGGGGGGACCGCGAGCGGGCGGACGACAGCAGGCGGACGAGCGCAAGCGGCAGATCGTGCGGACGCCTGACCGGAGCGGACGAGATGGACGAGAGCAGAACATGACGAGAGCGATTCGCATTCACGAGCACGGCGGTCCCGACGTGCTGCGGTGGGAAGAGACCGACCCCGGTTCTCCCGGTCCCGGTCAGGCCCTCATCCGCCAGACGGCGGCGGGGCTGAACTTCATCGACGTGTATCACCGGACCGGCCTGTACCCAGTGCCGGGGTGGCCGGCGATCATCGGCAACGAGGCGGCGGGCGTGGTGGAGGCGGTCGGCGAGGGGGTGACGGAGGTCGCGGCCGGCGACCGCGTGGCGTACTGCATGAGCCTGGGCGCGTACACCGAGCGCCGGGTCATCGACGCCGCGCGCCTCGTCCGCCTGCCCGACGCGGTCGGCGACCGTCAGGCGGCGGCGATGATGCTGAAGGGGTGCACCGTGCAGTACCTGGTGCGGCGCATCCACCCCGTGAAGCCGGGCGACACCATCCTGCTGCACGCGGCGGCGGGGGGAGTCGGGCTCATCGCCTGCCAGTGGGCGAAGCACCTGGGGGCGACGGTCATCGGCACCGTCGGCAGCGACGCCAAGGCGGAGCTGGCGCGGGCCAATGGCTGCGACCACCCCATCGTCTACACACGGGAGAACGTCGTCGAGCGGGTCCGGGAGCTGACCGGCGGGGCGGGGGTGCCGGTGGTCTTCGACTCGGTGGGGAAGGACACCTTCGCGGCGTCGCTCGACTGCCTGCGGCCGCGGGGGCTGATGGTCAGCTACGGCAATGCCTCGGGGGCGGTGGAGCCGTTCAGCCCGGGGCTGCTCGCCGCGAAGGGGTCGCTGTTCCTGACCCGGCCGACGCTGGCCAGCTACATCGGGACGAGGGCGGAGCTGGAGGAGACCACCCGCGAGCTGTTCGCGGTGGTCGAGAGCGGCGCCGTCGAGGTCGACGTGAGCCTCGCCCTGCCGCTCGAGGACGCGGCCGAGGCGCACCGCCGGCTGGAGGCGCGCGAGACGACGGGATCGACGGTCCTGGTCATGGAGGGAGAGTCGTGATGAACCTGACGGAGAACATGCGCATCTTTGCGGCGGGTCTCGTGGTCGGCGGTCTCGTGGTCGGCGGTCTCGGCGCCGGCGCCCTCGGGACGGTGACGGCCCAGCCCGACGACGGGCGTCGGGCGGTGAACCTGCCGGGCCGGACGGCGGCGAACCCGCTGTTCAGCGACGCCATCCAGGTCGGGGACACCCTGTACCTGGCCGGCCGCCTCGGCCTCGATCCCGAGACCGGGGCTCCGCCCGCCGATGCGGGGGACGAGGCCCGGATCGTGCTGGACCAGATTGCCGCGGTGCTCGCCGAAGCCGGCATGACCATGGACGATCTGGTCAGCGTGCAGGTGTTCTGCTCGGACGTGGCCCTGTACGACGACTTCAACGCGGTCTACCGCACCTACTTCACCGCCGACCCCCCGGCGCGGGCGTTCCTGGGCAGCGGCACCCTGCTGCGCGGCGCGCGGTTCGAGGTGATGGGCATCGCGGTGCGGAGCTGACGGGCACGGCGGCCGCCAGTCGACGCCCCGGCCCGGCTCGCCCAGGCGGCCGGCTGCCGGACCGCCGGCCGGTCGGCGCCGCCTGGGGGAGGCAGCGCATGCACGGCACCGCGCGGACCGGCGACC
>JAJEFC010000397.1 GCA_022820675.1 Vicinamibacteria bacterium | reverse complement strand
AAACACGATCAAAACTTGACTCAACTGTGAAGATCACGCCCGTTCAAGGAATCTAGTGGTCCGTCACACCATAATATTCGGGCATGGACGTGGGTTTATGGCCCGCAATCGTTGACGAATCAGAGCACCCATGTCCGAACTTCTGGTCGTGACGCAGCCCTAGGAGTCTGCACCGTTCTACGGCGCAGACTCCTAGCGCACGGTCACCGTGACCTCCTCGGTCACGTTGGCGAGGGTGTCGGACGCCTGCACTCGGAACAGGTACTCGCCGGGGGACGGGAAGGTCGCGGTGACCACGGCCGAGCCGTCCGGCGCGTCGTCCTCGGCCGCCAGGGTCACCCCGGCGGCTCCCCGCAACTGCGTCCACGTGACGGTGACCCGGTCCACCGGGGTGCGAAGGGGGCGCTTGCGGGCCGAGACCTGGATCTGCGGCACGTTGACGGGCAGGGTCGGCTCGCCGGGCCGCCGCTCGAACGTGTCGAGCGTCCCGCGTCCGCCCCCGCCCCGGCGCCGCGGCGGGGGCAGGCCGTCGTCCGTCACCGCCGCGCTCAGGGTCACCGGCTCGCCGGCGGCCGCGCCCGCGGATACGGTGACGGCCAGCGTCGGGGGCTGGTTGTCCCCCTGGCCGCCGGCCCGGGCCGCCGCCGCGTTCGCGAAGATCTCCCACTCGGGCTGCAGCCAGCCGAGGGCGCGGTAGGTCTCGTCACCCACCGTGACCTGCCACTCCAGCCGCCGGTCGCCCCAGTCGGCCGGCACCGTCACGCTGAACATGCGCCGGTTGGTGCGCGGGTAGAAGTAGGTCGGCTGCCCCTGGTCGGGGTCGCCGGGCGACATCCGGTTGGCGGCACCGACGGGAACGTGCAGCTCCTCGACGTAGTTCCGGTTCAGGTACCCGAAATGGAAGTCGAAGCCGCCGTCGGGATGGTGCGACCAGCCGTCGAAGAACGGCTGAATCGACTGGCCCGAGCTGAACAGGAAGTTCTGCGGGTCGGCCTGGGCCCGCCCCTCGGCGGCGGCGCCGAGGATCACGGCGAGGGCCAGCAACGGCGTGAGTCGTCTCGACCGGTTCAACATGGCTTTCTCGAAACAGGCCGGCGCCGGGGGGCGAATCTGCCCGCCCCCGCGCCGGCTCCCAGTCCCCACGAGCGCCCGCCCGCGTGCGACGAGCGCCCGCACGACCTCGCCGAGCGGCTCGTCGCCGAGGCGCCCCTCCGCACGCCGGGGGGGCGCCCGTCGGCCGCGACGATGCCGCAACGGCGCGATCAGTCGTCGTCGGTGCGCTCGCGCGCCGCCTGCCGCTCGGCCACCGCCGCCTCGTACTCCTCGTCGGTCAGGTCGTGCCAGCCGATCCAGGCGAAGCCCATCTCGTCGATGGTGCGCCCGCCGTTGCCCACCCAGTTGCTCGGGTCGACGTTGCCCCGGTTGGCGGCCGAGTTGTCGAACCAGCTCGACACGTGGAGGATGGTCCCGGCCGGAATCAGCGGCGCGACGTCGTCCTCGTAGTTGTAGTTCATGTGCCAGTTGTAGTCGAAGCCGGCGCAGTTCACCGTCTCCGCCCGGACCGGCTGGGTCGGGTAGATGAACTCGATGCACTGGTAGATGCCCAGCATGTGCATGTGCGGCTGGAACATGGTGATGCGCGCGGCATTGTTGAAGCGGGCGTAGCCGTCCGAGCGCGAGATCTCGCCGGCGGGGATGTCGAGGATGCCGGTGGTCACGTTCTGCGAGCCCCCGAGCTGCCGCGAGTAGCGGATGAACTTCGGCGTCTCGCCGGCCGGCAGGAAGTTGATGCCCAGCTCGACGTCGGCGTCGATCGGTTCGCCGACCGAGTGCAGGTGGTAGCTGAGCCGCGCCTGGCTCCCGCCGGGCAGCAGCAGCCCCGAGTCGGGCGGATAGATCTCGGCCAGCTTCCCGGAGGCGTACTCCACGAGGAAGAGCCCGCCGCTCATGTCCGCCTCGTCCGCGCTCGGCTCGACCGCGTAGGACAGCGCGTGGTGCACCACCTGGCGGGCCTTGTCGCCCACGGGGCGGGTCTGGATGGCGGTGATGTAGCGGTCCTCTTCCAGCCCCATCTCCGCGAACAGGTTGCCGAACAGGTCGGGGCCGGCCGCCGGCACCTCGTAGGTCGGGAACCGCACGACGAGGTCGGGGTCGCCGATCTGCCACGAGTCGGCCGGCGCGAACTCCGGCGGCACGGGGGTGTCGGCGGGGTTGCCCTGCGGCGCCCCGGCGTCGACCCAGGCGAGGATGGTGCCGATCTCGTCGTCGGTCAGCGACGGGTCGTTCTTGAAGCTCTGGATGCCCAGGCGCCGGTCGATGTGCCAGGGGGGCATGGCGCGGGTCTCGACCTTCTCGCGGATCGACCGTGCCCACGGCCGCACGTCGCGGTAGCTGATCAGCGACATCGGCGCAATCTCGCCGGGCCGGTGGCAGTTCACGCACGACCGGTAGAGAATCGGCGCGACGTCGTTGGCGAACGTCGGGGCCTCGGTGCCCTGGGCGGCGGCGGCGCCCGGCAGCGCCAGCACGGCCGAGCCCAGCACGAACGCGGCGACGAGTGTGGTGGTTCTCACGTCAGTCCTCCTGGCGATCCACGGCGGCCGCGCCCGTGCGGCCGAACCCACGCGCTACCTGGCGTCTCCAACCGGGACCCGCCCGCGGGCCGACCCCGACCGGCATCGCTGTCCACGACGATGACCGCCCATTATTCCACAGATCCGCCGCCGGCGTGTCTCCATCGTCTCTTCCGGGATGCACGACACCATCGTGCGGTGACGGCCCCCGGCCCTGACGGCCGCTCGATTCACGGAAGCGGCCGGGGCCGGCGCTCGCGAAGACGCCGCCGTGAGGGCTTCGCCGCTCGCACACCAGGCTCGGCGTGCCGCTTGCGCGACGGCGCACCGCTTTCTTGGCGTGCGCCCGTCTCTTCTCCCGGGCGGATCCAGCCTGACGAGCCTGCCTCGAACCGGGCCGCCGGTGGCGGACGCTGCGCGGCCGGCATCGTCCGACACCCGTGCGATCCGGCGGACGGCTCGTCCTGCCGCGAAAGCCGGCTGGACGAGTCGCGAGACAAAGGACTATGATGTCGTCATTTTTCCACGATTTGTGACGGCGTCATGTCCACCTACCGTCGCCTGACGGAACCCGCCCGTCAGAGCTTCTTCCTGTTCGGCATGCGCGGCGTCGGCAAGAGCACCTGGGCGCGCACGACGTTCGGCGACGCGGTGTACGTCGATCTGCTCGACGAGCGCCTCTATCAGGACCTGCTGGCCGACCCCTCGCTCTTCGCGCAGTCCATCGGGCATCTCGCGCCCGGCGCCTGGGTCGTCCTCGACGAGGTACAGCGGCTGCCGGCGCTGCTCAACGAGGTGCACCGGCTCATCGAGACGCATCGCCTGCGGTTCGCGCTGCTCGGGTCGAGCGCCCGCAAGCTCAAGGCCGCGGGCACCAACCTGCTGGCCGGCCGGGCGCTCCGCCGGACCATGTTCCCGCTGACGGCGGCGGAGCTGGGCGCCGAGTTCGATCTCGACCGGGTCCTGCGCCACGGGTCGGTGCCCCTCGTCTGGACGAGCGACGCCCCGCGCGCGGTCCTCGAGGCCTACGCACAGCTCTACCTGCGGGAAGAGATCCGGGCCGAAGCCCTGGTCCGCAATCTGCCCGGCTTCGTCCGGTTCCTGCCCGTCGCGGCGCTCTTCAACGGCCAGGTCGTCAACGTCGCGGGCATCGCGCGCGACGCCGGCGTCTCGCGCACGACGGTGCAGGGCTATCTCGACATCCTGGAGGACACCCTGCTCGTCTGCCGTCTGCCCGCCTACGAGGCTCGGGTGCGCGTGCGCGAGCGGAAGTCGCCGAAGCTGTACTGGGTCGACCCCGGCGTGGTCCGCGCCGTCAAGCGCCAGCTCGGGGACGTCGCGGCGGAAGAACGCGGCCCCCTGCTCGAAAGCTGGGTGATCACGACGCTACGGGCCCACGCCGAGGTGCAGGACCTCTTCGACCAGCTCTGGTACTGGGCCCCGTACCAGACTGACGTCGAAGTCGACGTGCTCCTCGAGCGCGGACGGGAGCTGCTGGCCATCGAGGTGAAGGCCGCAAGCCGCTATCACCCCAGCCTCTTGAGGGGTCTCCGCGCGATCGAGACGGTGCCCGGGCTCGTCCGGCGGGTGCTCGTCTACACCGGCCCCCGCGCCTTCCGCTCCGCCGACGGCATCGACGTCTGGCCCGCCCACCGCTTCGCGGCGGCGGCCGCGGACGGACACCTCTGGCCGTGACCCGAGGCGGACCCCGCACCGGTATTGCCCGGCGTCACCCGGACCGGGGTCGGTACCCGGGTCAGCACCCGGTGTCACCGAGACCGGGACGACGCGGGAACCGCCGACTGGCAGACGGCGCGGCCGACGGGAGGCGAGCGCCCGGACCGGGGTCGATACCCGGCGTCACCGGACGGGAGCGACTCGGGGGCCAGCGACCGGCTGACGGCGCGGCCGACGAGGGAGGCGAGCTCCCGGACCGAGGGTCAGTACCCGGCGTCGTCGGACCGGGACGACGCGGGGACCGGCGACTGGTAGACGGCGCGGCCGACGAAGAACGGGCCCATGTCGCGGATGTACTCCGAGGTCTGGACCGTAGGACGCATGTCCTTGACGAGCTTCGACAGGGGGTAGAGCTCGGGGCCGATGAGGCCGATCACGAACTCGTTGTCGTCGCGGTCGAGGCCGTGGCACTCGAGGCGGACGTCGACGGCGAGGCCCAGCTCGCCGTAGCCGCGGCCCACCGTCCCGTGCTCCATGAGGATGCGGCCCTGGTCGCCGCGCGGCAGCCGGTTGAAGGCCCCGATGCGGCGCAGCGGGTACCAGATGCCCCACGGATGGGCCCGGTTCAGGATGCCGCGCCGGACCCGGTGCAGCAGGAAGTCCTCGAGATCCGCCTCGCGCCCGCTCGAGTAGGTGCGGCCGATCATGGTGAAGTCGGGCAGCGGGGTCAGGGTCCGGAAGTACGGTCCGCTGAGCAGGCTCCGCGCCGCCTCCGCGAAGAGCGCCGGGTCCTCGGACATCAGCACCACGCCCACGCCCCGCGGGTCGTTCAGGTTGGCGTAGACCGCCGCCTCGAGGCCGCTGTCCCGCACGAGGTCGACGAAGGGGCCGGTGTCGGCGCAGCCCGTGAACACGTGGAGCTGCACGAACAGCCGCTTGTCCAGCGTCTGCGGAACGCCCCGCACCGGCGCGCCGTGCTCCAGCAGGTCGGGCACGAAGGGAGCCATCGCGGGCGGGCGCCCGGCGGGGGCAGCGGGCGCAGGCGGCGCGTCTGTCTTCTCGGTCATGACGTCGATCCTCGGGAAGCCGGCGATCATTCTACCGGAGCCGCCGGCCCCGGCGGCGCGGGTTGCCGAGGCCGACGGTGATCCTCGGTGCCAGGCGACCGTCGCCGGCGCCGCCCGGCGATCGAACGGCCCGCAGGGCCCGTGCCGTTCCGCGGCGCGGGCACTCCCGGCCCGGAAATCGCCGCCTGCGGCTCCGATTGCCGCCCTCCGGCCCTCCATCCGTCCGCGCCATTCCACGGCGCAGACGCCTACCCCGCGTCCGACTTCAGCCCCATGGCACGGCGCCACGCCGCGATCTGGCCGATGTGGTCGGCCTCGTGGGCCGACAGCAGGTAACGGCTACCCCGCGTCCGACTTCAGCCCCATGGCGCGGCGCCATGCCGCGATCTGGCCGATGTGGTTGGCCTCGTGGGCCGACAGCAGGTAGTCGACGAAGTCGCCGAGGGTGGGGAAGTACTTGCGGGTGCCCTCGTCGGGGTGCTCCTTGGCGAACTCCGCGGGGTCGGCGGCGGCCACCGCCTCGGTCACGCGCTCGTGCTGCTTCTTCAGCTCGGCGAGCAGGGCGTCCTTCGAGGGATACTTCGACGCGTCGCCGCTCGGCTCGCCGCCGGTCTTGCCCGCCTCCTCCCACTCCGCGGGGAACGTCGACTCGAGGCCGAGGGCCACCCCGGTGTGGTTCGACGCCGAGGCGAGGTGGCACAGGGTCCAGGCCGGGTGGTTCACCACCCCGTGCGGCTGCTGGACCATCTGCTCGTCGGTCAGGTCCTTGACCAGCGACTCGAGGTGACCGAGGTTGAACTTGTAGGTGAAGAGAAGGTGCTCGCGCATCGGTGCTCCTGCAGGGATGAACATTCGGACGGCAATCAACCTCTCAGCATACCCGGCGCGGGCCGTCCGTGGCAAAGGCGTTGACGCGCCCGATCGGGTCGATGCGGCCCCCGGCGTGGGGCTGCGCGAGCGCGGCGCGACCGTCCCGCACCGCCGAGACCCGGGCAACGCCCCGGCCGGCCGACCGCCCCGCCTGGTAACGGCCGGACGATGCGCAGGCGGCCGCGGCGCCGCTCGGGGGCATAGCCCCGGTCGCCCGCGCCACCTTGTAATCTCCGGCCGGGCAACGGAAAATAACGCGCGTGACTACCGGAACCCTCGAACGCGGAACCTCGGGGCTGGACGCCGTCGTCGAGCTGCTCGGCGACGACGCGGCCCTGCTCGAGCATCGCTGCCGGACGATTCCGGCCTCCGACCTGCACCTGCCGGGCCCCGACTTCGTCGACCGCTGCTGCGCCCTGTCGGACCGGCCGGCGCGGGTGCTGACGAGCCTGCAGGCGCTCTTCGGCGCGGGGAGGCTCGCGAACACCGGCTACGTCTCGATCCTGCCCGTCGACCAGGGGATCGAGCACTCCGCCGGCGCCTCGTTCGCGCCCAACCCCGCCTACTTCGACCCCGAGAACATCGTCCGCCTCGGCATCGAGGGCGGCTGCAACGCGGTGGCGTCGACCCTGGGGGTGCTCGGCGCCCTGTCGCGGCGCTACGCCCACAAGATCCCGTTCATCCTCAAGTTCAACCACAACGAGTTCATCTCCTACCCCAACGCCTACGACCAGATCCGGTTCGCGAGCGTCGAGCAGGCGTTCGACATGGGGGCGATGGGGGTGGGGGCCACCATCTACTTCGGGTCCGGGGAGTCGAGGCGGCAGATTCAGGAGGTCTCCGAGCTCTTCCACCAGGCCCACGAGCTGGGCATGTTCACGGTGCTGTGGTGCTATCTCCGCAACCCCGCGTTCAAGACCCCCGAGGCCGACTACCACACGGCGGCCGACCTCACCGGGCAGGCCAACCACCTCGGGGTGACCATCGAGGCCGACATCATCAAGCAGAAGCTGCCCGAGACCAACGGCGGCTATCCCGCCCTCGGGTTCGGCAAGACCCACGAGCGGGTCTACGACGCGCTGACCACCGGCCATCCCATCGACCTCACCCGCTACCAGGTCGCCAACTGCTACCTCGGCCGGGCCGGGCTCATCAACTCGGGCGGGGCCTCGTCGGGCGAGAGCGACCTGAAGGAGGCGGTGAAGACCGCGGTCGTCAACAAGCGGGCCGGCGGCACCGGGCTCATCTCGGGCCGCAAGGCGTTCCAGCGCCCGATGGCCGAGGGGGTCGCCCTGCTGAACGCCATCCAGGACGTCTACCTGTCCCCCGAGATCACCATCGCCTGATCCGGTCCGCCGGCCTGCCCTCCATCAGTCGGGCGTCTTCGCCCGGACCACTCGGCCGATCCGGGCGCCGAAGGGAGCTGGCGTTCCGTCTGCGGGGGAACCGAGGCAGATGCCGGTCCTCACGCGACCACGTCCGGGCGGGGGTGGGCGCGCGCCCACAGATCGAGCCGGATCGAAAGCAGGAAGTACTTCTTCCGCAGGGCCACGACGCGGTCCGCGTAGCCCTCCCGGGGGATCTCCCGCGAGCGGAGCTGCCGGCGCAGGCGCCGCAGCTCGTGGCGGTAGAGGTCGTTCACGAACGCCTTGGCGAGCGACGGCGGGGTCGTGGGGCGGGGACGCAGGCCGAACGCCGCCAGCTCATCGAGGACCCGGGGATGGTAGGTGTACTCCACGGCCCGCATGCGTGGCGTCGGCGACCGGCGTCGGCGACACCTTCCGGCCCCAGGGCTCGCGACGGGGCAGCGGCGGCGCCGACCGGCAGCGGCGACACCTCCCGCTCCCAGTCCTCGCGGCGCCGACCGGCGTCGGCGACACCTTCCGGCCCCGGGCTCGCGACGGGGCAGATGGGACCGCGCACTCGCGCCTTCCGCGCAGCACCGGCGCGCCGCCCGCCTCGTCCCGCCCCGCTCAGAACCCCGGCGGGGCCTCGTCGGCCGACGGGCCGTAGATCGACGGCACCGGGACGTCGTTCAGCCGCAGGTAGACGCCGAGCTGCGCGCGGTGGTGAACCAGGTGGTTCATCACGAAGCTGCGGATGACGGCGGCCTTGGGCAGGGTCATCAGCACCGTGCCGTTGCTCAGCAGCGACCACGGCTTCATGAAGTCGGCGTCGCTCGCCGCCGCGAGGGCGGCCCGCGCCTCGGCCGCGTGGCGGTCGAAGGTGGCCACCAGCTCGTCGACCGAGGCCGGCGTCGGGGGCGGCGGCATCTGCTCGCCCCCGGGAGCCATGTCGAGCTCGTCCGCCTCCATCGTCAGCTTGGCCCACTGCGGCAGGTTCGCGAGGTGCCCGGCGAGCCAGATCATGGTCCCCGACTTCTCGTGGGGCCGCCACTCGAACTTGTCGGCGGGCACCCGCTCCAGCGTCCTCCGCACCCCCGCCGCCTCCTGGTCGAACTCCGGCAGCAACGCCTCCGCAATCGCCATTCTCGTCTCCTGTTCCGCACGCCGGAAACCGTCGCCCGCGACTCCGGTCTCCGCGCCGTCGGTACTCCAGGATTCCGCACCTTCCACGGGCGGCTTCCTGCGTTGAACCGTCTCCGCCTTGCCCGGGCTCGAACGCCCGGACCTCCTCGTCTGTCCGCTTGCGACGATTCCCGCCCGCCGGCGACGATTCCCGCCCGCCGACGACGATTCCCGCCCACCGACGTCGATTCTCGTCCGCCGACGCCGATTCCCGCCCGCCGGCCCCTCAGAAACCGACGGCAGCGCTGGTGCGGCGCCGGTCCTCGGCGCCCTCCAGCACGTCTTCCTCCGCGTCGTAGTAGATGGCCGACACCGCCCCCTGCACCCGCGTCTCGACCATCCGGTGGCCCCGCGCCTCGAGCAGGGCCAGGGTGTCGGGCGACAGCCCCCACCGCTCGTAGCGGGTCGCGTCGGGCAGCCACTGGTGGTGGATGCGGGGGGCGTCCACCGCCTCCTGCACGTTCATGCCGTGGTCGACGACGTTCAGGATGGTCTGCAGCACGGTGTTGATGATGGTGCGCCCGCCGGGGCTCCCCGTCACCAGCACGAGGCGCCCGTCCCGGGTCACGATGGTCGGCGACATGCTCGACAGCATGCGCTTGCCGGGCGCGGCGAGGTTCGGCTCGGTCCCGATGAGCCCGAAGTCGGTGGTGATGCCGGGGCCCGCGTTGAAGTCGCCCATCTCGTTGTTGAGCAGGAACCCCGCCCCCGGCACCGTGATCTTCGACCCGTAGCCCTGCTCGAGGGTGTAGGTCAGCGACACCGCGTTGCGGGCGCCGTCGACCACCGACAGGTGCGTCGTCTCGCCGCCCTCGCGCGGCCATTCGAAGGAGTCGGGCGAGGACGCCGACGCCCGTTCGGCGTCGATGGTCCGCCGCAGCTCCGAAGCGTAGGCCTTCGAGGTCAGGCGCTCCACCGGCATCGCGGGGTTGAACGCGGGGTCGCCGAGGTGGCGCGCGCGGTCGGCGTAGGCGCGCCGCATCGCCTCTATCATCAGGTGGACGGTCGCGGCCGATCCGAACCCCGACGCCGCGAGGTCGTCGTGCTCCAGGATGTTGAGCATCTGGACGATGGCGGTCCCCCCCGAGCTGATGGGGGGCATCGAGAGCACCTCGTGGCCGCGGTAGGTGCCCCGGATGGGCGCCCGGCGCACCGCCCGGTAGGCGGCGAGGTCGGCGCGGGTCATGATGCCGCCGTTCGCGGCCATCTCGCGCTCGACGAGGGCCGCCGTCTCGCCCCGGTAGAAGCCGTCGGGGCCCTCGGCCGCGATGCGCTCCAGGGTCCGCGCGAGGTCGGGCTGGCGCAGCACGTCGCCCGCCGCGTAGGGCTCGCCGTCCTTCGAGAACTGGGCCACCGACGCCGGGTACGGGGCCATCCGCGGCAGCACCCCGGCCAGCGAGCGGGCGAGGGCGTCGGACACCGCGAAGCCCTCGCGGGCGAGCCGCACCGCCGGCTCGACCAGCCTCGCCCAGGGCAGGCTCCCGTGCCCGGTCCAGGCGAGGTGCAGCCCCGCGACGGTGCCCGGCACGCCCACCGCGAGATGGGAGCTGTGGTGCATCACCGGGTCGTACTCGCCGTCGCGCAGGAACATCGTGGGCGACGACCCCGCCGGCGCGACCTCCCGGAAGTCGTAGGCGGCGGGGTCGCCCTCGGCGGGTCGGTAGACGAGGAAGCCGCCCCCGCCGATGTTGCCGGCGGTGGGATAGGTGACCGCGAGGGCGAAGGCGGTGGCGACGGCGGCGTCGACGGCGTTGCCGCCCTCGCGCATCACCTCGGCCCCGACCGCCGAGGCGATGGCGTCCTGCGAGACGACCATCGCCTGCCGAGCCCGTATCGGCTGGGTGCTGCCGCCGAGGGCCGCGGCCAGCCCGAGCCAGGCGGCGAGGAAGAGCCCCGCCCCCGCGACGTTGCGCCTCATGGTGGTCGACATCGATCCATGATCGCAGCGTTGCGGGCCCCAGGGCAAGCGGCGCGATCTGGCGGTCGCGTTCACCGACGCGAAATCCGGCGCTACGAGCCGCTGCACCGAAAGTGGCGTTCGCGCGCGGCCGGCCGGGGTATATTCTGGTTTCGACCCGTCCGCGGGAGTCGGACGGCAAGGAGGTTTCCGAGATGAGCCGACGACTGTTCACGCTGCCGGCGGCGGTGCTCGCGGCCGCGGTGCTGGCCGCACCGCTCGCGTCAGCGCCGCCTGCCTCGGCGCAGACCCAGACCGCCGACTACGACGTGCCGCGGACGCCGTGGGGCGACCCCGACCTGCAGGCCATCTGGAACAACGCCACCATCACCCCCCTCGAGCGCCCCGCCGACCGCGCGGACCAGGCGTTCCTGAGCGCCGAGGAGGTGGCCGCGCTGGAACAGCAGGCCCAGGCGCGGGTGGACCAGCAGAACGCGCCGAGCGAGGTCAGGACCGAGCCGCTGCCCGTCGGCGGCAACGTCGGCGCCTACAACAGCTTCTGGACCGAGCAGAGCACGTCGGTGGTGGGTACCGCGCGCACGTCCCTGATCACGGACCCGGCCGACGGCCGGCTGCCGACCCTGACGGCGGAGGCCCTGGCCCGCATCACGTCGCCCGAGTCGGTGCGCATCGCCGACATCCGCGAGGGCCGGGTCCCCGCCGACGGGCCCGAACAGATGGGCCTGAGCGAGCGCTGCCTCTGGTACCGCGGCATCCCGACCCTCCCGACCGGCTACAACAACAACTACCACTTCTTCCAGACGCCCGACCGGGTGATCATCCTGCAGGAGCACATCCACGACCTGCGGGTGATCTTCCTCGACGGCCGGCCGCACCTCCCCCACGGCGTCCGGCAGTTCGCGGGCAGCTCGCGCGGCCGCTGGGACGGCGACACCCTGGTGGTCGAGACCACGAACCTGCGCCAGCCGTTCATCCGGCGCTGGGCCCGGCCCGAGCACTCGCTGTCGCGCGGCGACCTCAGCGAGGCGGCGCGGGTGACCGAGCGGTTCACGCGCACCGGCCCCGACACCCTGCACTACGAGTTCACCGTCGACGACCCCGACACGTGGACGCGGCCGTGGTCGGGGGCCCTGCCCTACGCGCGGGCGGATGGCCCGATGTTCGAGTTCGCGTGCCACGAGGGCAACTACGGGATGATGAACATGATGGCGGGGTCGCGGGCCGAGGAGGCCGCGGCCGGGGGGCAGTAGGGCTCAGGCCCTCGGCTCAGGCCGCCCGGTTGGTGATGGCCTCGCGGAGGCCGTCGAGCAGACCCTCGAGGTGGGCCATCCGTTCGCGGAGCAGGCCCATCTGCTCGCCCTGGGCGTCGATGCGCTGGCGCAAGTCGGCGCCCTGGGCGTCGATGCGCTCGCGCAGGTCGGCGCCCTGGGCGTCGATGCGCTCGCGCAGGTCGGCCAACCCCTTTCTCTGGTCGCGCATCTCGCTACGCAGACTCCGGAACGAGGTGCCGATCGCGACCAGAATCGCGATGGCCGCCACGACGACCGTCCAGGCGGTAGCGTCCACGTCCGTATCTTACCGGACCCGACCGGCCCCGTCCATGTTGAACGGGACACGCAGCAGCCCGCCCATGCGAAGAATCTCCCGCGCCGCCGGGCGCGGTGCTACACTGGCTTGCCCCTGGAGGACACCATGCATCATCGGCCTGTCGTCCGGACCCCGCTGCCCCGGCTCGCCGCCCTCGGCGCCATCGGTTGTGCCGTCGGCCTCCTCGGCATCGGCGCCCCGGCCGCGGCCCAGACGCGGGGCCTGCTGCCCGCCGACTACTACGCGGAGGTCGGCGTCGGCGAGGTAGCCATCTCGCCCGACGGCGGCCTCGTCGCCTTCACCGTCACCACCGTCGTCGAGCACGAGAACCGCCGGCACCGCGAGATCTGGATGCAGCAGCTTCGCGGCGGCCGGCCCGAGGGCGAGCCGTTCCGGTTCACCGACCCGACGCGCGAGGCGAGCGGGCCGCGCTGGTCGCCCGACGGCCGGGTGCTCAGCTTCCAGTCGCCCCGGGGCGACGGGGACGCCGCCGGCGACACCTGGTTCGCGCGGGTCGCCTTCCCCGGCGGCGAGGCGTACCCCATCGAGGACGTCCGGGGCGCCCCGGTGTGGTCGCCCGACGGGGCGTGGATCGCCTACACGGCGCCCCCCGAGGCCGGCGACGACGAACCGCGCGACCGTGCCGGGTGGGTCGCGCCCGACGCGATCAGCCGCACGCTCGACCCCAACCGGTTCGACGGCCGGGTCATCACCACCACGCGCTACAAGCGCGACGGCACCCTCGCCCTGCTCCCCCATCCCTCGGCGAGGCCCCGGCCCCAGCTCTTCGTCGTGCCGGCGGCGGGCGGCGAGGCGATGCAGCGGACCGACCTGCGATTCGACGTGCGCGAGCCGGTGTGGTCGGCCGACGGCGAGCGCATCTACTTCACCGGCGACGAAGGGCAGGACGACGAGACCGCCACCGATCCGGCGAGCGACATCTACGTGGTCGGTCGCGACGCCGGCGAGCCGCGGAAGGTCACCACCGACGCGGGCAGCGAGACCGCCCCCGCCGTCTCGCCCGACGGGCGGCGGCTCGCCTTCCTCCACAGCCGCGGGCGGGGCGAGCCGACGGACATCCGCGTGGTCGACGTCGCCGCCGACGGCACCCTGCGCGGCATCCCCCGCAACCTCACCCGCGACTGGGACATGCGGCCCGGCGCCCCCGCCTGGACCCCGCGCGGCGACGCGGTGCGGTTCCTCGCCGGCATCCGCGGCAACCGCCACCTCTTCGAGGTGACGGAGACCGGCGACCTGATCCGGCAGGTGACGAGCGGCGACCGGCAGGTGGGGTCGGTCTCGGCCACCCGCGACGGCGTCGTCATCGCCTACACGGTGACCAGTCCAACGGCCCCCGCCGAGGTCTTCGTCAACACCGGCGACGGCAGCCGCCAGCGCCGGGTGACCTCGTTCAACGACGCGTGGCTCGCCCCCCTC
Organism: Vicinamibacteria bacterium; assembly: GCA_022820675.1. Lineage (GTDB taxonomy): Bacteria > Acidobacteriota > Vicinamibacteria > Vicinamibacterales > UBA8438 > JAJEEA01. The sequence goes on along the minus strand of JAJEFC010000397.1, from coordinate 885 downwards.
AGCCTGCAGCCGGCCGAGCCGTTGCGCTGGCGGGCCGACGACGGCACCGAGATCGAGGGCTGGATCATCGAGCCCGTCGGCTACGAGCCGGGGCGCCCGCACCCCATGGTCCTGAAGATCCACGGCGGGCCGCACGGCGCCTACGGCAACAACTTCTTCCGGACCTTCCACATCCTCTCGAACGCGGGCTTCTTCGTGCTGTACGCCAACCCCCGCGGGTCCACCGGCTACGGGCACGACTTCACCTACTCGATCACCGGGGGATGGGGCGAGATCTAGGCGGGAGACCTGCTGGCCGGGGTCGACGCCGCGCTCGAGGCCTATCCCGACATCGACGGCCGGCGCATCGGGGTGTCGGGGGGCAGCTACGGCGGGTTCATGACCAACTGGCTCACCGCCACCACCGGCCGGTTCGCGGCCGCCGTCACCAGCCGGTCGATCGCCGACTGGACCAGCCTCTACGGCTCGTCCGACGCCCAGGCCCTCCTCGAGTTCGGGTTCGGCGGCGCCCCGTGGGAGGAGCGCGAGCGGTACGACCGCCTGTCGCCGATCACCTACGTCGAGCGGGTCCGGGCCCCCACGCTCGTCATCCACTCGGAGAACGACCACCGCACGCCGATCGGCGACGGCGAGAAGTGGTTCATGGCCCTGAAGAAACGGGGCGTCCCCACCGAGCTGGTCCGCTATCCGCGGTCGAGCCACGGCCTCTCGCGGACCGGCGAGCCGTGGCTGCTGGTCGACCGGCTCGAGCGCATCCGGAGCTGGTTCACCCACTGGCTGATCGAGCGGGCCGGGAGCTGACCCCGCCCGAGGCGGGCGGCCGGTCGTGCCCAGCGCGTCCCGGTCGTCGCGCAACCGCCGAACCCCGCCCGGGGCGGGCGGCCG
>JAJEFC010000013.1 GCA_022820675.1 Vicinamibacteria bacterium | reverse complement strand
ACGATGCTCTCGGCGAAGAGGTTGTCGCCCAGCCGGTGGCCGCCGTAGTAGTCGTTCGTCGGGGTGCCGATCGGCAGGAAGACCCAGCCGAGCTCCTCGTCGCCGCTCATCATCGACCAGATGTTGGTGTTGCCGCTGTAGCGCCACGACTCGTTCAGCCACGTGTCCGACCCGAACTCGTCGGCGCTCTGGGGCACGGTGTGGAAGTCCCACTTGTGGCGGCCGGTCCGGATGTCGTAGGCGCGGGCCCAGCCGGGCGTCGCCTCGCGGGTGATCGTCCGGTCGTTGATGGTCGACCCGATGACGATGGTGTCGCGCAGGATCATGGGCGGCGACTGCGACGAGAGGGCGAGCAGGTTCAGCACGTCGCGCTCGCCGCGGGTCGCGCGGGGCACGCCGTCGGTGAGGTCGATGCGCCCGTTGTCGCCGAAGTCGGCCGCGGGCAGTCCGGTCGCGGCGTCGACGGCCACGAGGAAGCCGTCGCCGGTGCCCCACACGATGCGGGCGTCGCCGTCGTTCTCCCAGTAGGCCACGCCGCGGTGGCGCCATTGCGCGATGGCCGGCATGCCCGACTCGTAGGCGCGCGGGTCGTGCACCCACAGCGTCTCGCCGGTGCGGGCGTCGATGGCCGCGGCGCGGTAGAGGGGGGTGCTCACGTAGAGGACGCCGTCGACCATCAGCGGCGTCGCCACCAGCGACCGGATCGAGGGCCGGGTGCGCGTCTGCCGCACCCCGTCCCAAGCCGTCCACAGGTCGGGCTCGTCCGCCTGCAGGATGTCGAAGAGGGTGTCGGCCGCGACCAGCGAGTCGCCGCCGGGGGCGGAGCGAACGAGGTGGGTGTCGACGGAGTTCCAGCGCCACCGCACCTCGAGGTTGCCGAAGTTCTCGGCCGTGATCTGGTCGAGCGGCGAGTACTTCGTGCCGCCGCTGTCGCCCGCGTACGTGCGCCACTCGCCGTCGGTGGGCGCCCCGTACTGCGCCTGGGCCGCGGTCGCCGCGAGACATGCCGCCATCATGACCGCCGCCGTTCGAGCATCGATCCATCGCATGGTCAACACCTCGGTTCGGATTTGCGGCCGTGCGGCCGCTACGAACCGGTCGAGGGGGAAGTTCCGTTTCAGTCGACTTGTACCATACTCTGTACCGACAGTCGTCGACGGCCGGCGGAGGCGAAATCATGGACACGATCACGTACTCGGATGCTCGGGCAAACCTCGCGAAGACGATGGATCGCGTCTGCGACGATCACGCCCCGGTCATCATCACGCGCAAGAACGGCGGGGCCGTCGTCATGCTGTCGTTGCGCGACTACGAGGGACTCGAGGAAACGGCCTATCTGTTGAGCAGTCCTGCGAACGCGCGACGTCTTCTGGAGTCGGTCGAAGAGCTGAAGGCCGGTGGAGGGGTGGAGCGCAGGCTCCGGGAATGAAGCTCGTCTTCTCCCGGCACGCCTGGGATGACTACCTGTACCGGCAGAATACCGACCGGCGGATGGTCCGGCGCATCAACGTGCTGATCGAGGACATCCTGCGGTCCGGTTCGAGGGAATCGGAAAGCCGGAGCCACTCAAGAACCAACTGGCCGGCTGCTGGTCTCGCCGCATCGACACTGAACACCGGCTCGTCTACCGGTGTCGAAGGCGGGTCCATCCAAATCGTCCAGGCCCGTCACCACTACTGACGGGTCGCTGAGCTCCGTTGTTGCGCACACCACGCACGGAGGGGGAGAAGCCATGACCCGCAGTTGTCTGGTAGCAGGCTTGCTCGGTGCCCTGCTGGCCGATCCCACGGGGGCCCAGACCGGGGACATGCCCCGCACGCCCTGGGGCGCGCCGGATCTCGGGGGCGTCTGGGACTACCGCTCGGCCACCCCGATGGCGCGGCCGGCGGAGTTCGGGGACAGGGCGGTGATGACCGAGGAGGAGGCGGTGGCCGTCGCGCGCCGGAGCGCCGACTTGTTCGAATCCATCGACAACGGGGACACCGTGCCCGGCCACGAGATACACACGCGGGTCTTCCTCGACTTCGGCACGGAGCCCGTCCCCGATCGGCGCACCTCGCTGATCGTCGACCCGCCAAACGGCCGTCATCCGCCCACGGTGGACGGCGCGGACGAGCGGCGCGCCGCCGTCGCCGGCTCGTTCGGCCCCGGGCCCTTCGACTCGTGGGAGGACCTGAACCTGATGGACCGCTGTCTCGGCACCATCGGGTTCCCCATCGTGCCCGGCCCCTACAACAACAACGTGCAGATCTTCCAGACGCCCGACCACGTCGCCATCCTCGCCGAGAGCATGCACTTCGTGCGCATCATCCCCCTCGACGGGAGCCCCCGCAGCGGCCTCCCGCAGTTCGGCGGAGACGGCCGCGGCCGCTGGGACGGCGACACGCTGGTCGTCGAGTCGATGCGCTTCGACGGCGAGCTGACGATGATCGGCAGCGAGCCGCACCGCCTCGTCGAGCGCTTCACCCGCGAGGGCGACATCCTCCATTACGAGTTCACGGTCGACGACCCCGACATCTGGGAGGCCCCGTGGACGGCCCGCGTGCCGCTGCGCAAGACCGAGGGGCCGGTGTTAGAGTACGCCTGCCACGAGGGCAACTACGGCCTCGTCAACATCCTTTCGGCCGCTCGGGCCGAGGAGAGGGCGGCGGCTGAAGAAGCGGCCGAACCGCGATAGGTTCGCCGTGCCCGACTTCGATCTTGCCGGGACTATGCGGCATGAGCCGGCGCGGCGAGGCGTTCGGGCGGGCGCAGCCGGCGTTCCGGCGACGCGCCACTGGCGTGCAGGAGCCATGAAACATGAGCGCCGATCTCATCCGGTCGGATCCCGCCGTTCTGATGGGCAAGCCGGTCGTCGCGGGAACGCGCATTGCGGTCGAGCTGATTCTGGACAAGCTCGCCGCCGGCGAGACGTTCGACCAGATACTCGAAGCGCATCCGCGTCTGACCAGTGATGGGATCCAAGCCGCTCTGAGGTTCGCGGCAGCACCCCCCTCCGCCAGTCAGTCGTCGTAGGAGACCCGGCGCAGGGAGCGCTCGTACCAGCCGTCGCCGACCGGATCGAAGGTGTTCATCTCCGTCAGCTCGCCGCCGAACACGTGGAGCGTGAAGCAGGGCTGGTCGGTGAGGTCGTTCGTCAGCGAGTGGTACTCGAAGGGCGGGATCAGGAAGTTGGCGTCGCCGGCGACGACCCGGTGCGACTCCACCGGCGCGAACCGGCAGCGGTGGGCCTCCTCCTTGATCGGGGCGTACTGCGTCACCTCCAGCTCGCCCTCCAGCACCCCCTCGACGCTCCACAGGTTGGGGTGGTCGTGGATCGGGGTTCCCTGGCCGGGGGCCCAGGCGAGCGCGAGGACCGTGTAGCGGCGTGCGGGGTCGCGGTGCAGCAGCCGCCTCGCGTAGCGGTCGGGGCGGGTGCGCCGGAAACGCGCGTCGAGTTCGAGCCGCCCGGGCGCGTTCTCGATCTCGTGCTGCACCGCCAGGGTCACGGCCTCGACGTCCCCGACGCTGACGGCGGCGTCGAGCCGCCGCACGAACTCGTCTGCTCCCATCGCGCTCATTGCCGACCTCCGTCGAGAGTCGCGGCGCCCCCCCCGCCCGGCCGAGTCCGGCGCGAGGCCCGGCACCGCGGATCAGCTTGCAGTCTAACCGACGCGGCCGGTCACCTCAGCACGTCGCTCTCCTCGGCCATCCGAACGAGCACCTCGGCGTCCTCGGGGAGCAGGAAGCGGCGGGCGACCGACTCTTCGGCGGCCTGCCGCACCGCGGCGACGAAGCCGGCGTGGTCGCCGTAGCGCTCTTCCAGCGACAGGCGCGGGTCGCCGCTGGCCATCCGTTCCGCGCGCGTCCGGGCGAAGGGGAAGAACGCCCCCGTCAGCGAGCAGAGGTCGCGGCCGCGGGGGCCGGGGGCCATGAGGTTCCAGCCGGTGTTGGTGCCGACCGGCGCCGCGATGTCCACCGTGTGGATGCCGGCGACATCGTGGCCGTCGCGGTCCGTAGTCGGCACGAGCACCTGGTACGACCCGCCGCGCGTCGGCGGCAGCACCGTCTGACGGCCGCCCCCGGCGCCGAACGTGGGGCCGAAGCCGAGCGCGTCGAGCCCGTTCACCCGCGTCGGGAACGCGACGCCGGGAATGGCCGGGAACGTCCGCCGCACCTCGTCCACCGTGGCCAGCGTCCCCCGCCGCACGTCGGGGTAGCTGCTCGGGGGCGGCTCGATGCCGCGGTCGGCCCACTCGTCGAGGGCCACGAGGAGCGCGCGCATCGCCGGCGCCGCGCTACGGTAGGTGTTCGTCGGGTACGCGCAGGCGCCGAGGTCGGTGGGCCTCGCCCCGACCCCCGCCGCCCCGCCGTGGGGGTGGCTGGCCAGCAGGTAGAAGCGGACGTTGTCGGGTACCGGCACCGGGTCGCCGTGCCCGTCGTGGACGTTCAGCGACGCCTTCATCTGCCAGAACTCGTTGCTCGTGTCGACGTGGAAGACGAGGGGGTCGGTGGCGGGCCGCTTGAGGATGCCGTCGCGCACGTTCGTCACCGGGTCGGTGGTCACCGCGTAGGTCAGCGGCGGGACCGACTGCGACGTGAAGTCGGGGGTCCGGTCCTGGCGCGAGTAGATGTTGGGGTCGGAGAACTCGACGTTGGCGAACAGCCGGTGCGAGCTGGGGATGTGGATGCGGACGGCGTCGAACACCCGCCGGTGCGCCTCGTCCTCGTTGAAGCCGAGGTAGAGCCAGTCGCGCAGGTACATGCCCGTCGACGAGATGCCGAGCCCGTAGGCGCGGCGGACGCCGGTGGCGTCGGCGCTCGCGGCGAGGGGGTTCGGGGTTCCCGCGTCGTCGGCCGTCTCGTAGCGCAGGAACGAGGCGAGGTCGCGGGTGACCGCGTAGCCGAGGCCCATGACCCACGGGTTCTTCGCGGGGTAGATCAGCTCGTACACCTTGTCGGGATCGAACCCGTCGAAGAGGCAGATGTCGGTGGTCGAGGGCGCGAGCGACGCCTCGCCCGAAGGGCACGTCCCGAACGCCCAGCCGTCGGCGGGGACCGGCCGGCGCTCGCCGTCGATGGCGTCGCGGACGGTGAGGGTGGAGTGCGCCGTGTCGGTGTCGGCCGTCTCGTAGCTGACGAAGCGGTCGTTCCCCTTGAGAGGCAGCGTATGGACGCCGGCGCCGTCCGGGGGGCGCTGCGTCGGGTCGGACGGGTACTCGATGCGGATGCGCGAGACGATGGGGCTGCCGTCGGCCTGCGCCGCGACCGGCAGGTTGGCCCCGAGCCGCGTCTCCGTCGTCACCACGTCGCCCGCCCAGCCCGCGTCGACCAGGGTGTAGCCGAGGCGGAAGAACAGCCCGCCGTCGGCGTCGGGGCCGGTCGAGGGGAACGTGTGGAAGCCGAGCTCGATGGCGTTCCCGCGGTTGTTGATGCCGTACAGCAGCTTCCGGTTGCCGCGCGCCATGTCGACGGGCTTGACGATGAAGAACGGCGCGCTGAACTCGACCAGCCCCCGCTCGTTGCGCGGCGCGCGGTCGAGGTTGACGACCACCGCGTTCAGCGGATCGTCCGGGTCGACCTCCATGTAGACGGTGCCGTCGAGGCGCTCGAATGCACCGGCGTCGCCGAACGCCTGTCCGCCGGCGTACGGCGTCGTCCGCTCGACGACGATCCGGACCACCCGCGCGTCCGCCGCCGGCGCCGCCAGGGCGCCCAGCAGACTGCCCAGAACCACCAGTGTGAATGTTCGTCTCATCGCTGCGCCCTCCATGCCCGTCAGGGCCTTGCGCGATACCGGGTCTCGGTGCAACTGCTGAAGTCGATGATCCCCGCCATCGTCTGCTGCATGGCGCGGAACTCCTCGTCGCCCATCAATATCTCGTTGAAGATCTGGCGCATGTCCTCGTCGGCGTGCCGTTCGCTGAAGAGGATCTGGTTGACGGGCCGCTCGATGTTCTGAAAGCCCGTCATCCACCGGCCGGTCCTCGCCGACATCTCCACGCCGGGGTACTGCCCCCCGACGAGGTCGACCATCTCACGCGCCAGGGCCTCGGCGTCCGCCTCCCGGCCCGGCACGATGTTGCAGACGCGCTGGAAGACCATCGGGGGTTCGTCCTGCCTCACGGCCGTCCCGCTCGCGGTCCCGGCGGCGCCGAGCAGCAGGATGGCGACGATTGCGGTCCTCATGGCGTTGCCTCCTTCGCGCGAGCGGGTTCACGACACGGCGGGGCGGGGCGCCGGGACGCGCGAGTCCGGACGGCGGACGTTGCGCGTCACGGCGCCGACGCACCCAGCAACGCGGCATCCGGGAGTCGCGCGGCCTTGCGGTCGAAAGTGTAGAGCGGGCGTGCTCCTGCCTGCGCGGCGGCGGCGGCGATCATCAGGTCGGAGAAATCGGCCGCTCCACGGCGATAGCGCATGGCCGACCGGGCGACGTCGGCCGCCGCTTCGACCACGAGGCCGTCGGTCGCCACGAGGTCTTCCAGCACGGCCGCGATCCGCTCGGGTGAATGGCCATAGGTCCGCCTCAGCACCCAGACGAGCTCCACCATCACCTCGCGGCAGACGAAACCGGGCCGGGCCGGCGTCAGTGCGTCCAACAGCGCCCGGGCCGCTTCGGCCTGATTCGCATCGTCGTCCACCAGGTAGCGGACGAGAACGTTGGTGTCCAGCGCGATCACGACTCGGTGGCTCCTTCGGCGATGGCCCGCTCCATGTCGTCGAGCGTGGCCGGAGGGCCATCGGCCTTCAGCGCGCCGAACAGCCGGTCGATCGACCGCACGGGCAGGATGCGCACGTCGCCGTCGACGATCAGGTAGCGGACCCGGTCGCCGGGCCGTACGCCGAGCGCGTCGCGCACCGATTTGGGCAGCGTGGTCTGACCCTTCGTCGTGATGGACGACTCGATCATCCGGAACGTCCCCTGCTATTGCGGGCGGCCCTCTCGGCTACGTCGCCTCGCGTACCGCCGCCCCGATTGTCTCCAGCTTTTCCTTACCTGACTCGCCGTCGAAAGGATGATACACCGCTGCCGTGCACGTGTGCGGTTCTCCCCACCCCCGCCTCGTCTTCCAGACTACGGCAGCGCCAGCGCCACGAGTTGCTCGCGGGCGTCGCCGCCGCCGACGGCGAGGACGATGTACTGCCGGCCGTCGGCCAGGTAGCTGATGGGCGCCGACGACGACCGCGCGGGCAGCTCCATCTCGAACACCTCGTAGCCGGCGTCCTTGTCGAACGCGCGCAAGTGGTTCGACTCGATGCCCTGGCCGATGAAGAGCAGGGTCTTCGTCAGCAGGGGCCCGCCGCCCTTCTCGTAGTTGCCGAGGGGCGGCAGGTCCATGCCCCGCAGCGCCTCGTGGTCGCGGGGGCCGTCGCCGAGGGGCACGCTCCACAGCTTTTCCCCCGCGTTCATGTCGAGGGCCGCGAGCTGCGAGTAGGGCGGCTTGAAGAGGGGGAGGCCCCGCGGCCCCGGCAGGTTGCTCACGCGCGGCCGGATCGTCAGGTCGGACCGCGCGGGGTCGCCCGGCTCGAGCACCACGAACGAGAAGTGGGCCCAGCTCGGCACGTAGAGGCGGCCGGTCTCGGGGTCGAAGGCGGCGCCCCACCAGTTGGCGCCCCCGCTCCAGCCCGGCCGCACGATGTTGCCGCCCAGCGCCGGCGGCGTGTAGAGGGGGCCGGCCGTGTGCCTCTCGTAGATCGACAGCGCCTCGGCCCGCAGCTCGTCCGTGAAGTCGATCAGGTCTTCCTCAAGCGAACCGTTGGTCAGGTAGAGCGGCGGCTTCGTCGGGTACGGCTGCGTCGGCGAGGTGCGCTCGCCGGGCACCGTCGACGGCGGGACGGGCCGCTCCTCGATGGGCCACACCGGCTCGCCCGTGGCGCGGTCGAAGACGAACGTGAACCCCTGCTTGGTGATCTGGGCGACGGCCGCGATCTCCCGCCCGTCGACGGTGATGTCGATCAGGTTCGGCGCCGCCGGCAGGTCGTAGTCCCACACCGCGTGGTGCACGAACTGGAAGTGCCACACCCGCTCGCCGGTCTCGGCGTCCAGGCACACCAGCGAGTTCGCGAACAGGTTGTCGCCGGGGCGGTGGCCGCCGTAGTAGTCGGTGACCGGCGAGCCGACGGGCAGGTAGACGTAGCCCAGCTCGGGGTCGGCGCTCATGTTCGACCACACGTTGGCCCCGCCCGCCCACTTCCACGAATCGTTGCCCCAGGTCTCGTGCCCGAACTCGCCGGGCTGGGGGATGGTGTGGAAGATCCACTTCATCTCGCCGGTGCGGACGTCGTAGCCGCGGACGTGCCCCGGCGGCGCCTCCTTGCGGCCCGTGCCCTCGGTGATGGCGGAGCCGACCACGACGGTGTCGCCGGCCGCGAGGGGGGCCGAGCTGACCGCGTACTGGCTGGTGTCGATGATGCGGCCGAGCCCCCGCGTCAGGTCGACCCGACCGTTCACGCCGAAGTCGGGGTCGGGCTCGCCGGTCTTCGCGTCGACGGAGACCAGCCACGTCCGCCCGCCCGCGTAGAGCAGCCGGGCGTCCTCGCCGTCCGACCAGTACGCAAGTCCCCGCGACAGGAAGCCGTGCACGGCGGGGCGGCCGTCGAGGTAGAGGCCGGGGTCGTAGCTCCAGAGGGTCTCGCCGGTCGTCGGGTCGACGGCCGCGACCTGGCCGAGGTTGGTGGTGGTGTAGAGCACCCCGTCGACGACCAGCGGGGTGACCTCGTAGGCGTAGGTGCGGAACCGCCGCCCTTCGCCGATGACGGGGTTCTCGGCCCGCAGCTTCTCGTCCACGGACGTCCAGGTCCAGGCGATCTGCAGCTCGTCGACGTTGTCCGCGGTGATCTGGTCGAGCGGCGTGTACTTCGTGTGGCCGGGGTCGCCCCCGTAGAAGCGCCACTCCTTCGGATCGGCGCCGGCCTGGGCCCGCGCCTCCGGCGGCCCCGCCGCCGCGACCGTCAACAGCAGCATCCCGACCAGGCCGCGTGCGGCCGTTCGTGCGCCGAACCCCTGCATGCTCAATCCTCCTGATGTCTCGAGGATACGATCTTACGTCAGTGGCATGACGGCGCGGCTGACCGTCCTGGGCGCACTCGCGCTGCTGAGCGCGTGCGGCGGCGCCCCTCGACGCATCCTCGCCGGCTGTGTCTCGTCGGTGCTCGCCTGCGACGCCGCCTTCCGCCCGTAGAGGCGTTCCGCGACGCAGGCGGAGCGCATGCCGTTACCGATACGATCCCCTACACCAGCTCGACGCGGATGTTCAGCCCCGGAGAGCGGGCCAGCCTTCGGTCCGCGGTGACCAGCAGCTCCCCGAGCGCTTCCGCCAGAGCCACGTAGATCGCGTCGTAGGCGGTGACGTTGTCGCGAAGGCCCCAGACTCTGTCGAGGAACGGCTCGTGCGGGTACCGTTCCACGTCGAGCTGCCGCCAGTGTCGGAGCGTCCGGGCCGCATGCTCCTCGTCGAAGGTCCCGTCCAGCACGTACCGCCGCAGCACATGGGCGATCTCGATGTCGATGAGATGGGGCGCGTGCACGACCTCCGCGTCATCGGCCAGTCTCGCGCCCACCTTTCTGCCGCGGGCCGTGTTCAGCAGGAACTCGATGGCGCCGGAGGCATCCAGCACCATCAACGCCGCCCCCGCTCCTCGCGGAGGACGTCTGCCGGCGAGCGGTCGAGCACGACCTCCGGCTGCTCACGGATCGCCTCGAGCAACTCCTGCCGGCTCGGTCGGGCCAGCGCCCGCTCGATCTCCCGAAGCACGTAGAGCGACATCGAAACGCCTTCCATGGCGGCTCGGGCCTTCAGTCGCCGGTGAAGGGCGTCCGGCACGTTGCGAATCTGGATCATGGTGGTCATGTGCCATGTATGAAAACATGATCCAGGGCTTTATTTCAAACCGACGCACGCAGGAACGGCAGGTCCATGCCGCCCGGACACGCGGCCGGCTACGGAGCGCGAGCTCCGCCGGCCACGCGTGCACGGGAGCGGGTATCGGGACGATGCGAACGATCAGCTCGTCAAGCCGTCAGCCACGGGTGCACGGGAGCGGGTTCGGGACCGGTGCGAACGATCAGCTCGTCAAGCCGCCGGCCACGCGAGCACGGGAGCGGGGCGAGGTTTGCATGCCTGCGCGTTCTCATCCCGCCTGGAGCGAGCGCATGAGGTTCGTGCGCGTGGCGCGCCACGCCGGACAGGCGCCGGCAGCCGCCGTCGTGGCCAGCAGCGTGAGGGCGGCCGCCGCCAACGTGGCGGGATCGTGGGGCGACACGCCGTGGAGCAACGCGGCCAGGACGCGGGTCGCACCCAGCGCGACGACCAGGCCGAACACGACGCCAATCGCAACCGGCACCAGGGCCTGCCGCACGACCAGCCGCACGATGGCTGCCCGCGAGCTGCCGAGCGCCATTCGCAAGCTCAGCTCGCGCAGTCGAAGTCTGACGGACAGCGATACCGTTCCATACAATCCGAGCACGACCAGGCCCAGCGCGAGAAGGCCGGTCCCGCCGAGGACCGTCGCGGCATACCGGGACAACAGGAGGACGCCGCCCATGCGCGCGGTCAGCGGTTGCACGTCGAACACCGGTACCGCCGGATCGATCGCGCGCATCGCGTCGACGAGAGGCACCATCCGCGGCGAACCGACGGGTGACCGCCGCATGACCAGCGCCGCGGCCTGCCAACCCGCCGGATCCCGCTCGAGGCGGGAGAGCGGATCGAGGAGGAGCTGGTGCTCGAGCTCGGCTCCGTGGAGGAGACGATCACGGTGACCGACACCGGCGGGTCGCCCTCCGCGGCGAGGACGATCAGCGCCGCCACGCGCGAGCGGTATCTGCAGAACCGGAACCAGGGCGGCACGATAGCGCCGCCCATCAAGCTCCGGGACGTCGCCCCCCTCTACCCGGCGTCCGTCCGCGGCAGCGGCTTCGAGGGCAAGGTCGTCCTCGAAGGGCTGATCAAGACCGACGGCACCGTCGAGGTGCTGCAGATTCTCGCCCCGGTGGACCCGGAGACGATGACGACCGTGTACCCGGACCTCGCGCGCTCGGCCGTCGAGGCGGTCGGCGGGTGGCGCTACGAGCCGACCCTGCTCCACGGCGTGCCGGTCGACACCCGGATGACCATCAACATCACCTTCCGGCCGTAGAGGCCCCTCAGGCGCCCGCGACCACGGTTACGGCGCGGGGTTCCTCGACGCGTTTGGAGGCGTCGAGCACTTCCAGGGAGACGAGCGAGCCATCCTCGGCGTAGTCGAGAATCACACCGGGCTTGTCTTCATCACTTTCGGCCACCGGTGCGTCGCGCAGGATGAGCGTGAGCGTATCCGTGGCCTCGTCGTAGCGTGCCTTCATCCGAGCCTTCCGTACTTCCGGAACTTTGTCGTCCGATACACGGTCACGACTACGTCGGCATCCCGATCGACATCGACGAACACGCGGATCAGATATCGTCTGCCGGTGGTTCGAGTCGGTCCAAAGCGACTGCCTGACCTCTCGACCAGTGCAGCACTGGGACCACCTGTTCCCGGAAACCGTACGATCTCAAGGATAACCTCATCGGCGATGATCCGGCGGGCGGCTTGGCGACGAGCGTGAATGCTGAACCGAATGGGACGCATGCGACTACCCGTTCGGAACGGACGTGTTCCATCGCCAAGCCCAGCGCAGCGCGGAGCTGGCAGTCACCGCCATTATCGCCGCCAGGACGTTGAACAGCATGTCGACAGGGTCGAACACGCGGCTGGGCAGCAGCAGTTGGATGCACTCGTCGAGCACGCCGATCAGGCCGGCCGCCAGCACGGCGAGCAGGGCGGGCGCGGGGACGCGGCGGCCCCGGCTCGTCCGCTCGGTGAGGGCTTCGTGGATGAACAACGCGACGACACCGTACTCGATGAGGTGCGAGCGCTCGGTCGGGATGGACATCCGGACGAAGACCAGGACGTAGGCGGCGGCGATGCCCAGGGCGACGCCGACCTCGGCGCCTCCCGGCCGCGCCCGCAGCCCCTGGGTCACGACGGCGGTCAGGACGAGCAGGCAGCAGAGGATGAAGAGGCCTTCCCCGAGGCCGCTGTCGGCCAGCGCCGCGGCCAGCGTGCGCGCGAGGCCGAGGGTCGAGTAGATGGCGGCCACGACGACCGCCGTCCAGGTCCAGAGGCGTCGTTCCCGATCGGATGTGAAGAGACGTTCGGACGTGAAGCGAGGAGACAAGGCGACTTGGGCGGTGCGTCAGCGCGGCGGGCCGACGCCGGCGCCCGCGTCGGCGCCGCAGAGACGCGCGGACTCGGCGAGCGACCCGAGGGCGAGGCGGGCGGCACCGCGGTAGTAGTCGGTCTCGGCGTGCTTCTCGACGAGTTCGAGGCAGGCCGGCGCCCACGCGAGCAGGTGGTCCCGCAGGAAGTCCCTCTGGGCGTCGAAGCATCGCGCGAGTTGCCCCGTGTCGCCCCGGCCCGAGGCCTCGACGGCCTGGTCGGAGAGGGTCGCCACGAAGGCCAGCTCGAGCCCGAGGTGGTCGTCGGGTTCCCGGTGGACGGCCGGCGCCTCGACGCC
>JAJEFC010000343.1 GCA_022820675.1 Vicinamibacteria bacterium | reverse complement strand
CGGTGCCCGGCGGCCGTGCTGTGGCCGTGCTGTGGCCGGTCAAGGGCCGGGCCGGCCCCCGGGGGGCGGCCCGGCGACGAGCAGGGGATACGGTCGACCGGGACTCGGCGAGCAGGCGCACGACGACGGGGACCGTGAGCGGTTCGTCGACGCCGCGGGCGACCTCGTTCACATCGGTGCGGGCGGGGCGTTCCGGACGCGGTCTGCGGCCGGTTTACAATGGCCGGGTCTTCGTCGCGTGCGACGTGACGACCGAGAGAGATCGGCCCGGTCGGACGACCGCGGTCGAGGACGGTCGGGAATCTGCGTCGAACCATGGGGGAGGGGCTCGTGACAGACATCAGAAGCGCGACGGCGGTGCTCGTCGGCGCCGCGGCGCTCGCGGCCTGGCCGGGGCCGGCGGCGGCGCAGCCGGAGACGGGAGCGCTCACGCTCGAGGTCGCCCCGGATCGGTTGACGCTCGCGGTGGGTGAGACGGCGACGCTGGCCGCGACCGTCCGGGACGGGGACGGGGCGGTGGTCGACGACGCGACGGTCGTCTACTTCTCCCGCGCCCGGCGCAGCGTCGCGGTGACCCGCGGGGGCCGGGTCGAGGCGTACCGACCGGGCGAGTTCACCCTCGTGGCCCTGGTGCCCGCCGATCCCGACAGCCGAGACCGGCGTCCCGAGGCGCGGGTGCGGGTCGAGGTGCCGGTGACCGTGCCGCCCCCGGCCGCGGCGCAGGTTGCGTTCGTCGACCCTCCGCCGAAGTACTACGTCGGCACGCGGCCGCGCCTGGCCGTCGAGGTCGTCGACACCGTCGGGGCCGTGCGGACGGACGTCCCGGTGTCGTTCGCTTCGGCCGATGACGCTCTGGCCGAGGTCGACGCCTTCGGGTCTCTCACCCTTCACGCGCCCGGCGAGGTGGAGATCACCGCGACGGCCGAGGACGTCAGCGCCCGCCTCGCCATCGAGGTCGAGACCAGCCCGGTGACGTCGCTCGAGCTGCGGGCGAGCGCCTCCGCCGCGTCCACCGGCGACGTCGTGCGGTTCACCGCCACCGCCAGGGACGCGCGGGGGCTGCCGGTACGCGGCGTCCCGGTGCGGTTCGCGGTCGGGGGCGAGACCGCGCCGACGATCATCGCGGCCGGCGCCGCGGCCCACGTCGCCGCCGACGGACGCTTCGTGGCGGAGCGTTCCGGCACCTACACCGTGCTGGCCACCACCGGCCGCCATTCCGCGTCCGCCACCATCTCCATCGGCTCGCGGGACGTGCGCCGCGAGCTCGAGGTGGTCGGGCGCGGGCGGGTGCTCGACCGGCACACCTCCGACCTGTGGATCTGGGAGGGGACCGACGGCCGGGACTACGCCATCACCGGGACCTGGGGCTCGGACGGGCGCTCGTACATCTGGGACGTGACCGACCCCGCGAACATCGAGCGGCTGCACGAGGTGAACGTCGACGCCCGCACCGTCAACGACGTCAAGGTGTCGGAGGACGGCGACATCGCGGTCATCAGCCGCGAGGGGGCCTCGAACCGCCGGAACGGCATCGTCGTCCTCGGCGTGGGCAACCCGCGCGAGGGCGTGCCGATCCTGTCCGAGTTCACCGACCAGCTCACCGGCGGGGTGCACAACGTGTTCATCTCCGAGGACCACGTCTTCGCCCTGAGCGCCGGCCGCCGCTACGACGTCATCAGCCTCGAGGACCCCCGCAACCCGGAACGCGTGGGGCGCTTCGAGCTCGACACCCCCGGCCACAGCATCCACGACGTGTGGGTCAGCGACGGGGTCGCGTTCTCGTCGAACTGGACGGACGGCGTGGTCGCCGTCGACGTCGGTGGCGGGGGCCGCGGCGGGACGCCCGAGCAGCCGGTCGAGCTGGGCCGCTACGCGTACCCGAGCGGATGGAACCACTCCGCCTTCCCCTATCGCAGCCAGTCCACCGGCAAGTTCTACCTGTTCGCGGGCGACGAGTCGTTCCCCTACGGCGGCTACAGCCCCGACCGCGGCGGCGCCCCCTCGCGCGCGGCGGGGTGGATCCACGTCATCGACTGGAGCGACTGGGACAATCCGCAGGAGGTGGCGCGCTACCAGGTTCCCGAGGCGGGCTCGCACAACTTCTGGATCGAGGACGACGTGCTGTACGCCGCGTTCTACAACGGGGGGCTGAGGGTCGTCGACGTGTCGGGCGAGCTGATGGGCGACCTGTACCGGCAGGGCCGCGAAATCGCGATGTTCGAGCCGGCCGATCCGGACGGCTTCATCGCCAACGCCCCGATGGTGTGGGGGCCGCAGCCCTACAAGGGGCACATCTTCTTCACCGACTGGAACACCGGGCTCTGGGCCGTGAAGCTGCAGCAACGGACGGGGCCGGGGCGCGTCATCGGTGAGCCGCGCTAGTGGTCCGTCACGCCATAATCTTCGGATACGGACATGGGTTTTGCGGCCCGCAATCGTTGGCGAATCAGAGCACCCATGCCCGAACATCTGGCTGTGGCGAAGCACTAGGCGTCTGCGCCCCGGAACGGCGCGGAATCAACGCGGGCTCGTCAAGGGAGGAGTCCTGGGCATGATGCAGAGGCGCCGGGCGGTTGTCGCATTCTCGACGGCGTGGCTGCTCGCCGGCCACGCCCCGGCAGCGACGTCCGCGGAGCCCGAGGCTTCCGGACGGACCTACTACGTGTACGTGGCGGCGGAGTCGGACGACGAGGTGTCCGTCGTCCGCTACGGGCCGGCCGGCGCCGAGGTGGTGAAGACGGTGACGGTCGGGAGCTACCCGGCCGAGATCGAGGGGCCGCACGGCCTCAACGTGGACCCCGACGGACGCCACTGGTACGTGTCGATCGCCCACGGGTTCCCCTACGGCAGCGTGCACAAGTACGAGACCGGCACGGACGCCTGGGTGGGCGACGTCACCCTCGGCCTGTTCCCCGCGACCCTCGACGTGTCGGCGGCCACCGGTCTGCTCTTCGCGGTGAACTTCAACCTCCACGGCCCGATGGAGGCCAGCAGCATCTCGGTGGTCGAGGTGGACACGATGAGCGAGGTCGCCCGCGTCGAAACCGGCGTCCGGCCCCACGGGGGGCGTCTCGGCCGGGACGGCTCGGCCTTCTACTCGGTCAACATGATGGACTTCGAGCTCGTGGAGCTCGACGCGTTCACGTTCGAGATCACCCGCCGCCTCCCGCTCGGCGAAGGCGTCATGCCGACCTGGGTCACGCGTCCCACCGCGGACGGGAAGGTCTACGTGACCGGGAACAACGTCGCCCGCATCTTCGAGATCGACCTGGGGAGCTGGCGCGTCGAGCGGACCTTCGAGACCGGGGCCGGCCCCTACAATGTCGACGTCAGCCCCGACGGCACGCGCATGGTCGCCACCTACAAGAACGGCGACGCGGTGGGGTTCTGGGACCTCGCCAGCGGGGAGGAAGTCGCCCGCACGCCCACCAGCCGCACCATTCCCCACGGTGTCGTCGTGACTCCCGACGGCGAGCTCGCGTTCGTCACCCTGGAGGGCGTCGGGGCCGACCCCGGCACGGTGGAGGTCTACCGGATGGCCACCGGCGAGCGGGTCGACGCCGTCGACGTCGGCAAGCAGGCCGGCGGCATCGCATTCTGGAAGCAGGAGGGTCGGGAGTCCGAGCGGTAGCCTGCACCGTGGAACGGTTCAGGCTCCTGGCGGGTCGGTCGGGCGCCGATCGGAGCCGCAGGCGACGGTCGGCGGGTCAGGCGGCTCCGGGTGCCGGATCGCAGCGCCTGTGTGTTGCGAAAAGCAGCTCGCCCGTGCTAGGCTCAGCACATGGGCGACACTCGCGCTCTCATCCTGACCACCATCGGTACCGGTGCCGCGGTGATCACCGTCCTGTCGATGCAGATTGCTGCCGTCAACACCCGTATCGACGACATGAACCTGCGTATCGGCGACATGAACCGGCGCATCGACGAATTGCGCACCGAGGTTCGCGATCTCCGCGCCGGCCTCGTTCGCTTCGATGAACGTCTGGATGCCGTCCAGGTTGCCGTCGGGAAGGTCGAGCAGCGCCTCGATACGCAGGAGCGGGTGTTGCTGCCGCCCCGCGAACCCGACGGGGACTAGCCGGACCGGACCGACGCTCGTTCGGAGTGCTCCAACCGCTCGCAGCAGTCTGCCTTTCGGCCCGTCAGCGTTCGACGGCGAGGGCAACGCCGTTGCCGCCCCCGAGGCACAGGGTGGCGACGCCCCGCCTGGCGTTCCGGTTGCGCATGGCGTAGAGCAGCGTCGTCAGGATGCGGGCGCCGCTGGCCCCGATCGGGTGGCCGAGGGCGACCGCCCCGCCGTTGACGTTGACCTTGTCGGGGTCGATGCCCAGCTCGCGGACGACCGCGAGGGCCTGGGCCGAGAACGCCTCGTTGAGCTCCATGAGGTCGACGTCGTCCATCGACCAACCCACCTTGGCGAGCAGCTTGCGGACCGCCTCCACGGGGGTCATCAGCAGCCACTTCGGCGCGAGCCCGCTCACCGCCTGTCCGACCACCCGGGCCATCGG
>JAJEFC010000012.1 GCA_022820675.1 Vicinamibacteria bacterium | reverse complement strand
TCGATGCGTTCCTGGCCGGACGCGGCGTGAGCACGGCTTCGTCCGCCGCCGGGACCGCCCCGACGTCCCCGCACCAGCCCGCCACGGCCTCTCCGAACCCGTCCGCCGCGGCCTCTCCGAACCCGTCCGCCGCAGCCTCTCCGAACCCGTCCGCCATGGCCGACGCGCTCCGGGGGGACCCGCCGTCTCCCCCGCCGCCAGCGCCCGCCACGGTCGAGATGAACGCCGCCGCCGAGACCGCCCGCCCCGTCGACTTCGTCTGCGAGGACGACGTCCGCCAGGCCGTCGAGAACGGCCGCCGCATCGCCGTGAACGACCGCACCATCATCACCCCTGCCGCCCGCGATCTCGGAGAACGGCACCGCGTTTTCCGGCAGGCGTAGAATCACGTCGTCTCGGTAGCCCTCCCGGCTCCGCCGCGCCGGTCCGCCGGGGGGCATTCGCCGCGAGGTTTCTGCGCGCGCTCCCGGAGTGACTCGGGAGCCGGAGGGGACAGAGCGCTGATCAACTACCCCCAACCCTATGCGGGTGTTCAGGTCGGGACGCTCTCGAAGCCGCGTTTCCTTCGACACGTTGGTGGACATTCGTCCAGATGCGGGTCGTCCTTGAAGCGGACGCAACGGTGTCCATGAAGCGGATTATGGGACAGCCCACGGCAGGCTGAGGTGAGCCGGGGTTCTGAACACTGGCCTCAGAGCGACGGTCGGACGGCAGGACCGCCGTTCAACGGCCGCCGAGGAGACGACGCATGGCGTCCACGCGGCCGCCGGGAACGTACTCGCCAAGCGGCCGTACCGGCAGGTGCGGCGCCCCAGGCGAGGGCCGGCCGCGACGGCGCTGCGACGCGTCGCCAGGGCCTCCGTGCGCAACCGACCCGGTGGACAGGTCGGCCGACAGCATCCGCCGGCGGAGCCGGCCGAACACGGCGTTCAGGGTCAGGGGTTGCTTGGACACGGAGCCGCTCACGCTACGCGCTTGGTGATTGCCTCGCGAAGGCCGTCGAGCAGGCCCTCGAGGTGGCCATCCCTTCACGGAGCAGACCCATCTGGTCGCTCTGAGCGTCGATGCGGGTGCTCGAGCTGCTCAACGCATCGCCGCGGACGCGGGCGACGACTCGGGCGGAACACTTCACCACCGCAGACGTTCGATCCATGTGTCTGCGCCGTCATCGGAAACCTGCACGGCAAAGCGGTTGAGTCCCCGTTGCAGTCCTCGACCCCGCGTCAGCCAGACGAGGAGGGCGTCGATGAGGCGCTCGCCGCGCGCACGCGGCGTCTCCTCCCGCATCCGGCCGACTGCCTCCGCCGTGATTCGGAACCACACCTCGTTGCCGGTGTCCAGCTTGGCCCGAACCAGAGGGTCCGCCCGCTGGGTTCCCGGCCGGCGGTGCGCGGAATGAGGGTCCGGATACCGCCCGGCCAGTCCTCGCGCTGGCCCTCGATGACGATCATCAGGCCGTCGTCGGTCCACATCGCTGCCGGCTCGCAGTCCAGTGCATCGAGGCCCGGCCACGACGGGGTCGTCGGTGAAACGGCGCGCCCCGACCGGGCCCACCGTCGCCATGAACGTCTGCGTCGCCGTCCCGTCGGAGCCGCCGGGCGTCGGTGGCCGTCACCGTCACTGTCGCCGTGCCCTCCCCCGGCCGGCGCCGACGAGGCCGCCCCGTAGGGTCAGCCGATCGCCGTCCGGGTCCCGGAACGCGCCTCCCACCACCACCGCCACCGCCGGGTCTGCGGCAGGAGCGACGTCCAGTCCTGTGGGGAACGCCCGCGAGACCTGGACGAGCCGGGCGGGCGCGTTGAAGCCGGGCAGCGAGAACGTCATCTCGTAGATCGCCCGAAACCCCGTGAACATGTACTGGCCGGTCCCGTCGGTGAAGGTCACACGTCGCCGTCCCCCGCCGCCGCGTCCGGGTGTTGTCGGCGACGTTGCGCGGCCGGCTCGCGCAAGACGGCTCCGAGCCAGCCCGGGTGATCGTCTCAGCGCGGCGCACTATTATCTGCGATTCCGAGTCACATTTCCAGTGACTACACAGCCAAATGGTTACATTCCAGTGACTTCCGGCGGCGCTCAAGCTCGACGCTGAGCGGGATTCCCCCGCCCCGCCCGACCCGCGGGCGAGTTTCGGTGGGGCCCGGTCTCTGCCGAGCGGGAGGTGCTGCGGGTCGCGCCCTCGGGAGATCTTCCCGCGCAGAATCTGCGCGTTCGACAGCAGGACTTCCTGCCGCCCCTCGACGAGCTCTCGCCGGTGCCCCGCCCTCAGCATCGGGGCACGGGCCCATATGTCAATCTCGCCCTCGTCGAAGAGGACCTTGTACTTGTTGAGTTCCGGAATGAACCTCGGCTCGCCGCCGAGCGTCTTCACCTGTTCCTCGAAGCCGCTCTGGATGGGATCCCCGAGTCTGTACAGAGGCGTGTCGTCGTCGACGGTGATGTCGATGTCGGAGCTCTCGCGGTGGGACCAGCGGGCAGCGAGAACAGTCCCGCCCCCGAGCCTGTACTCGACGGGAGCTTCCTGAAGCCCTTGAAGGTTGTCGCGGATGGTCTCCCGCGTCCGGAGCCACAGATCCCGGGCCGGCTCCGGCAGTCTCGTGCCCTGCCCTTCCCTCACGCCTCCCGCCGGCCCGGATGGGCTGCCCACCGGTTGAGGACGCCGGCGCAACGGCACCTCGCGAGCCCGGCCCGGTGCAGCGCGGCCACCAGCTCCCGCAGCGTGTAGGCCTCCTCGGCCCACGCCTGCATCAGCTCGCGCCAGTGGGTCTCCGTCGCCCACATGGCGAGCAGCCTCTTCTGCCGATCGTCCGGCTCCGCCGCCCGTACCGCGGCGTAGAACTCCCGGCTCGTGGGCCGTTCGCGCCAGCCGGCGCAACTGCCGGAGACTCGGGCACGGACCGTGGCGCTCCGCTCGCGCTTCTCGCGGGGGTCGATGCCGGGTCGCAGCCGCTCGAAGTCGTCCCGGACAGGCCCCTCGTTGCTGAACGCTTCGGGAGGCAGCAGTCGTTCGTATTCCCGAGACCCGCTCGGGGACCGTCCGTCCGCGATCTCCGGCGGAAGCCCGACCTCGCGTTCAACCGCGCGATCGATCGGGCGGCCACCTTCCACGGTGCTCCTTGCAGTCAGCTTCTCCATCGGTCGAGGGGTCCACCGGCCTCAGTATAGCCGGCTCTCCTGGCGGATACTTCGCCGACGACCGTCGGATGGCCTGCCGCACCGGAGCACAGTGCGGGCGTGGCGGGCGGCCCTGGCGGCAGGCGGCGCGGTGCATGGCGGTCTCGCCCCGGGCGTCTACGGCGTCGATGTCGAGGCCGAGGCACCTGCGGACGGTCGGACGGTCGGACGGTCGGACGGCTGGACGCCCACGCTTCTGCTCGGGGCCCGTCATGAGTCGCCACGACATCGCACTTCCTGCGCGTAGCCTGCTTGCGCCACCGGTCGATTCCTGCCAACGCTCCCCGCCGAATGCCGGCGCGAACCATGCCTGCCGCCCGGCAACCATCTTGCATAGCAATCCGCCGTGCTGGCCATCGTGCGGAGCGCGGCCCTGTTCGGCATCGAGGCGCAACCCGTCCGGGTCGAGGTCGACGTGTCGGACGGCGGGCTGCCGGCGACCATCCTCGTCGGGCTGCCCGACGCCAGCGTCCGCGAGAGCCGCGACCGCATCGACAGCGCCATCCGCAACTCGGGCATCGAGTTCCCCAAGCGGAAGGTGACGGTCAACCTCTCGCCCGCGGACATGCGCAAGGTGGGGTCGGCGTTCGACCTGCCGATCGCCCTCGGCAAGCTGGCCGCGGCCGAGCTCGTGCCACGGGACGGGCTCGACCGGACGGTCGTCGTCGGCGAGCTCGCCCTCGACGGCGCGGTGAGGCCGGTGCGGGGCATCCTGCCCATCGCGGCGCAGGCCCGGCGGGACGGCGTGGACCGCGTGCTGCTGCCGCACGCCAACGCCGGCGAGGCCGGGATCGTCGCCGGCCTCACGGTCCTGCCGGTGACCTCGCTGGAGGAGGCCGTGGCGGTGGTGGCGGGACGGTCGGACGGGACGGCGGCGCCGGCGCCCCGTCGCCCCCCCGCGGGCCCGGCGGCGCCGGACCTCGCCGACGTGCGGGGACAGGCGCTGGCCCGTCGGGCCCTGGAGATCGCCGCCGCCGGGGGCCACAACCTGCTCTTCACGGGGCCGCCCGGGGCCGGCAAGAGCATGCTGGCGCGCCGGCTGCCGGGCATCCTCCCTCCGCTGACCACGGACGAGGCCCTCGAGGTGACGACCATCCACTCGGTGGAGGGGCTGCTGCCTGCGGGCGCCGGGCTCGTCACCACGCCGCCGTTCCGGGCCCCCCACCACACCGCCTCGGACGTCGCGCTGGCCGGCGGCGGCGCGATCCCGCGACCCGGCGAGATCAGCCTCGCCCACAACGGCGTCCTCCTCCTCGACGAGGCGGCCGAGTTCGCGCGCCACGTGCTCGACGCCCTCCGCCAGCCCCTCGAGGACGGCGCCGTGCAGGTGGCCCGCGCCGCCCGCACCGCGGTCTTCCCCGCCCGCTTCCTGCTCGCGGCCACGACGAACCCGTGCATCTGCGGCTACCTCGGCGAGCCGACCCGGCCGTGCCGCTGCTCGCCCCATCAGATCGCACGCTATCGGAGCCGCCTGTCGGGACCGTTGCTCGACCGCATCGATCTGGGCGTCCGGGTCCCGGCCGTGCCGTTCGAGGCGTTGACCGGGACCGCGACCGGCGAGGCGTC
>JAJEFC010000221.1 GCA_022820675.1 Vicinamibacteria bacterium | reverse complement strand
CGACCCGCGCACGGGCCGTCGACCTGCCACACGCCGTCGACCCGCACACGGGCCGTCGACCCGCACACGCCGTCGACCCGCGCACGGGCCGTCGACCCGCACACGCCGTCGACCCGCACACGCCGTCGACCCGCGCACGGGCCGTCGACCCGCACACGCCGTCAACCCGCACACGGCCGTCGACCCGCACACGCCGTCAACCCGTATCACGCCGT
Source organism: Vicinamibacteria bacterium (assembly GCA_022820675.1). Lineage (GTDB taxonomy): Bacteria > Acidobacteriota > Vicinamibacteria > Vicinamibacterales > UBA8438 > JAJEEA01. The sequence continues at coordinate 14,384 of JAJEFC010000221.1, read as the reverse complement.
CGACCCGCACCCGTGTCGACCCCCATCACCCCGTCGACCCGAAGCCGTCCCCGGCCCGGGCCGTATCAGACAGCGCGTCCGCCTCGACGACTTCCACCTCGACCACCGGCGTCACCACGAGCTGCGCCACCTTCGTGCCCTGCCGCACGCGGAAGGCCTCGCGGCCGTGGTTGACGAGGACGATGCCGATCTCGCCTCGGTAGCCGGCGTCGACGGTGCCCGGCGCGTTCAGCACGGTGACCGCGTGGCGGAGCGCGAGGCCGCTCCGCGGCCGTATCTGGCCCTCGGTGCCGGGGGGCAGCTCGATGGCGAGCCCGGTGCCGACGAGCCGGGCCTCGCCGGGGGGGATGTCGACGTCGGCGGCCGCGAACAGGTCGAGCCCGGCGTCGCCGGGGTGCGCGCGCTCGGGCAGGCGAGCCCCGGCCCGGTCGAGGCGCTTCACGATGAGCCGCATGGGGGCGTCGATGCCGGGAGAACCCCTATCGGATGACTTCGGGGACCGGCAGGCTCGCGACGTCGAAGCCGATCGCCTCGGCGATCTCCAGCAGGCTGGCCTGCACCGCCCGCACGTTGCGCGGGCCCATGCCGAGAAACTGCTTCTGGACGGGCAGGAGCTCCTCGAGCGCGGGGTCCGCGAACTCGAAGAACGGGGCGCGGTGAATCAGCCGGACCTCGCGCTCCAGCACCGGGGTCTCGAGGAGGTTGCGCAGGGCGCGCAGCACCGTCGCGTCGAACTCGTCCCCGGTACGTCCCAGCTCGGCGTAGGCCGAAGCGATGAGCGGCCGGAGGCTGTGATAGAGCTTGGCCGCCGCCGCCGGCTCTATCGCGGCCACGATCTCGGCGTGGGTGTCGTAGCGCGCGTGGCTGACGGGGTCGACGTGGAGCTCGCGGGACGAGCCGGTGGTCTGGAAGCGGCGGGTCGGGCGCCACGGCGGCAGGTGCCGGTCCGGCGTGTGGCCGTCGGCGACGTTGTCCACCACCACGACGAAGATGCGGACCAGATCGTCGGGAATGAGCCACGCGGCCAGACCCGGGTGCGACGACAGCTTCGCCACCAGGTTCCGGACCAGGCCGTCGCTCTCGTCGAGGCGAACCGGCGGGTCGGGTGCGGGGGCAGCAGGGGCCGTGTCCGCCGCTTCGGGCGCGGGAGCCGGCGCTTCCGCGCGGAAGGGCGCCTCCTCGACATCCGGACGGGCGAGGAAGAAATCGTACGAGGCGACACCGGCGACTATCGCCAGTGCGACGACGCCGACGAACGGCCCGGTGCTCCGGCCGCGCGGACGTACCGCCATACACGACACCCCGATCAGGAAACCCGGTGCGGCGCTTGCGCCGCCCGCGAGCCCGTGGTGCGACGCGGGGTCTCCGACACGGACTCCCAGTCCATGATAAAGCAGACGCCCGTCGTATGGCCAGCCGTTCTCGTCGGCGGGGTGCACGTCAGATTTGTTGGAGAGCCTGGGGCTGCTTGGCAGCTCTTCATTCCCAGAAGTCTCGAACAGCCGCGGGGAGCTTTCGGCCGTGCAGCGCGATGTCGGCGTCGGCCTGCGATGGTCCAGCCCATGCCGGTCCCAACAATGCTGACGTGCACCCTCGTCGGCGTGCGCGACGGCTTCGTGAAGACGACGGCCGTGGCCGGGGTCGGCGATTGGCGCGGTGCTCGGCGGCGTCTTGCTGTCCGGTCGCGTACCTCCGTGTCAGGGGGCGACGGCGATTGTCCCCGCCGATGCCGAAGACAGCGCCGGGCCGCCGGGGGCCGCGCCGTTCTCCCGCAGGATGTAGGCGACGATGGCGGTCAGGGTGTCCTCGTCGGGTTGCCGGCCCGCCGGCGGCATCGCTGCCTTGACGTAGCCGAGCAGCTCGCGCACCGGCCGGCCGGTCCACATGCTGCGGAACGCGGATCCCGCCAGCTCCGGGGTGTCGAAGCCGCCGCTCAGGTCGCGCTGGTGGCACGAGGCGCAGACATCGCGGTAGGCGAGCTCACCGGTCCGGGCCTGGCTGGCGAGGTAGCGGGCGGGCGACGGCGGCGCTGGCGCCGGACTCGCCGCCGCTGCCCCGGGCGCCTCCTCGTCGCGGGGCAGCAGCCATCCGCGGATCTCCCCCTCGGGGTTGTTCCGGGTCGCGATCTGCACGTAGTACTCGCCCCGGCGCAGCGCCTCCACCTGGGTGTCGTCGAGCTCGACCTCGCCGTCGACGCGGCCGGACGCGGCGGCGGTGACGTCGAGGGGGAACACCGCGGGCCCGCGCCGGGCCGGCGGGGCCCGGTGGAGATGGGCTTCGGCGGCCGGCGAGCTCAGCCCCTCGAAGGTGCCCGCGACCGTGAGGGTCCGGTCATCGAGCACCGCCTCGGCTTCGCCCGACCCCGACACGTTCGGGCGCGTCGCGAAGTCGACCGGCACGATCGAGAGACGGCCCCCGAAACGGGCGCCGTCCTGCGCCTGCGCGGCGGGGGCGGCGGCCAGCAGCACGCCGATGCAGGCGAGACGTCCGGCCAGGGACCCGCGGCGCGGAACGGGGCAGGCGCCGGCAGGACGGGGGTGGCCGATCGCGGATCCGCGGGGCGACCGCGCCGGCCCGGCCCCGCCGTCCCTCCGCCGGTCCCGCCCGGGCTCGTCCAGCGTGGTTCTCGGATGGTCCATCCGTCACTCCCCGACGTCGGCGGTGGCCGCGGCCACCGTCGCCGTCTCTGCCGCTGGTGTCTCCGCCGCCGACGCGGCCGGCAGGCCGCCCGGCAGCTCGGCCAGGATCTCTTCCGTGTGCTCGCCAAGGGCCGGTGGCGGGCGGTCGACGACGGCCGGCGTGCGCGACAGCTTGATGGGGTTCCCCAGCGCCCGAATGGTGCCGAGCCGCGGATGGTCCAGCTCGACCACCATGTCGCGGGCCGCGAGCTGGGGGTCGGCGAGGGCCTCGGCCAGCGAGCGCACCTGCCCGCAGGGGACTGCATGGGCCCGCAGGCGCTCGATCACCTCGTCGCGGGTCCACGTCCCGAGCAGCGAGCCGAGCAGGGCCTTCAGTTCGCCCCGGTGCCGCATGCGCTCGGTGTTGGTGACGAACCGCGGGTCGCCCTCCAGCTCCGGCCGGCCGACGGCCCGGCAGAACTGGCGCCACAGACGCTGGTTGCCGACCGCGATCATCACCAGGCCGTCGCTCACCTCGAGCGCCTCGTACGGGGTCAGCGAATGGTGGTCGTTGCCCTCGCGCCCCAGCTCCTCCCCGGTCGCGAAGAGCACGTTGGCGGGCAGGGCCAGCGTCGAGGTCATCGAGTCGAGGAGGGCGATGTCGACGTGCTGGCCCAGCCCCGTCTCGTCGCGGTCGCGCAGCGCGAGGAGGATGCCGTTCATCGCGTAGAGCCCGGCCAGAAAGTCGGTCATCGCGACCCCGACCCGGGTCGGGGGGCCGTCCGGCGAGCCGGTGACGTGCATGACCCCCGACTCGCCCTGGATGACCGCGTCGTAGCCGGGGAGGTTGCGCCTGGGGCCCTGCTGGCCGTAGCCGGTGATCGAGCAGTAGATCAACTGGGGGAAGTCGCCGCGGACCGACTCGTAGTCGAAGCCCAGCTTCCTGAGGCTGCCCGGCCTGAAGTTCTCGATGAGCACGTCGGCCTCGGCGAGCAGGCCTCTCAGGGCGTCCGCGCCGGCCGGGGTCTTGAGGTCGAGGGCGACGCTGCGCTTGCTGCGGTTCAGCCCCAGGAAGAAGGTGCTCACGCCGTCCGCGAACGGCGCCCACGCCCGGGTGTCGTCGCCGTGGGAGGGCTCCTCGACCTTGATGACGTCGGCCCCCATGTCGCCCAGCATCATGGCGCAGTAGGGGCCGGCCAGCACCCGGGTCAGGTCGACGACGCGCAGCCCATGCAGTGGCGGCATTGCAGGGACGGAATTATATCCCCACCTGTGCAGGCTCCGGCCGTTGCGCTGTCGTCAGTTGTTCTGCTCGCCTTTCGATCGGAATCCCGCGATGAAGCCGTCCAACGCGCCTTCCAGCTTCGCCATTCGCTCACGCAGATCCGACACGTCGGAATGGAGTTCGCGCTGCACGGCTCGCAGCTCGCGGTTGAACCACGCATGAGAGGCGAGAATCGTCAGGACGACGACAACGACACCAATCCAATCACCGCTCACGTCCGTCACCCTGTTCTGTTCGGCCGCTGCCTCGCGGCAACCGGCGCCGCATCCGGGCTCCGTCTGCCGCAGGGCATTTCGCCCCTGTCGACCTCCCAAGATACCACATGGCTTCACAGGTCCCGGGGTACGTGCACCGGCCGTGGGCTCGCGTGTGCCGGCGGTCTCGGATCGGGTACGATGGGTGGATCTGGGCCCGTCCGGGGCCGGTCCACTGACGGCTCGACGCCGCTATCTCGGGGAGACCATGTCAGCTTCCACCATCATCTGGACGAAGATCGATGAAGCGCCGGCGCTCGCCACGTTTGCGTTGCTGCCGCTCGTACGGGCGTTCACCAAGGGGACGGGGGTCGAGGTCGAGACCCGCGACATCTCGCTCGCGGGGCGCATCCTCGCCGCGTTTCCCGACCGGCTGCGCGAGGACCAGCGCGTCCCCGACCACCTCGCGGCGCTCGGCGAGCTGGCCCGGACCCCGGCCGCCAACATCGTCAAGCTGCCCAACATCAGCGCCACCGTCCCCCAGTTGCGGGCGGCCGTCGCCGAGCTGCAGGGGCAGGGGTTCGACGTTCCCGACTACCCGGACGAGCCCGCGAACGAGGCCGAGCGGGCGGTGCGGGCGCGCTACGCCGCCGTTCTCGGTTCGGCCGTGAACCCGGTCCTCCGCGAGGGCAACTCCGACCGCCGGCCCGCCGCCGCCGTGAAGCGGTTCGCGCAGAAGCACCCCCACCGCATGATGAAGCCGTGGCCGGCCGACGGGTCGAAGGCCCGGGTCGCCCACATGACGGAGAGCGACTTCTTCGGCAGCGAGCGCTCCGCCACCGTCGAGGCCCCGTGCGACGTGCGCATCGAGTTCGCCGACGCTGCCGGGGCGGTCACCGTCCTGAAGGAGCGGGTGCCGCTCGAGGCGGGCGAGGTGGTCGACGCCGCGGTCATGAACGTGGCCGCCCTGCGGGCCTTCTTCAGCCGCACCATCGAGGAGGCGCGGGAGGACGGGACCCTGCTGTCGCTCCACCTCAAGGCGACGATGATGAAGGTCTCCGACCCCATCATGTTCGGCCACTGCGTGTCGGTGTACTACGAGCCGGCCCTGCAGAAGCACGCCGAGACCCTGCGGGCGATCGGCGCCAACGTCGACGACGGCCTCGCCGGCGTGCTCGAGAAGGTCGCGAAGCTGCCGGCGGACGAGCGCGCGGCCGTCGAGGCCGACATCGACGCGGTGTACGCCGAGCGTCCCCCCCTGGCGATGGTCGACTCGCGCAAGGGCATCACCAACCTGCACGTGCCGAACAACGTCATCATCGACGCGTCGATGCCCAACGTCGTCCGCGACGGCGGCCGCATGTGGAACGCCGCCGACGAGCTGCAGGACACGGTGGCGATGGTGCCCGACCGTTCCTACGCCACCATGTACCAGGCGATCCTCGAGGACTGCCGGCAGCACGGCCAGTTCGACCCCGCGACGATGGGCAACGTGTCGAACGTCGGGCTGATGGCGCGCAAGGCGGAGGAGTACGGCTCGCACGACAAGACCTTCACGGGGCCCGGCCCCGGGACCATCCGCGTCGTCGCCGGCGACGGCGCCGTCCTCCTCGAGCAGGCGGTGAGCACCGGCGACATCTTCCGCATGTGCCAGACCAAGGACGAGCCCATCCGCGACTGGGTCCGGCTCGCGGTCAGCCGGGCGCGGGCGTCGGGGGCGCCGGCGGTGTTCTGGCTGGACGAGGCGCGGGCCCACGACGCGCAGATCATCGCCAAGGTGCGCGCCTGCCTGCCCCAGCACGACACCGAGGGGCTGGACATCCGCATCCTGAAGCCGGTCGACGCCATGCGCTTCTCGCTCGCCCGCGTGCGCCGCGGCGAGGACGCCATCGCGGTGACCGGCAACGTCCTGAGGGACTACCTCACCGATCTCTTCCCCATCCTCGAGCTGGGGACGAGCGCCCGCATGCTGTCCATCGTGCCGCTCCTCAACGGCGGCGGCCTCTTCGAGACCGGCGCCGGCGGGTCGGCCCCCAAGCACGTCGAGCAGATGCTGAGGGAAGGGCACCTGCGCTGGGACTCGCTCGGCGAGTACTGCGCCCTCGTGCCGTCGCTCGAGCTGATTGCGTCGCGGACCGGCAACGCCCGGGCGGCGCTGCTGGCGAAGACCCTGGACCAGGCCATCGGGTCCTACCTCGAGAACGCCCGCTACCCGTCGCGGAAGGTCGACGAGATCGACAACCGGGGCAGCACGTTCTACCTCGCCCTCTACTGGGCGCAGGCCCTCGCCGCCCAGGACGAGGACGCCGAGATGAAGGCCCGCTTCGCGGGCGCGGCGGCGCGTCTCGCCGAGAGCGAGGCGGCCATCACCGGCGAGCTGCTCGCCGCGCAGGGGAGTCCGGTCGACGTCGGCGGCTACTACCGGCCCGACGACGCTCTGGTCGAGCGGGCCATGCGGCCGAGCGCGACCCTGAACGCGATAATCGACGGCCTCTGAGCCGGAGGGCGGGCACGGACTCGGTCGTGACATGGCGGACGCGCCGGCCGCCCCCACTCGGTGCGGGAAGCGTGGTCAACAGGTGCGGAAGTGGCTGGAGTGCCGGGGCGGACCACCCCGGCAAGGACAAAGGGCTCTGCACCTCGTTGGTGGTGCAGAGCCCCCGTTTCAGTGACCCCAGTCAGCTTGTCATCGCCGGCCGGGGACTGCTACCCCCGAATGGGTAGTCCTGCAAGCCCGATTTATCGGGAAACACCGAGTATCATGCCTCCGGTCGCGCCCTCGCGTCAAGACCCAGCGCGCTCACCAAGGCCGTCGCGACCTACGATCGGGAGGTCGACCACCTCGCACGAACACGTGCTCTCCGCGTAGGCCGCTCCACCGAAGGGGATGCTGACGGTCTAGAGTGTCCTCATACCGGCGAACAGGCGCCGGTGTCCCTCGACGATCCAGCGTTCCGCCTCCGCGTTGACGTCGAGGCTGGCCTCGCCGCGCTCGAACGTGCCTCCCAGACTGGTCGCCGTCGGCTGCACCGGGACAGTCGAGGGCAGACCGAGCACCGTGTTCCGTGGGGGCAGGCGATCCCGGGACCCGTCGGCGACGCCGACCTGGGGCCGGCGGGAACGGGTCCGGACGGGGGTCGCCGCGCCGTCCGTTCCCGCCGAAGTGGCGGCGTCACGGGTCAGCTTTCTCAGGTGTCTTGATCTGTCACCGTGTCGTGGTATGCCCGCAGGCTTCGAGACCGCGGGCACACCTGAGGCGGATGCCGAGTCTCACTGACTTGGCAGACCGGACCGGCACCCTCGGTGTCGAGGCCTTCGACGCTACCTATGGGCCCGGCTTCCAGGCGTCGGACGACTCGCCGCACGCCGTCGAGTGCGAGCTGGTCGAGGACGGCGGGGCGTTCGTGGCGCACCAGCCGACCGACGCGGACCGCCCCCGCCGCGTCGCCTTCGTCGACGGCACCCTACGCACCGAGGCGCGGCTGACCCGCACCGACCCCGTCGGCGACGTGAGCATGGGCCTGGCGGGAAGCTGGGCGGCGGGCGCGGTGCTCGTTGATGGGGACGAACCGGCCCGCTTCGGTAAGTGGACGACGGGGCGCGCCGCCATCTTCACGGGCGGCCGGCCCGTTCCGGCTGCCCGACCACCGCGACGGCTGGCGCTGGGAGCCGTACGCGGTCGACGGAACCGACATCGAAGCGGCGCGGCAGCAGCTCCACCGCCTGATGCGTGACGCCGAGGCCGACATCGCCGAGGCCCTCTCGAACGGCGGGTGGCTGACGGTGCTCGACGGCCCCCTGCACGGCATCCGGCACCGCCGCGGCCTGCCCGTCATCGGCTACGTGAAGACACACCACCGCCGCATGCTCGCCCGCGAGCACTGGGTCAGAGTGCCGGAGCTGACGGCCGGGGAACGGTCGGGCCTCTTCGCGATGAAGGACGCTCTCTACGGCTGCTACCTGCGCGTGGGTGATCCGGGGCCGCGGGCGGGACCCGGTAGCCGGTGTCACAGAGGGTCAGCGTGAGATCGCGTGTACACTGGACTAGCGGGTAGACACGACGCCATGACGACGGCAGCCCAAAGACGAGAACCGAAAGCACGGCCACGGGCGACGTACCAGGACGTCCTGGACGCACCCCCCCACCGTGTGGCCGAGGTTGTCGATGGTGTCCTGTACACCAATCCCCGACCGGCCGCGCCGCATGCGCTGGCGGCGTCGGCCCTCGAGATCGACCTCGGCGCGGCGTTTCAGTTCGGCCGGGGCGGCCCCGGCGGTTGGTGGATCATCGTCGAGCCCGAGTTGCACTTCGGAGATGACATTCTCGTCCCCGACCTCGCTGGTTGGCGCCGGGACCGGATGCCGCGGTATCCCGAGACCGCGTACTTCACGCTCGCGCCGTACTGGGTCTGCGAGATCCTCTCTCCATCGACTCGTAAGCTCGACCTCGAGGCCAAGCGTCCGGTGTACGCTCGGGAGGGTGTGCGTCACCTGTGGCTCGTCGACCCCGCGGGACGCACCCTCGAAGCGTTCGAGCTCACCGCAGGGGAGTGGTCGACGATCGCGACCGTTGCCGACGACGCTGCCGTCCAGATCCCCCCGTTCGAGGCTGCTAGCTTCAGCCTCGCCGACCTCTGGCCCTGACGGCGACCCGCTGCCCTGCTCCGACTAGGCGCCGTTGGCGCGAGGGGTCAGGAAGCCACCCCAGGTGTTGGGGCGCTGCTCGCCGTCCTCGGCGTCAGTCGGCTGTTACGGTGCCGTGGATGGCTTGGCGGGAGCCGCCCGGGCTCCCGAGGACGAGCCAGCCATCGAGGCGGCGGACCGCCCGGGCGGGTGTTCAACACCGCCTGGAGACCTCCGTCCGAGAACCTGCGACGAGCTTAGCGGCGGCGGCCGGCGCGATGTCGTCGCCGGCGGCGAGACCGGGGTGCGCGAGCCGTACGACGAGCTCGACGACGGCGACCGTCGGGTACCTCCCGGGACCCGTTGGCGACCGCCTCGGCCGCGGCGGGTTGTGCGTTCGCCTCCCAAGCCGATCCGGCCTGGCCGGCGTGATCGACTGTCGGCAGACACGCCGTCCGCCCACCCGTCGCGCGAAGGTGCGGGAAGCGTGGTCAACAGGTGCGGAGGTGGCAGGCGCAGCCGGTGGCAAGTGCGCCGTCCGCCCGTCCGAAGGGCGGCGTCACGGGCAGCTTTCGCAGCGTGATGATCTACAGCAGGCACACCCATCGCACCTGAGGCGGATGCAGAGCGCAGGACCTCGAGCAGGGCCGCGCTGGCGCGGTCGCTGACCTTGGAAATCTCTCTGGACATGGCGGACTCCGTTGCTGCCCCCGATGGGTGGGTCCTGCGCCGCGGCCTCGGCGGACACCTCCCGACCCCCGCAGCCCCGGCTCTTGCCCGCACGCGGGCGGCGAGGTCGTCCCGGAACCGTTCGATGACGCCTCGGCACGCGTGAGCGACACGGCGCGGCTCGTGTACGAACCTTGCAGCAACGAGGTCGATCGAGAACCGCTACGTGCGGCGCTGGCACGAGAGCCCGGGCATCGACCGCGACGGCGGGCAAGCGCGCGGTAGGATCGCCGTCATGAGCGATGCCATGCTACGGGTCGACGAGTTGTCCGCCGCCGTCGACGTCGAGGACCTCACCGTCGAACCCAACGGCACGGGCCGCCTCACCGTCCGGCGCAGCAAGACCGACCAGGACGGCGAGGGGGGCCGTGATGTACCTAGGAGCCAGCGCGAACCGGGCCACCGACGCACGGTTGTGGCAACCGTGCTAGCGCTCCTGTGCGTCGGCTGCAACGTCACCGACGAGCAACCTCAACGGCGCGTGTCCGGCCAGATGTCGCAGGCCGAACTACGTGCTCAGCGGGGAGACGCCCGGGGCGAGTTGTTGGCATTCGCCGACTGCCTGGAGGGCAGCGACTCCCGGGTGCAACCCGCCAACTACCCCGATTGCCTCAGCCACAACTTGACCGGCTGGAGGATGCGGCAATTCGGCTACCAAACCACCTTGCAGGAAATTGCCAACAAGTACGAGCCCCGGATGCAGGCGGTTGCGGATGCGGGGTCCGTCGCAACGGACGAACAGCTGGCAGCGCACTACGTAGTGTACGCGCTCATCCTGGGCGAGATGGCGGCCGAGATCCGGGCCGCGGCAGCTGAAGAGTGAGCTACTTCGTCAGCCGAACGTGGAGTGGGAGCAGGAAGATGCCACCTCGGCGGGTTGTGCACCAGTGCAACTGCCGGCACGTGCTTGCCCACGGCACCGGCCCACGCTGGCACGGGCCGTTCGCCACCGTCGAGAAAGCCGTGGACTGGGCGAACAGAACAGGCGACCCAGTCAAGCCCTGTGCGGACTGCCTCCCCCAGGGCTGGTGGGACCCCAGCGCTCCAGGGGTCCGATAAAAGGGGGCGTTCGGTTAACTTCCAGAGGCCCGATTCACCCAATGAATCCGGGGCCCATCAGCATGACCGTGTGCTCGCCGCCGTGCTGGACCTCCCTCCTCGGCCGCCGGACACCTTCGTCGTGGCCCCGGTCCGTCGCCACGGAAGGCGGCCCGCCCTCGAGGAACCGACCTGGCGTCGTGGGTGGTGACCCTCCCAGACCTGCCCCCTGTCGCCCGCGATCAGCGAGCCGTTCGAGCACGACAGCCCCCGCGGGGCAGCTTGGAGTTCCGCCCCCCAACGCGCGGGCGGGGCGACGTCGCCGCCGCTGGACCGTCCACGTCGCGCTGGGTCCGGTCGAGGTTCTCGAGCTTGTGCCTGACGGCGTCGGGAGATTGCGAGGAGCCACCGGGGCTTGGCGGGCACCGTGCAGGTCCTCAGCACCAACCTGGCCATCGTGCCGTCTGGCGGCGGCGTGGACAGGCTCGCGCTGGCGACGTCGCCCAGGAGTCGGGTCCGTCGTCCGATGCGCCTGTTGGCCGCGCCTGGCCGGTTGTGCGGCCGGCTCGACGTTGGGGGCGCTGGCCACCTACTCCCGCCGAGCTCCACGACCAGGCCGCGCGCCGGCGAGCGACGCGCCCGCGGTGGCGGGGCGTGCTTCCGCGCCCGTCTCGCCGGCGAGCCGAGTCTCGCTGGCGACCGCGACCGCACCGTCCCGCCCCCCAAGCCCGTCACGGCTGTGCGTCTCTTGCCGAGCTGCAGCGGAAGAGGGATCTGTTCGATCGCCGCTGGGAGATCTACGCTGGGGTGCTGGCCTACCTCGACGAGATGGTGATGGCGCGCGAGCCGGAGGCTGTTGTCCAGCGACTTCGTCGGCCCGCACACCGAGTTCCCGGGCTGGGAAGAGATGCGGCGCGCGGCCCTTGCCGAATGGACGCGCCGGAGACTCCACCAAGGGCGGCGCCCCCGCAACAAGCTGGGCCTCGCGCTGCACCTGAGCAGGTCGACGAGCCAGCCGTGGAGGCGGCGGAGCGCGCGGGCGGGCGTTCAACACCGCCTGGAGGCCTCCGTCCAAGAACCTGCGACGAGCTCAGCGACGGCCGAACGGCATGACCGACTATGGCGGACGCGCCGGCTGCGCCCATCAGTGGCAGCCGGGCCGGCCGCGTCCCCGGCGAGGGGCGATTCGAGCGCCGACGGAACTTCGGCATTCCGGGATCGCTGCGGCGGGGCTGGTGCGGTCAGACCGTGATCGAGGCGCCGTCCCGACGCGGGTCGCCGGCGCCGCCGAGAACGTCCCCGCGGCGCTCGGCGGTGTGCGCGCCGCCGAAGAACACGCTGCGGTGGTCCCACACCTGATGCTCGGGCCACGCGGCCAGCGCGTCGGCGATGGCGTCCCCGTCGTGGTCCCCCTCGACGCTGAGCAGCGAGCCCTCGACGTGGATGCGGGGTGCGCGCACCGCCGCGTCCACGTCCATGCCGTGGTCGACGAGGTTCACGATCACCTGCAGGACGGCGCTGCGGATGCGGTTCGAGCCGCCGGAGCCGGTCGCCACGAGCCGGCCGTCGGGCCACCGCAGGGCGCTCGGGGCCATCATCGACGTCATGCGGTGGTCGGGCGGCCAGCGGTGGAAGCCGCCGGGGTTGAGGTCCTCCTCGCCCAGCATGTTGTTCAGCATGACGCCGGTGCCGGGGACCACGCGTCCCGAGCCCTCGCCGTTCGACAGGGTGAGGCTGGCGAGGTTGCCCCGGACGTCGATGACCCCGAGATGGGTCGTGCCGCGGGCGGCCTGCGCCCGTCCCCGCACCTCGTTCCGCCACCGCGCCAGGAGGGCGGGGTCGAGCAGGCCCTCGTTCGCGCCCGCGGGCTCGCCGCCATGCGCCTCGGCGCGGGCGGACCGGGTGGCGCGCATCACGTCGGCGAGCATCGCGACGGCGCGGCCGCTTCCGGGCGGCGCGACCGGCAGCCCGTTCAGCAGGCCCAGGCCGAACCCGATCAGCGCGCCCCCCGCCGACGGCGGCGGGTTGGTCAGCACCGCGACGCCGCGGTAGTCGAGGGCGAGCGGGGCCCGGACCTCGGTGCGGTAGGCGGCGAGGTCGTCGAGGCCGACGAGGCCGCCGTCGCGCAGGTCCTCCGCCAGCGCGCGCGCCACCGCGCCGCGGTAGAAGACGTCGTCTCCCTCGACGGCCATCAGCTCCAGGAGGGCGGCGAGGTCCGGATTGCGCAGGCGCTCGCCCTCCTCGATCAGGGCGGGGCCGCCGCGTGGGCTCGCGTAGAGGGCGAGGGCCTCGGGGGTGGCGCCGAGAATGGGCCGCAACAGGTGCAGGAAGCGGGCCTGCAGCCGGGTCGTCACCACGCCGTCGCGCAGGAGGGCGCAGGCGGGGGCGACGAGGTCGGCGGCGGGCAGGGTGCACAGGTCGCGGTGGACGTCGAAGAACCCGCGGACGACGCCCGGCACCGCGACGGTGCCGCGGCCAATGTGGAACTCCTGCCGGGCGGGGCCGAAGTCGACGAGGACCGGCTGGAACTCCACCTCGTCCGCCGCGGCCCGCCGCCTCGGGGTCTGCACGAAGAAGTCGTAGACGCGGGGTCGGCGGCCTGCGGGCAGAGCGAGGAGGAACCCGCCCCCGCCGAAGGACGCCAGCGCCGGCTCGCACGCGCAGGCGGCACAGAGGGCGGCCAGCGCCGCGTCGAAGGCGTTGCCGCCGGCGCGCAGCACCTCGCCCGCCGCCTCCGCCGTCAGCGCGTGCCCCGCCGCCACGACCCCGCGTCGTCCGCGCATGACGCGTGATTATACCGCATGCGGCCCGCGGCCCGTGCGCCGGCCCGGTGCCCGTTGGGCGGCGGCGCGCGACGCGTTGCGTGGCCCGCGACCGGTTCGTCGACCCGCGACCCCTGCCGGGCGCCCAAGCCCGTTTCTCGCGTGCCGCCCTGTTCCGGCGCGCAGCCCCGTTCCGGCGTGCCGCCCCGTTCCGGGCGTGCCGCCCCGTTCCCCCGGCCCGCCCACGTATAATGAGTGCCTTTCGCCCAGCGAACGGTGCCCGCGACCATGACCGACGCCTACATCTACGATGGAGTCCGCACCCCGTTCGGCCGCCACGCCGGGGCCCTCTCGCCGGTGCGCCCCGACGACCTGCTCGCCGGCCCCATCGCCACCCTGATGGCCCGCACCCCGTTCCGGCCCGAGGACGTCGAGGACGTTATCGCCGGCTGCACCAACCAGGCCGGCGAGGACTGCCGGAACGTCGCCCGGCGGGCGGGGCTGCTCGCGGGCCTGCCGGTGGAGGTGGCGGGCATGACCGTCAACCGGCTCTGCGCGAGCGGCCTCGCGGCGGTGGTCGACGCGTCGCGCGCCGTCGCCTGCGGCCAGGGCGATCTGTTCATCGCGGGCGGGGTCGAGAGCATGAGCCGGGCCCCGTTCGTGATGGCGAAGTCGGAGCGGGCCTTCGGGCGCCAGCTCACGGTGCACGACAGCACCCTGGGGTCGCGGTTCTCGAACCCCCGGACCACCGCGCAGTACGGCGACCACGCGATGCCGGAGACGGCCGACAACGTCGCCGCCGACCTGGGCATCACGCGCGCCGACAGCGACCGCTTCGCGCTGGCGTCGCAGCAGCGGTTCGCGGCCGCCAAGGCCGAGTGCTTCTACAAGGACGAGCTCGACCCGGTGACGGTGCCGGGGCGGAAGCGCGGTACCGAGACGGTGGTCGCCGACGACGAGCATCCCCGGCCCGGCACGTCGCTGGAGAAGCTGGCCGCGCTGCGCCCGCTCTTCGACGGCGGGGTGGTGACGGCGGGCAACGCCTCGGGCATCAACGACGGCGCCGCCGCCCTCGTCGTCGGCAGCCGCGCCGCCGGCGAGCGGGCGGGGGCGACGCCGCTCGCCCGCGTCGTCG
>JAJEFC010000008.1 GCA_022820675.1 Vicinamibacteria bacterium | reverse complement strand
CGACGACGGCGGCGGCGCCGTCGTTCACCCCCGGGGCGTTCCCCGCAGTCACGGTGCCGCCCTCCTTCTTGAAGGCCGGCCGCAGCTTGCCGAGGGCCTCGGCGCTCGTGTCGGGCCGCACCGGCTCGTCGTACTCGAGCCGGATGGGATCGCCGCGGCGCTGCGGGATCTCGACGGGCAGGATCTCGTCCTTGAACCAGCACTCGCGGATGGCCCGGGCCGCCTTGTGGTGGCTCGCGGCCGCGAACGCGTCCTGGTCGTCGCGCGAGACGCCGTAGCGCTCGACCACCGCCTCGCAGGCGATGCCCATGCCCTGGTTCTCGAGCGAGCACCACAGCCCGTCGTGGAGCATCGAGTCGACGACCTCGGCGTTGCCCATGCGCAGGCCCTCGCGCGCCCGCGTGAGCATGTACGGACAGTTGCTCATCGATTCCATGCCCCCGGCCACCGCGACGTCGATGTCTCCCGTCGCGATGCCCTGCGAGGCGAGCATGACCGCCTTGAGGCCCGACCCGCACACCTTGTTGATGGTCAGGGCCCCGACGTGGTCGGGGAGCCCGCCCCTGATGGCCGCCTGCCGCGCCGGGGCCTGGCCGGCCCCGGCGGAGACCACGTTGCCCATGATGCACTCGTCGACCACCCCCGGCTCGATGCCGGCGCGGGCGACCGCCTCGCGGACCACCCGGGCCCCGAGATCGGTGACCGGCAGGCCCTTCAGGGCGCCGAGGAACTTACCGGTGGGCAGGCGGGCGGCGCTGACGATGACCGACTCTCGCATGGGACTGTCTCTCCTCCGCGGTGACGCGGCTCGATGTTGCGATCTCGATGCGGGTCACGACCCCGTCGCCGAGGAGCTGCTTCAACCGGGCGGCGACGAGGGGGCGCGACCGGTGGAGCTCGCGGGCCCAGTGCCGGTCGGCGGCGCCGACCCGCAGCGTGCCCTCGGGCTCGAGCGCGACCGTCGTGACCCGGTGGAAGACCGGCCCGACGGCGGCCCTCCAGGCCAGCGAGACCTTGCCGGGCGACAGCGGCTGGTCGCGCAACAGCGCCCCGACGGCGGCGGCGGCGCAACGTCCCGCCGCGGTCATCGATCCGCCCTTCCCGCCACGATGGCCGCCCCGCATCCGAATTCACTGTAATGTAACATCCAGGCTCAATGCGACTCGTGCTCGCGTCCCGCTCGCCGCGCCGGGCGGATCTGCTGACCTGCGCGGGCTACCGGTTCGAGGTGGCGCCGGCCGACATCGACGAGCGCCGGCGGGAGGGGGAGGACCCGCGCGAGCTCGTGCGTCGACTGGCGCGCGAGAAGGCCGCGGCGGTGGCGCCGCAACATCGGGGAGCGGTCGTGCTCGGGGCCGACACGCTCGTGGTCGTCGACGGCGAAGTGCTGGGCAAGCCGGACGGCGCCGCTGGGGCGGCCGCCATGCTGCGCCGGCTGTCCGGCCGGGCCCACGAGGTGCTGACCGGCGTCGCCCTGCACGCCGCCGACGGGTGCCGCGACGGCTTGCAGTCGACCCGCGTCGTCTTCCGGGCGCTGAGCCCCGACGACGTCGCGTGGTACGTGGCGACGGGCGAATCGGCCGACAAGGCCGGCGCATACTCCATCCAGGGCCGGGCGTCGCGGTTCGTCACCCGCATCGAAGGGTCGTACACCAACGTGGTGGGGCTGCCCATCGAGCTGGTCGACGGTCTGCTCCGCGAGCTCGCCGACTGGGGGAGCCCCGATACCGCGGAGCCCGCTTTCCGGGGCCCGGACCGTTGACCGGCCGGGCTCCGTCACGGTATCCTTCGGCATATCCGGTGATTTCGGTTTGGCGCCCGAAGACGAATTGCGGTCTTCGCGCCAGAGGGTGTAACAGCATGTCAGCCAAGACCGTGAAGATGATCGTGACCACCCTGGTGCTGTCCGCCGCGTTCGGCGGGTTGCTCTGGGGGACGCTCGCCGAGGGCACCGAGTACTACATGCACGTCGACGAGGTCCTGGCCGAGCCCGAGGCGTGGTACGGCAAGAACCTCCAGGTCCACGGATACGTGGTGCCGGGGTCCCGCCTCGTCAAGCCGAACACCCTGGAGTACCGGTTCAAGGTCGAGAACAACGGCGCCGTGATCGACGCCGAGTACACCGGCATCGTTCCCGACACCTTCCAGGACGGCTCGGAGGTGGTCATCTCGGGGCAGCTCTCGCCCCACGGCTTCTCCGTGAAGCCGAACGGGGTGATGGCCAAGTGCCCGTCCAAGTACGAGCCCAAGCCCACCCTGGGCGGGGCGGCGTCGAGCTACTAGGGGCCGGCGCCGCGGAACGGCGCGGGCCCCTGGAGGATCGGGCCGGGCGGCGGGCGGAGCCGTAGGCCACGCTCCCCGGGCCGGGCTTCCTCCGGACCGGGGCCGAGGCCAATTCCCGGGGTGGTTCGCGGGCTCGCGCGCCTTCCTCGGGCGTCGGCGGCCGGGATTTCCGGCCGGGCAGTTTGGACGGCAGCGGAGCCGCGGACGACGGCCGGGGAAGCGCCCGCCGGTCCGGGGCGGGCTCGCGAACACTCTCCCTCGAGGACTCATCACGATGGCATCCCTGGGCTCGTTCACCCTCCTGGCCGCCTTCGTCGTCTGCACCTGCGCCGCCGTCGTCTCCGTGGCGGGCGCGCGGCGACGCTCGACCCGGCTGATCGAGAGCGGCATCGGCGCCTCGTACCTCGTCACCGCCCTGATGCTCCTGGCGTCGGCGGTCATCGTCCACGCCTTCATCACCGAGGACTACTCGATCCGCTACGTCGACCAGTACTCCGACTCGGCCCAGCCGCTGTTCTACCAGTTCACGTCGTACTGGGGCGGGCTCGACGGGTCGATCATGTTCTGGGTGACCCTGCTCGCCGCCTTCGGGTCGGCCGCCGTGTACTCGAACCGGGAGCGGCAGCGCGAGCTGATCCCGTACGTCGTCGCGGTCATCGCGGTCGTGCAGATGTTCTTCCTGTTCGTGATGATCGTGCACAAGAACCCGTTCGCGACCTACCTGACGCAGGCGCCGCTCGACGGGCGGGGGCTGAACCCGCTGCTCCAGAACCCCTACATGGCGATTCACCCGCCGTCGCTCTACACGGGCTTCGTCGGGATGACGATTCCGTTCGCCTTCGGGATCGCGGCGCTGATCACCGGGCACCTCGACGACTCGTGGCTGCGGGCGGTGCGGCGTTGGACGATGATGTCGTGGCTCTTCCTGTCGCTGGGGCTGACCCTGGGGATGATCTGGGCCTACGAGGAGCTGGGCTGGGGCGGCTACTGGGGCTGGGACCCGGTCGAGAACGCGGGCCTGCTGCCGTGGTTCACGGCCACCGCGTTCCTCCACTCGGTGATGGTGCAGGAGCGGCGCAGCATGCTCCGCGTCTGGAACATGACGCTCGTCATCATGACGTTCTTCCTCACCATCTTCGGGACGTTCATGACCCGTTCGGGCATCGTGCAGTCGGTGCACGCGTTCGGCCAGGACATCGCGCTGGCGTGGATGTTCACGGTCTTCATGATCGTGCTCCTCGTCTTCAGCTTCGGCCTCGTCATCTACCGGATGCCGCTCCTGCGGGCGCGGAACGAGCTCGAGTCGTGGGTGTCGCGCGAGGCGGCGTTCCTCGTGAACAACTGGATCCTGCTGTTCTCGGCCGTCTTCGTGCTGTTCGCGACGATGTTCCCGACCCTGAGCGAGGCGGTCACGGGGATGCGGCTGACGGTGGGGCCGCCGTTCTTTACCAAGTGGATGCTGCCCATCGGCCTCATCCTGCTGACCCTCACCGGCATCGGGCCGCTGCTGGCGTGGCGGCGGTCGTCGCCCTCGAACCTGCGTTACCAGTTCACGTGGCCGGTGGTGCTCGCCCTGGTCACCGGCGTCGGGCTCTACGCCCTCGGCTTCCGGGTCTGGGTGTCGGGCATCTGCTTCGCCCTGTGCGCCTTCGTGGTGGGGACCATCGGTCAGGAGTTCATCCGCGGCGCGGCGGTGCGGCGCGAGGCCACGGGCACCGACCTCATGACGGCGATGATCGGGCTCGTGGCCCGATCGCGGCGCCGTTACGGCGGCTACGTCGTGCACGTGGGCATCGTGCTGATGTTCCTGGGCTTCGCGGGGGCCGGCTACAAGCTCGACTCGCAGGTGCTGCTGCGGCCCGGCGACGCGCACGAGCTGGGCCCCTACACCGTGCGCTACGACCGGCTCAGCCAGAACACCGACACGCAGAAGCAGATGATCACCGCGCACATGACGGTGCTCGAGGACGGCGAGGTCCTCGGCGAGCTGTTTCCGGCGCGGTGGTTCTTCTTCAAGCACGAGACCGAGCCGACGACCGAGGTCGCCATGCGGCGCACCGTCGCCGACGACCTCTACGTCGTGCTCGCCGGCTACGAGCTGAGCGACCAGGCCGCGAGCTTCCAGATCACCGTGAACCCGCTCGTGAACTGGATCTGGTTCGGCTTCACGGTGCTGGCCCTGGGCACGGGCATCGCCCTGCTGCCCGAGAGCGCCTTCGCCTACGCGGGGGCGAGGGTGCCGGAGGGGGCGGCCACCGCGTCGACGGCGACGATGGCGCTGCTCGCGTTCGGGCTGACGGCCCTGTTGCCGGCGGCCGCCGCGGCCCAGCCGGTCCCGATCGAGGGCGCGCTGCAGGACGCCAACGTTCCCGCGAGCGCGCTCGAGCTCGATCTGCAGCGGTCGCTCGTCTGCATGTGCGGCAGCCCCGGGTGCGGCAAGAAGATCCTGGCGGAGTGCACCTGCGCCGAGGCTTCCGCGACCCGGGCGGAGCTCAGGAACCTCGTCGCCGAGGGGCTGACCCGCGACGAGGTGCTGCGTTTCTACATCGACAAGCACCAGAGCCAGGAGGCGCTGGCCGCGCCCCTCGACGAGGGGTTCAACCGTCTCGCCTGGCTCTTTCCGTACTTCCTGGCCGCGACCGGCGCGGTGGCGCTGGGCGCCGCTCTGGTGCGCTGGACGCGTCCCGGCCAGCAGGCGACGGTTGACGACGGTCGGGAGGTCGACCCGGAGCGCGACCGGCTCGAGGCGCGGCTGGACGACGAGCTCCGGGATCTCGATTAGCCAACCGCCGCGGCAGACTCCGCAGGATCGTTCGGGCGCGGGGAAGCGTCTTGGGGCCGTTCCCCGTTACGCGGGGCAGCCGTCGCCTGCTCCGATCCATCTCCTGACGGCGCCGAGAAGGCGTAGCGCGTGACCGTGTCCATGAAGCGGGCCATCGACACCTCTTCCTTCCGCCCCTGGCACCTGTTCGTCCTCGCCGCGCTCGTGGCAGCGACGGCGGCCATCCTCGTGGCGAGGCCGTCGGACCCGGTGGGGGCGATCCTGCTGACCCTGGCCATCGGTGCGGCCGGATTCGTGGGGCTGATGATCTACCGGGCGATCATGCCGCTGACGCAGAGCACGTTCCCGGAGACGACCGTGATGGTCGGCACGCGGAGCCGCGCCGCGGTGGAGCGGGAGAAGACCCTGGTGCTGCGGTCCATCAAGGAGCTCGAGTTCGACCGGGCGATGGGCAAGGTGTCGGAGGCCGACTTCGAGGAGATGGGGCACCGGCTGCGGGCGCGGGCGATTCGACTCATGAAGCAGCTCGACGTCGAGGCCGTCGACTTCCTGGCCGTGATCGAGCGCGAGCTGGAAGAGCGTCTGGGCCGAACCGCCGAGCCGCCGCCGCCCGCCGCCGAGGTCGCGACGCTGACCTGCGGCGGCTGCGGGACGGCCAACGACGGGGACGCCCGCTTCTGCAAGGAATGCGGTGCGACGCTGTCGGGGGCGGTGGCGTGAGCGCGGCCGCCGGCGATGTTCGGGGTGCCCGGGGCGGCGGGGAGAACCCATCGCCCCGCGGACCGGGAGCGCGCTCCGCGAGATGGCGCGCGGCGGTGTCGAAGCCGGTCGGCGCCGGCGTGCTGCTGCTCTGCCTCGCCGCGTCCGCGCTGGCCCAGCCGGACCCGCGGCAGATGTCGGGGATTCCCCGCTCCGACCCGAATCTCTCCGACGGGTCGATCACGGTGCGCGTCATCCGCGGGAGCTTCGCGAACGACGTCGCCGGACAGACCGTCGAGCTGCGGGCCGGCGACCGCGCGTCGACGGCGGAGACCGACGGGGAAGGCCGCGCCACGTTCCTCACCCTGAACCCGGGCGAGCAGGTCACGGTGGCCACCGAGCTCGACGGGGTCGAGCTCGAGTCGCTGCCGTTCGCGGCGCCCGGACGGGGCGGGGTCGCGGTGCTCCTCGTCGGGGCGTCGGGCGACCCCGGAGACGCCGACGCCCGCTCCGCCGCGCGGCCCGGGCGGGTGACCCTGAGCCAGGAGTCGCGCATCCTCATCGAGCTCGGCGAAGAGCAGATCGAGGTGTACTACCTGCTCGACGTGTTCAACCAGTCGCCGTGGCCGGTCGAGCCCGAGCCCCCGTTCGAGTTCCGGCTGCCGCCGGGGGCCCAGGCGGGGACGGTGCTGGGGGGCTCGACGCCCCGTACTCTCGTCGACGGCCCGCGGGTGTGGGTGCAGGGCACGTTCGAGCCGGGCGTCACGCCGGTGCACGTGGCCTCCATCCTGCCCTACTCGGGCGACGGCCTCGTGCTGTCGCAGGTCTTTCCCGCGGACTTCGAGCAGTTGCTGGTCTTCGTCGAGCAGTGGGGCGCGCTCGACGTGGCGTCGGCCCAGATCGAGCGGCGCGGCGAGATGGGCGCCGACGAGACGGGGCTGTCGGCCCTGATCTGGGGCGCCGGCCGGCGGGTGCCGGCGGGAGAGCCGGTGGTCCTGGAGCTGAGCGGCCTGCCTCACCACAGCGGATGGCCCCGCATCGTCACCCTGGCGCTGTCGGCGCTCATCGTCGTCATCGGGATGGTGGGGTCGGCGGGGGCCAAAGGCCCGGCCGGGCCGGACTGGCGCGAGGACCTCGAGCGCCGCCGCGAGAAGCTGTTCACCGACCTCGTCAAGGTGGAGCGCCAGCACCGCCAGGGCCGGATCAAGGCCACGCGGTACGGGACGCGGCGCGCCGAGCTGATCGACCAGCTCCAGAATGTGCTGCGGGAGCTGGACGATGATCTGGCGGTCGGCGCGGCGGCCGTCCCGGGTCGGGCGCCGGCATGATGGCGCGGCGAGCGGCCCCTGGCGAAACCCCGCACCGCAGCCAGAGCGGCGAGGCGCGGGAGGCACCGCCGCTCGAACGCAGCCCGGACTTTCGCCACGGGCTGCCGGCGGCCTCGGCGGTGACGTGTCGCGGCCGCGGGCGGGGTTCGCGAGCCGGCGCGCCCGCACCGGCGCCGGCCGGGTAGCTGAGAGCGGCGTGCCGACTCCCGACCCCGTCGATTTCGATCACGTCGCGGTGGCCGGCGTGTCCCGTCACTTCGGGCGCCGCCGCGCCCTGTCCCGGGTGACGTTCGACTGCGCGGCCGGTGAGATCGTGGGGCTGCTCGGCCCGAACGGAGCCGGCAAGTCGACCCTGCTGTCCGTGCTCGCGACCCTTGCTGCGCCCTCCACGGGGAGCGTGCGCTATGGCGCGTCGACGGCAGTCGAGGCGGGCGCGGCCCTCCGCGCCCACATCGGTTTCCTCTCCCACGATCTGCAGTTGTATCCGGAGTTGTCGGCCCGCGAGAACCTGGAGTTCTTCGCCGGGCTCCACGGCGTCGACGACCCCCGGCGCGCGGCCGCGGAGGCGCTGGTTCGGGCCGGCCTCGAAGACCGCGCCGACGACGTGGTCGAGGGCTTCTCCCGCGGCATGCGGCAGCGGCTGGCCCTGGAGCGCGCGTTGCTGCACGACCCGCGGCTGGCCCTGTTCGACGAGCCGTTCACGGGGCTCGACGAGGCGTCGTGCGGCAGGCTGGTGGATCGGCTGCGAGGCCTGCGGGCCGGGCGGCGCATCGTCGTGCTCGCCACCCACGACCTCGACGTCGTCGACGGCCTCCTCGACCGGGCGCTCCTGCTGCGGGCGGGCCGGTTGCGGCCCCTCGGGGGCGAGGGGACGCTGCGCGAACGGTACCGGGCAGCCGTCGCGGCCGGGGGGACGCGATGAGGGAGTTCCTGCGGGTGGCGTGGCTCGTCGTCCGCAAGGACCTGCGCGTCGAGTCGCGCAGCCGCGAGCTGCTGTTCACGACCGTCTTCTTCGCCATCTCCTGCGTGCTCGTGTTCTCGTTCGGCTTCGTCCGGGCCGGCCGCGCCGTCGAGGGGGCGGCGGCGGGCATCCTGTGGATCGCCATCGCCTTCTCCGGCACCCTCGCCCTCGGTCGCGCGTTCGAGCGCGAGCGCTACCACGACGCCCTGCGCGGCCTGCTGCTGGCGCCGGTGGCCCGCCCCGCCATCTACGTCGGCAAGCTGGCCGGCCTGCTGCTGCTCCTGGCCGTGGTCGAGGCGATCGTGACGGTCATGGTGGCGTTCCTGTTCGAGGCCCCGCTGTTCCGGCATCCGGTTCGGCTCTTCGCCCTGCTGTCGCTCGGTACCCTGGGGTTCGCGAGCGTGGGGACCCTGTTCTCGGCGATGCTCGTACGCGCCCGCAGCCGCGCCGTGCTGCTGCCGGTGCTGCTGTACCCGGTCACCATACCGGTTCTCATCATGGGGGTCAGCGGGACCGCGGTGCTCATCGACCCCGAGCCGAACCTCGCGATGGCGCGGCTCTGGATCGGCCTGCTGTTCTTCTTCGACGCGGTGTTCCTGACCCTCGCGCTATGGACATTCGAGCCGGTCATGACAGAATGACAGCGATGAACCGACGCCTCTTTCCGGTGCTCGCGGGCCTGTCGGCCTTCTTCCTGGTCACCGCCCCCATCGTCATCATCCGCGCCCCCTACGAATCGACGATGGGGCTGGTCCAGAAGATCTTCTACTTCCACTTCCCGGCGTGGATGGCGATGTTCCTCGCCGTCTTCGTGCTCGGCATCGCGAGCGTGCAGTACCTGTTCCGGGGGAAGCCGGCCGCCGACCGCCTCGCCGTCGCCGCGGCCGAGCTGGCGGTGGTGTTCGGGCTGATGGGGCTTATCACCGGGCCCCTGTGGGGGATCAAGGCCTGGGGGGTGTGGTGGCAGTGGGACGCCCGGTTGACGATGGCGGTGATCCTGGAGCTGATCCTGGTCGCCTACCTGCTCCTGCGCCAGTACGGCGGGGCCGGCTCCGATCGGCTCGCGGCGGGAGTGGGCATCTTCGCCATGGCCAACGTGCCGTTCCTGTACGTCTCGACCGAGATCTGGCGCACGGTGCATCCCCGCACCTCCGTGGTGCCCACGCTCCCGGTCGACTTCGGGCTCCCGCTCTGGTGGTCGTTCGTCGGGTTCATCGCGCTGTGCATGGCGCTGCTCGCGGCCCGGACCCGGCTGGAAGAGCAGCGGGCGGCGCTCGATCGCCTGTACCTGGCGTTGGAGGAGGACTAGTGGGGATTCTGCGTCTGCGTGGCGCGTGGCGGCGGGCGGCGTCCCGATGGGGTGCGTCCCGGGTGCTGGCGCTGGGACTGGTCGTCGGCGCGGCGGCGGGCATGGCGGTGCTCGATGCGGCCCAGCCCGCCACGACCGCGGCCCAGGACGGCTTCGTGCCGATGGGCGACATTCCGCCGGAGGACCAGATGCCGGCGGCGCCCCTCGTGGCCGGCGCCTATGCCGTCGTCTGGGCGATCGCCATCGGCTACCTCTGGACGATCTGGCAGCGGCTGGGCGCCGTCGAGGCCGAGCTCGCCGACGCGAACCGCCGCATCGGAGACCGGGACGACGGTTGAGGCCTCCCTCGACGATGCCCGCCGGACACTTCGTCTACATCCCCGCCATCCTGCTGCTGGGGCTGGTGATCGGCTGGATCCTCGGGTCCCGCGCCGCCGCCGACGCCTACGCGGCGGAGCTGCGGCGCCGCGAAGAGCGCGCCGCCCGGAAAAAGGCCCGGGAGGCGCGACCCCCGGCGCCTTCCCGAGGGCGGTGAGGGGCGCGGCCGGCCGGTTGTCCGCCAACCGCCACCTGCGGCTCGGCTTGGCGAAACGAACCCTCCAGGAGTCCAGGCCGTTCCACGGCGCAGACTCCCTCTATCGACCCAGGCCGAGCCTGAAGGCGAGGCTCTCGGGAAGCCCCACCTCGGTGATGCGTTGTTGCGCGAGGTCGATGCGATAGGGCACGCGCCGGAGCTCGATGCTCGGCTTCCTCGAGTCGTAGACCGCGTAGGACGCCCGCGAGTCGGTGTCGCGGGGTTGTCCCACCGAGCCCGGGTTCACGAGGTATCGCCACTTCTTGTCGACGTCGATGACGGTGGTGTCGGGACCGCCGGGTATGGGGTGGGTCGCCGCCACGTCCGATCCCCGCTGCACGTAGGCCACCGGCACGTGGGTGTGGCCGAAGAAGCAGATGGGGCGCCGCGAGGCCTCGAAGGCCCGCATCGCGTCCTCCTCGTCCGCGATGTAGGTGTCCTCGTCCGACGGCGCGCCGTGACACACCTCTATCTCGCGGTTCACCCGCTTCGGTCCCGCCGGCAGCGCCGCCACCCGCTCCCGGTTCTCGGGAGTGAGGGCCCGGTGGGTCCAGCGCGCCGCCTCCGCCGCCACGCGGCGGAAGTCGTCGGGCTCCGTCACCCCGGCCGAGAACTTGTCGTGGTTGCCCCGGATGACGACGTCCGGCTCGAGCTGGAAGATGCGCTCGACGACCTCGTTCGGGTTCGCGCAGTAGCCGACCAGATCGCCCAGTACCAGCAGGCGGTCGTAGGACTCGGGCGGCGAGCGGGCGAGTACCGCGTCGAGAGCGTCGATGTTGCCGTGTATGTCGCTGAGAATCAGGAAGCGCATCGGGAACGGCCCCGCCTCGCCGCGGACGCGCCTCGTCGGTCCAGGCGCGACGCGCGGCCTCACCGCGGGTGCCGGTCGTGGAGCCGGTCGGCTGCCCGCCAGGTCGGCCGGCTACATGTCCAGCCGGTCGATGATCCGCTCGACGATCTCTCCGACCGGCGCGCCGGCGTCCAGCCGGACGTGGGCGCGCCGGTAGGCGGCCTGCCGGTCGCGAAAAAGTCGCGTCATGCCCGCTCGATCGGCGGCCAGCGGTCGTCTTCCGTCACTCGGCAATCGCTCGATCACCTGCGTCAAGGATACATCAAGCCAGATCGAGACGCCGTCGCGGTCGATCAGGGAACGGTTGGCGGGGTCCGCGTAGGTGCCCCCGCCGGTCGCGACCACCGCGTGCCGCACCGGGACCTGGGCGGCCAGCACCGACCGTTCCACGCGGCGGAAGTAGGCCTCTCCGCGTCGCGAGAAGATGTCGGCCACGGTCATGCGCTCGCGCCGCTCGACGAGGTCGTCGATGTCCTCGACGCGCCAACCCAGCCTCCCGCCGAGGGCGCCGGCCACGCTGCTCTTGCCCGCGCCCATGAACCCCACCAGGTAGATCTTGTCAGTGCGCATCGGCAGACGCCGCGTCCGGGCCGGAACCGGGGGCGGCTCGCCCTCCAATCGTCGCCTGGCGGCTCCGCTCGGCGCCCAGCCGGTCCCGCAGGAGTCGGTGCCGTTCACGGCGCGGACTCCTCGCCCGCCATCGTCGCCTGGCGGCTCCGGGTCGCGCCCAGCCAATCCTGCAGTCCGCGCCGTCTCCTGGGGCGGACTCCTCGCCCTGCAATCGTCGGCGTGGCGACTCCGCCCGGCACCCAGCCAATCCTACAGGAGTCCGCGCTGTTTACGGGACGGACTCCTGCCTGGTGACGCAGAGGGATGCCAACACGTCGAAGAAGCCGGGGTAGGACACGTCGACGGCCTCGGCGTTGCGGATTCGGCTCGGCTGCCGGGCGCCGAGGGCGGCGACGGCGAACGCCATCGCGAGCCGGTGGTCGCCGGCCGCGTCGGCCTCGCCGCCCCGGAGCGGCGGGGCGCCGGCGACGTGGAAGCCGTCCGCCGTCTCCTCGACGTGTCCTCCCAGCGCGCGCAGCCCGTCGGCCAGCGCGCTGATGCGGTCGCTCTCCTTGTGCCGCAGCTCGCCGGCGCCGGTCACGTGCAGCTCGCCGCCATGCGTGGCCAGCGCGGCCAGCACCGGCAGCTCGTCGATGAGCCCCGGCACGTCCGCGGGTCCCACCGTGAGCGCGCGGTTGCCGCCGTGGCGGACCCGGATGGAGCCCCGCCGCTCGCCGGCGCCCTCGATGACCTCCAGCAGGTCCACGACCGCCCCCGCCCGTTGGAGCCAGGCGAGTATGCCCGTGCGGGTGGGATTGAGCCCCACGTCCTCGAGGGTGACGTCCGAGCCGGGAAGGGCGGCGGCGGCGGTCGCCCAGAACGCGGCGGACGACAGGTCGCCGGGCACGGTCAGCCCGGCCGCGCGCAGGCGCTGCCCGCCCCGCAGGGTGACGCCGCCGTCGACCTCGCGCAGCTCGGCGCCGAACATGGGGAGGGCCAGCTCCGTATGGTTCCGGGTGGCGGCGCTCTCTCTCACCGTGGTCTCGCCCGACGCGTGGAGCCCGGCCAGGAGCACCGCGCTCTTGACCTGGGCGCTCGGGACCGGCGGCGTGTAGTCGATGCCCTCGAGCCGCGAGCCGGCGATGGTGAGGGGCGGGCGGTCCCCGTCTCCCGTCACCCGCGCCCCCATCCGCGAGAGGGGCTCGATGATCCGGCGCATCGGCCGGCGGCGGAGCGAGCGGTCCCCGGTGATGACGCTGGTGAACCGATGGCCGGCGAGCGCGCCGGACAGCAGCCTGAGGGTCGTGCCGGAGTTGCCGGCATCCAGGGGTCCCGCCGGCGCTCCGAATCCGCCGACGCCGCGGCCGTCGACGGTCACGACCGGCCGCCCGCCCGCCCCGCCGGCCGGCCGGGGTCCCTCCACGCGGACCCCGAGCGCGCGGAGGCACGCCAGGGTGGAGGCGCAGTCTGCGCCCGGCGCGTAGCCGTCGATGGTCGACCGGCCCTGCGCCAGCGCGGCGAGCAGCGCGTAGCGGTGCGAGATGGACTTGTCGCCGGGTACCGGGACGCGGCCACGGACACGGGCGGCGGGTTGCACGACGACGGACGACATCGCCAGCACTATATCAGGGGCGCGATCGGGGTGCGCCGGGAGGTTCGCCGCACGCCCGGTCTTGCGCCGGGCCGGGAGCGACAGTATGTTACGCACTTGCGTCGCCGCACCCGATGCCGGGAGCGCGGCCGGGGCGGCGCGTCTCCGGCCGCGGACCATGGGGGTTCGGCGTCCCGGGCGCGCGCGGCGAGAGCCGGGGGGAACCGTTCATCCCGACCGGGACACAGCCGCATGATCAGCGACCCCGTCGTTCGTCTGACGTTCCGCAGTCACTTCGACATGGTGGCCTTCGTCTGCGTCGTCGCGCCCGATGCCGGGAGCGCGGCCGGGGCGGCGCGTCTCCTGCCGCGGACCATGGGGGCCCGGCCTCCCGGGCGCGCGCGGCGAGAGCCGGGGGGAACCGTTCATCCCGACCGGGACACAGCCGCATGACCAGCGACCCCGTCGTTCGTCTGACGTTCCGCAGTCACTTCGACATGGTGGACTTCGTCCAGGTCGTCAGCGACGAGCTGGGGAAGATCGTCGGCTTCGACGGCGATTCGATTCACTGGATCGGGGTGGCCGTCCGCGAGTCCGTGATCAACGCCATCAAGCACGGGAACCAGGACATCGAGGACAAGCTCGTCACCGTCGAGTTCGGGCTGGCGCCGCCGGCGGAGCCGAAGCGCCTCACGGTCAGGGTCGTCGATCAGGGCGACGGCTTCGATCCGGTCGAGATCGCCGATCCCCTCGCCCCCGAGAACCTGCTGAAGTCGAGCGGCCGGGGCGTCTTCTTCATGCGCAGCCTCATGGACGACGTGCGCATCCGGCGGGCGCCGGAGGGGGGCATGGAGGTGGTGATGGTGAAGACCCTGGCGGTCTCCCGGGAATCGGCTCCCTAGCGACCCTGGTGTGGCGTCTCGCAGATTCGCAACATGATTCTGCGCTCACGCAAGCTCATGCGGTTCCCGTCGTCTACGCGCGTCGTCCGGGAAACACCGTGTCTCAGTCCGGCGTCGGCATCGGCACGGGTGACATCCGTCGTGATACGCATTTCGGGGACTGCACACTGGTTGCCCGTCCCCGGACCGCGGCCCCGAGGCGGCGCTCGACGCGCCGCACCCCACGAACCGCCTTCTGCCTGACGACATGGCGCACCCTTCCACGTGGCTGGCCACCGCCGTCGAGATCGTGCGGCGCGCCGGCGAGATCCAGCTCGACCGCCTCGGCGGCAATCTCCACGTCCGCAAGAAGGGCGCGATCGACCTCGTCACCGCCATCGACGTCGAGGTCGAGCGGATGGGCCGCGCCGTCATCGCCGAGCGCTTTCCGGAACACGAGGTGCTGGCGGAGGAGCTCGGGAACGACCCCGGGCGGGCGTCGGCCCGCCACCAGTGGGTCTTCGACCCGCTCGACGGCACCGTCAACTTCGCGCACGGCCTGCCCATCTTCTGCTCCTGCCTGGCGCTGGAAGTGGACCGGCGGCCGGTCGTGGCGGCCGTCTACGACCCCACGCGGCGGGAGCTGTTCACCGCCCGACGGGGCGCCGGGGCCCGGTTGAACGACGCCCCCCTGCGGGTGTCCGACACCGGATCGGTGCTCGACGCGATGCTCTGCACCGGTTTTCCCTACGACGTGCACGCCAACGTGGACGATCTGGTCGGGCTCTTCGGCGCCTTCGTCGCGCGGGCGCGCGCGGTGCGGCGGCTCGGCTCCGCCGCCCTCGACCTGTGCTACCTGGCGGCGGGGCGGTTCGACGGCTTCTGGGAGCAGCGCCTGCACCCCTGGGACATGTCGGCGGCCAGCCTCGTGGTCGAGGAGGCGGGGGGGCGGCTGTCTCGGTTCGACGGCGGCGCGTTCGACACCCACGGCGACGAGATCGTCGCCTCGAACGGGCGGATTCACGACGAGATGCTCCGGATCATCGCGGACAGGAGTCTGCGCCGTGGAACGGGGCGGACTCCGGGAGGGTCGGTTGGGCGCCGAGCGGAGCCGTAGGCGACGACGGGCGGGCTGGTCGTCAGGGGCCCCGGACGGCGGCGGGGAGCTCGCGGGATGACGGCGCGCCGCGTGCGGGAGATCGACTGGACGTCGTGGCGGGCCGTCGACCCCGCGACGCTCGTCTTCGTCGTCCAGGACCGGCGCATCCTGCTGATCCGCAAGAAGCGCGGGCTCGGGGCCGGCAAGATCAACGGCCCCGGCGGCCGGCGCGAGCCGGGCGAATCCTTCGACGACTGCGCCGTCCGCGAGATGCGCGAGGAGCTCGGGGTGACCCCGCTCGGCCTCGTCCGGCTCGGTCAGCACTGCTTCCAGTTCGTCGACGGCTACTCGACGTTCGTCCGCGTGTACCGCGCGGCGGACGTCGACGGCGAGCCGGTGGAGACCGACGAGGCGGCGCCCCTCTGGTTCGACGTCGACGCGATTCCCTTCGACGAGATGTGGGAGGACGACCGTCACTGGCTGCCGCTGATCGTCGCGGGCCGGCGGTTCGCCGGCCGCTGGATCTTCGACGGCGAGCGGATGCTCGACTACACCCTCGACGTGGTCCCGGCGAAGTCGGGGTACTAGCCGTGTGGTCGGCCCGGGGGCGGGGGGGTCGCCGCCGTGAGCGGGGGCGCGGCAGGACCCGGAACGGGTTCGGGGGCTCTCACCATCGCGGTGACGATGGCTTGAAGCATGCGGCCGTGCTCGTCGACGCGTCCGGTCAGGACATCGACCTTGCGGCTGGTGAGCATGACCCCAATCGCCGCGACCAAGGCGCTCAGGGCCCCCACCGTGGACATGATGTCCGCGTAGCTCCACTCCACCATTCAACGATACCACGCCGGGCCGGGAGCGGTTGCCCGGTGCTCCGTGCAGCCTTCCAGCCTCGACGCCGGAATCGCCCGCAGCCGCGCGTCTTCGCCCGGCCTGCCCGAGCGGGGATGTGCGCGGGCAGGCAGGGTGTGGGGGGAGCTTGCGCGGCGTCATCTGGAGTGGACACCGGCTTTCCGGCGAGAGCCGTTCAAGTTGCTGCAAGAAAGCAGGTTGTCGGAAACTCCGGTCCTGGCATGAGTGTTGCTTTGCACCGTAGCGGGTCACCGAACCCGGCCACGACGCGACGGCTCGGGCACGGCCGGCGGCCCGTGAGGAGGATGGGATGTCGATGAGGTCGATGCGGAGAACGGCGCTGGCGGTGCTGCTGGCGGTCTCGTGGCCCGCGCCGCTGCTGGCGCAGGACAGTTGGCTGAGCCTGAGCCTCGGGCGCTTCACGGTTCGGGGGGTGGACACGCGCATCGCCGACGACGTGCTGCTCGCGAACCTGCAGGAGTTCTACTTCTTCCCGGACGACCTGAACGGCGCCAGCGTCGGCGCCGAGTGGCTTCTCGGAGTCGGAGACTACCTGGAGGTGGGGGTAGGGGCCGGTTGGTACCGGCGGACGGCGTTCAGCGTCTACGACCAGTTCGTCGACTTCGACGGGACCGAGATCGAGCAGGACTTCACCCTGCAGGTGGCGCCGATCACCGCAACCGCCCGCTTCTTTCCCTTCGGGCGGCGGGCGGTGGTGCAGCCCTACGCGGGCGCGGGGGTGGGCCTCTTCAACTGGCGCTACAGCGAGGTCGGCGAGTTCATCGACTTCGGGTACGAGGACGCGCCCATTTTCTGGGGCCAGTACACGGCGAACGGCAGCGCCGTCGGTCGCGTCTACCTCGCGGGGCTGCGGTTCGGGGGACATCGCTACGCGGCGGGGATCGAGTTCCGCTACCAGGACGCCCAGGGCGTGGTCGGCATCGACCAGGGCTTCCTCGCCGAGCGGATCGACCTGGGGGGTATGACCACCTCGTTCACGTTCAACGTGGGGTTCTGACGGTCGGGCGGCGGCGCCGGGCGGGCCCTCGGAGCCCGGTTCGGGGCCGCCGGTCGACGGTCCGCGCGCCCGAACGGCCCTCGGCAGCCCGTCGGCGGGCATACCGCCCGGACGACGGCCCGGGGGTCGGGAGCCCGCATCCGGCTATAATCCCGCCGA
Source organism: Vicinamibacteria bacterium (assembly GCA_022820675.1). Classification (GTDB taxonomy): domain Bacteria; phylum Acidobacteriota; class Vicinamibacteria; order Vicinamibacterales; family UBA8438; genus JAJEEA01. The sequence goes on along the minus strand of JAJEFC010000008.1, from coordinate 15,113 downwards.
GTCGCTTCCTCCAGCCGCACGCGCGATGAGTCCGCAGCCCGCGGTGGAGCTCCACGTTGCTCCGCGCCCGGCGGGCGCCGGCGGACGCAGAGGGCGCCGGCGGGCTGAAGAACGCCCGTGCCCGACGAGGCGCGAGGAGGGGCGCATGGCGCGCACATGCCACCGACGAACGACGCAGTCAGGCGCGATGCCTCGCCGCTCGGATGCAGCGACTCTCACCACGGGCTGCCGGAGCTGTCGGTCGTCATTCCCCTCCTGGACGAGGCCCCGAACGTCGACGCACTCTACCGGGAGCTGACGGAGACCCTGGACGCCTGGGGGCGGCCCTACGAGATGGTCTTCGTCGACGACGGCAGCACCGACGGCACCTTCGAGCGGCTCGCCCGGCTGCAGGCGTCGGACCCCCGGCTGCGGGTGGTCCGCCTGCGCCGCAACTTCGGGCAGACGGCGGCGTTCTCGGCGGGGTTCGCGGCCGCCCGGGGACGCCTGATCGCCACCGCGGACGGCGACCTGCAGAACGACCTGCGCGAGATTCCGCGGATGGTCGACAAGCTGGGCGAAGGGTTCGACATCGTCTGCGGGTGGCGCAAGGCGCGCCGCGACCCCTGGCTCTCGCGCCGGCTCGTCTCCTTCGTCGCCAACCGGCTCATCTCCCGCGTCACCGGCGTGCGGCTGCACGACTACGGCTGCTCGCTCAAGGTGTTCCAGGCCGGGGTGGTCAAGTCGCTGCGCCTCTACGGCGAGATGCACCGCTTCATCCCCGCCATCGCGAGCGAGCAGGGGGTGCGCATCGCCGAGGTCGTCGTCAACCACCGGCCTCGCCGGCACGGCCGGTCGAAGTACGGCCTGTCGCGGACGCCGCACGTGATCCTGGACCTCGTCACGGTGAAGTTCCTGCTGAGCTACTCGACGCGGCCGCTGCAGATCTTCGGGCTCGTCGGCCTGGCGATGGGGGCGGCGGGGGGGGCGATCACCGCGTGGCTGGCGTACATACGGCTGTTCGGGGGGCAGGACATCGGAGGGCGGCCCCTGCTGCTGTTCGGCATTCTGCTGCTGTTCACGGGGGTGCAGCTCGTGACCCTCGGGCTCCTGGCCGAGCTGCAGGTCCGCACGTACCACGAGTCGCAGGACAAGCCGACCTATCACATTCGCGAGGTGATCGAGACGCCGGCCGGCGAACCGGCGCCAGCGCCGGCGCCGGCGCCCCGCGAATGACCTGAAGTCGGCACCGCGCGACCGGTGCGGGACCCCGGCGGGGCTCGGTCGGGGCGGCCGCTCGGCAGGACGGCGAGGCCACGGGACGACCCTGACGGGGCCGGGCCGAGGCCGCAGGGGATGGGCGCCAGGCGGAGCCGAGGCGACGATGGGCGGGCCAGGACGGCAGGACGTGCAGGTGCATCTCGCGTTTCTCGGATGCGGGTTCATCACCGGGGTGCACAGCCGCCACCTGAAGCGGTTGCGGGGGACCTTCGCCTGCAGCTACGCGAGCCGCGATCGGACGAAGGCCGAGGCGTACCGGCGCCGGTACCGCGGGGCCGGCAGCTACGACGGCTACAGGGCCGCGATCGAGGATCCGGGCGTGGACGCGGTGGTGGTCGCGGTGCCGCCGCGGTTCCATCTGGAGCTCGCGCTGCAGGCGCTGTCGGCCGGCAAGCACGTGCTCGTCGAGAAGCCGGCCTTCCTCCGCATGGAGGACTACCGGCGGGTGCGGGAAGCGCGCGACCGCGCCGGCCGCGTGGTCCTCGTCGGCGAGAACGACCACTACAAGCCGCTGGCCGTCTGTCTGCGGCGTCTCCTCGCCCGCGGCGTCATCGGCGATCTGGTGCTCGCCCACTTCACGACGGTGGTCAAGCGGCTGAAGGCGGCCGACGACTGGCGGAACGACGAGGGGATGGCGGGCGGCGACGCCTTCTTCGAGGAAGGCATCCACTGGCTGCACCTCGCCAACAGCCTCGGCATGACGATTGCCACCGCGACGGGGTTCGCCCCGCCGCCTTCGGGGCGGGGTCCGGACCGCCGCTCGAAGAGCCTGCTGGCCGCGTTTCGGTACGCGAACGGCGCCGCCGGGGCCCTGTTCTACTCGCGCGAGGTGCCCTCGTTGCTGCGCGGGGTCCGGCTGTCGAAGCTGTACGGGCGGGACGGCGTCGTCACGTTCGAATCCAACGGGGGCTTCGTGCTGGTGCGGGGCCGCGGCCTCCCGCGGCTCCTGTTCCCCGGGTTTCGGGACATCCGCGGCTACCAGGCGATGTACCGCGACTTCGCGGGCGCCGTTCGATCCGGACGGCCGCCGGAGATGAGCCTGGAGACCGCGATGGACGACCAGCGGATCATGGACCAGATCCAAGCGGCCGCCGCGGCCACGGCGCCCGCGGCGACGACGCCCGGGGCCTGACCGCGGAACCGGGGGCCAAGCGGCGATCTCGGGGCCGGAGCTCCGACGCCCATGGCGGCAGACCCGGTCGGGCCGGCCGGGAACGCGGACCGGGACCGCAGCGGGTCACTGCGGCCCGCCGAACGCCGGGTTCGGAGCTTCGATGCCGAGCGAGGGTTACGACGTCGTCATCATCGGGACGGGCGCCGGGGGAGGCACCCTGGCCCGGGCGCTGGCCGACGCTCCGGCCCGCATCCTGCTGGTCGAACGGGGCCGATTCGTGCCGCGCGAGCCCGAGAACCGGGACCCCGCCGCGGTCTGGGGGCGCCGGCGCTACCAGACGTCGGAGCGCTGGGTGGACGGCGGCGGCAGGTCCTTCCGTCCGTACATGCACTACTGCGTCGGCGGCAACACCAAGTTCTGGGGCAGCGTCCTCTTCCGGATGCGCCGCGAGGACTTCGGCGAGCTGGAGCACGTCGACGGCGTGTCGCCGGCCTGGCCCATCGACTACGACACGCTGGAGCCGTACTACGACCGGGCCGAACGCCTGTACGAGGTGCACGGGACCGCGGGCGAGGACCCCACGGAGGCGCCGAGGGCCCCGTTCCCGTACCCCGCGGTTCCCCACGCGGAGCAGGTGGCGCGGTACGTGGCGCGGATCCGCGAGCAGGGGCTGCATCCCTCGCCCCTGCCGCTGGGGCTTCGGGGGCCGGGCGAGCCGGGACGCTGCATCCTGTGCGATACGTGCAACTCGTTCCCGTGCCACCGCGATGCGAAGAGCGACGCCGACGTCTGCTGCGTCCGCCCCGCCGCCGCGCGCGGCAACGTCACCCTGTGGACGGATGCGCGGGCCCGGCGCCTGCTGACGGACCCGGCCGGCCGGCGGGTCGAGGCGGTGGAGGTCGACCATGGGGGAGAGCGGCGTCGGGTCGAGGCGTCGCTCGTGGTGCTGTCGTGCGGGGCGGTGAACTCGGCGGCGCTGCTGCTGCAGTCGGCGAACGACCGGCACCCGGACGGCCTCGCGAACTCCTCGGGGCTGGCGGGGCGGCGCTACATGGCGCACCTCGCGACGATGATGGCGGGGTTCCACCCGTTCCGCCGCAACCGCACCGTGTTCCAGAAGACGGTGGCGATCAACGACTTCTATCTCCGGGGTCCGGACGGCGGCCACCCGCTGGGGCAGATCCAGACGCAGGGGAGGACCCACGGGGTCATGGCCCGGACCGCGGTGCCGTGGATGCCGCTGGGGTTCTTCGACTTCTGGGTGGCGCGGGGCCTCGACTGGCTCGCGATGACGGAAGACCTGCCGCGGCCCGACAACCGGGTGACGGTCGATGCCGGCGGGCGCGTCCGGCTGTCCTACGGGCCGAACAACGTGCGGGCCCACGACCGGCTCGTCCGCGAGGTCCGGCGGATGCTGCGCCGGCTCGGGCTCGGGATCGTCTACGCCCATCCGCGGTCGATCCACAATACGACCCACCAGTGCGGGACGCTGTGCTTCGGGACGGATCCGCGCCGCTCGGTGCTCGATCCCTGGTGCCGGTCGCACGACGTGGAGAACCTCTTCGTCGTCGACGCCTCGTTCTTTCCGTCCTCGTCGGCCGTGAACCCGGGCTTGACCATCGTCGCGCAGGCCCTCCGGGTGGCCGACCACATCAGGGAGACGGAGCTGCGCTGCGCTGGAGCGCAGGACCCGTTTCCCCGGACCGGCGCGTGACCGGGCAGAGCAGGAGGGACACCATCGTGCGCGTACGTTCATTCAGCCACACGGGCATCACGGTGGCCGACTTCAACCGGGCGGTCCGGTTCTACTGGGACGTCTTCGGGTGTCCCCTGGTCGGGGTTTCCGACGCCCCGACGGAGCGGATACGGGGCTTCTTCGGGGTCGACGCCCCCGAGCCGACCTGCAAGATCGGCTGGATCCGGGTGCCGGGGGGGGCGGTGATCGAGATCTTCGAGTTCCGGCCGGACCGGCCGGCGGCCGAGGTGGCCTGGAACCGGGTCGGGTTGACCCATGTCTGCTTCAACGTGCGGGACACTTCGCGCTGGCACGACTACCTGGCGGACAAGGGCGTGGAGATCGTCAGCCGGCCCGAGCGGTCACCCCACGGCCACACCCTGTTCTTCGCCCGCGACCCCGACGGCAACCTCATCGAGCTGACCGATCTGCGGCACATGCACCACGTGTTGCGGTGGCTGGGCCCGCTCGGCGGCTGGCTGTTCCGGCGGGGCGTCGGTCAGGACTACCGTCGCTACTACGAACCGTCCGAGCCGAGGTCGTGAGGGAACGCGGCCCGCCCAGGCCGCGGTCGTTCTGTCGGTCGCGGCATCCGGACCGCGATTCCGATAGCCGCGCTTCGGTTCCTCGGCTGACACCCCGGGCGTTCGACCGTGCCCCGAGGGTCACTCCCGGCAGACCCGCCCGGCAATCTCCGCCACCCGCGCCGGCACGTCCTTCGGCAGCTCGGGGTAGATGGGCAGGCCCAGTGTGCGGGCGGCGGCCGCCTCGGCGTGGGGATGGTCGCCGGCCCGGCCCCCCAGATCGGCGCAGCACGCCTGCAGGTGCAACGGCACCGGGTAGTGCAGCCCGGTCCCGATGCCCTCCGCGTCGAGCGCCCGGCGCAGTGCGTCGCGGCGCGGCGTCTCCACCGCGTAGCAGTGGTAGACCGGCCGGACGTCCGGGCCGGCCGCGGGCACGATGACCCCGGTCGGGGCCAGGGCGCGGTCGTAGGCGGCGGCGATGCCGCGGCGGGCGGCCGTCCACGCGGGGAGGTGACGGAGCTTGACCCGTAGAATGGCGCCCTGCAGGGCTTCCATCCGGTAGTTGAAGCCCGCTGGCGGCGGCGAGTGACGGTCGTCGCCGCCCCAGCTCCGCAGCGCGCGAACGGCGCGGGCGTGCGCCTCGTCGCTGGTGACCACCATGCCGCCCTCGCCGTACGCCCCGAGGTTCTTGTTGGGGTAGAAGCTGAAGCAGCCCAGGTCGCCGAGGCCGCCGACCCGGCGGCCACGGTACTCGGCCCCGTGCGCCTGCGCCGCATCCTCGATCACCGTCACGCCGCGCCGGCGGGCGAGGGCGAGCAGCGGATCGAGGTCGGCGGGATGGCCGAAGAGATGCACCGGAATCACCGCCTTGGTGCGCTCGGTCATCGCCTCCTCGACCCGGGCCGCGTCCATGGTGCGGGTCCGCGGGTCGACGTCGACGAACACCGGGGTGGCGCCGGTGTACCGGATGGCCGCGACGGTGGCGATGAAGGTGAACGGGACCGTGATCACCTCGTCGCCGGGTCCCGCGCCGGCCGCGAGGAGGGCGAGGTGGAGGGCGCTGGTGCCGGAGTTGACGGCGATGCCGTGGCCGGCGCCGCAGAAGGCGGCGAACTCGCGCTCGAAGGCCGCGACCTCCGACCCGAGCACGAACTGCCCGCTGTCGAGCACGCGCGCCACCGCCTCGTCGATCTCGTGCCGGATCGACGAGTACTGCGCGCGCAGGTCCACGAGAGGGACTTCGGTCACGGTGCGATGGATGCCGAACGCCAGTCGTCGCGCGCGCCGAACGCGCGCGCCGCGAAGCACCAGATGACCAGCCGCTTCCGGCCCCAGTAGCCCGGGTCGGCGCGAACCCGCTCGACGAGCGCGTCGAGGGCGGCCATGGGGGAGGGGTCCGGCGTCGCCGCGAGATCGACGGGGAGGCCGAGCTCGAAGGCGAGCTGATCGGGCAGCCCCGCCCCGGCGGCGTGCAGGTCGCCGCCGGCATGGAACACCAGCGCGTGACTGTCGCCGAGCAGCAGGATGGGGCTCTCGCGATCGGGCGCGACGGCCGTCCGGTCGCCGCCGGCTACGCGAATCACGCCCCGCAGGCGCAGCTCCTCGCGGCCCGCGGGGACGCCTCCGGGGCCGGCGAGGTCGCCGCTGATGCTGGTGCTGTACCAGCTCGCCCCGAACGACTCCGTGTCGAGCTCGGCGTACCACGGCCGGGTCCGGACGTCGTCGGCGATGGCGGCGGCGGCGGTCGTGCAACCGCTGCCCGACCAGTGGCTGTCGGTGCGGCAGTACAGCGGGCCCTCCGGGTGGAAGCGCTCGCGAATGAAGTGGTCGGTCAGATCGAGGACGTCGACGCCGCCGGCGCGGAGCCGGTCGTAGAGCCGCTCGAGGGCGGGGTCGAGACGGGGAACGGGAATCGGAATCGCGACCGCGCCGGACACCTTCTCGGGAAAGATGACGGCCTTCGGCGGTACCGGCACCAGGAGCAGCTCGACCTCCCGCGCCGCGAGCTGGCCGTGCAAGTCGAGGATCGTCGCGACGGGGCCGGTCTCGGGCGCGGTCGGCGGCGTCGGCGGGCCGCCTGCCCCGGGTGCGCGGAAACCGTCCCGGCCGACCTGCCGCAGCTCGGGGGAGAGGAAGAGCCAGTCGTCCAGACCGCTGACGGCGATGCGCTGCTCGGCCTCCGCCTCGCGCGCGACGCGGTCCAGCTCGGCGCGGAAGGGCGCCAGCACCGGGCCGGCGTCGGGGCCGCCGCACGCGACGAGGAGCGTCGCGGCCGCCGCGCCGGCGGCCAGGCGGGAGACGGATCGGGTCATGGTCGGGAGCACGCGGCGAGAGTCCCCGCTGCACTCGAGCGGTGGCGCTTCCCGCCGGGCTGCGTCGTTCACCACGGGCTCCGGATCCTGCTTCCGGCCGGCCGGGCCGCCGAAAGGGGTCGACCTCTCCGTTCGCGAAAACCCGACCCTACCGACCGGCGATGCTGCGCGGGAAGAAATGAACCGGGGAAGCGTAGCGAGCCACCGCACTTCGCACAAGAAACTGGTGATTACAGGCGGCGACCATTGTACCATCGTCGCGTCCGCGCACGGCCGGCGCCGGTCCGGCCGGCGGCTTCGCCCTTTCTCCAGCCTGCCCATGTCCGGTATCGCCGGCATCGTCGAACGTGACCCGGACCGCCCGGTGGATCCGACCCAGGTCAATCGCATGGTCGAGACCCTGCGCCATCGGGGGCCCGACCAGCACGGCCAGCTCGTCCGGCCGGGCGTGGGCCTCGGCATGCGGCGGCTGCCGATCATCGACCTCCGCAACGGGCAGCAGCCATTCTCGAGCGAGGACGGGTCGACGCATCTCGTGGCGAACGGGGAGATCTACAACCACGCCGAGCTGCGCCGGGAGCTCGTCGGGAGGGGCCACCGGTTCCGGAGCCGGTCCGACGTCGAGGTCATCCTGCACGGCTACGAGGCGTTCGGCGTCGACGTGGTGACCCGCCTGCGCGGCATGTTCGCCTTCGCGTTGTGGGACGCCAACAACCGCCGCTTCTTCGCCGGCCGCGATCGGGCCGGCGAGAAGCCTCTCTTCTACGCGCAGACCCCGCAACGGCTCCTGTTCGGCTCCGAGATGAAGGCCCTGCTCCTGCGGCCGGAAGCGTCCCGGGAGATGGACTTCGAGGCGCTGGATCAGTTCCTGACCTACGGGTACGTGCTGAACCCCCGGACCATCTTCGCCGACGTCCGCAGCCTGCCCCCGGCCCACTACCTGCTCTACGAGCGCGGCTCCGTGAAGATCGAGCGGTACTGGGACCCGGCCTCGGTGCCGGTCCGGAGCTGGAGCGACGACGAGGCGGCGTCGGCGCTCCGCGAGTCGCTGTCGCGGGCGGTCGCCGCCCAGATGATGTCGGACGTGCCCCTCGGCGCGTTCATGGGGGGAGACGTCGATTCGAGCGCCGTCGTCGGCCTGATGGCGACGGCGGCCGAGCAGCCGGTCGCCACCTTCAGCCTGGGCTTCGACGCCGCCGGCTACGACGAGCTGCCCCAGGGCCGGGCGGTGGCGTCCCACTTCGGGACCGACCACCGGGAGGCGGTGGTCGACCCCGACCTCCCCACGCTGTTCGAGCGCGTGGCGGCCCATTTCGATCAGCCGTTCGCCGACGCCTCGTCGTTCCCGATCTTCCTGGTGTCCCAGATCGCCCGCCAGCACGTGACCACGGCCCTGTCCGGCAGCGGGGGGGCCGCGCTCTTCGGCGGCTACCGGACCTACCGGACCGAGGCGCTGGCGCGGCGCGTCTCGAAGCTGGCGCCCGACGCGGCGTTGCGGCTGCTCTCGGCGGCGACCGCCCTGCTGCCGCACAGCGAGAAGAAGCGGGGGGTCATCAACCGGCTGCGCCGCTTCGCCCGGGGGCTGGCGACGGGCCCCGAGAACATCGCGCACTACCGGTGGATGACGGTCCTCGACGTTCCCGAGAAGCGGCGCATCTACACGCCGGCCCTGCGCCGGGCCCTCGTCGACAGCGACGTGTACGCGCCGATTCGCCGCCATCTGCAGGGCGCGCACACCGACGACCTCCTCAACCGGCAGTTGTACGCGGACCTCATGGTGTTCCTGAGCGACGACCTGCTCGCGGCCGTCGACCGGCTGAGCATGGCGACTTCCCTGGAGACGCGGGCGCCCTTCCTCGACGTCGACGTCATGGAGCTGGCGTTCTCGATGCCCGGCTCCCTGAAGATCCGGAACGGCGACCGCCAGCACGTCCTCAAGCTCGCGCTGCGCCCGCTCCTGCCGGAGTCGACGCTGCGGCGGCCGACGGCGGGGTTCTTCATGCCCACGCGGACCTGGCTGCGGCAGCAGTGGGCCCCGACGATGCAGGACCTCCTGGGGCCCGACCAGGTGCGGCGGCGGGGCTGGTTCGAGCCCGGCGAGGTCACCCGCCGGATCGACGAGCATCTCGCGGGCCGCCGCGACCATGCCCGTCTCCTGTTCGGCCTGATGGTGCTCGAGCGCTGGTCTCAGGCGTTCCTCGACTGATGCGGCGCCCGGGCGCAGAACGGCGTGGACTGCTTCGCCATGCTTCGCCCCCGCCGCTTTCGTCGTATCATGAGCTAGGAGCGTCGCGGCCCGGCGAGCGCGTTCGCGGGCTCGCGCCTCACCGCCCGGCGGACCGGTCCGCGGCACGACATCCCGACAGCGCAGTCATGGCCTACGAGAGCGCCCTCGAGAAGAAGCTGGCCCGCAAGGTGACCAGGGCCATCGTCGACTTCGAGCTCATCGAGGACGGCGATCGGGTCATGGTCGGCCTGTCCGGCGGCAAGGACAGTTGGGCCCTGATGCAACTGCTGGACGCGCTCAGGCGTCGGGCGCCGGTCGACTTCACCCTGGTGGCGGTGAACGTCCACTCCGGCTACCGCGACTACCGGCACGACGAGATAGAGCGGGCCTGCGCGGAGCGGGGCTGGGAGCTGCGGATCGAGCACACCACGATCGGCGCGATCATCGACGACAAGCTCGACGAGCGGGCGACCCCCTGCTCGCTCTGCGCCCGCCTCCGGCGCGGCGTCCTGTACCGGATCGCCGGCGAGGTGGGAGCGACCAAGATCGCCCTCGGGCATCACGCCGACGACTTCATCGAGACCCTGCTGCTGAACCTGTTCTTCGCCGGGGCCCTGAAGGCGATGCCGGCCCGGCTGGTGTCCGACGATCGACGCCACGTCGTGGTTCGCCCCCTGGTCTACGTCAGCGAGGAGGAGGCGCGGGACTACACTCGGGAGGCGGGCCTGCCCGTGATCGGCTGCTGCTGCCCGGTCTGCGGCGATCTGGGGCTGCAGCGGCAGCGCGTCAAGCGGCTTCTGCTCGACCTCGAACGGGAGCATCCGGGCGTGAAGCAGTCGATGCTGAAGGCGCTCGGCAACGTCGCGGGGCGCCACCTGCTCGATCGGCGCCTGAACCCGGTGGCGGAGCTCCGGGCGGGCGTGGCCGCATCCCTTCCGGCGGCGCCGTCCCCGTCCGGCGAGGCGGCGGTCGTCTGAACGCGCCGCGATGCGTGCGCGCCGCGTTTCCCGCTCGGGCGTCCCGCGGGCGCCGATCCGCGCGGGCTCCGGGAGCGCGCGGGCTTCAGGAAACCGATGCGAGCGGTCGTTCAGCGGGTGACCTCGGCCCGGGTCGTCGTCGACGAGAGGACGGTGGGCAGCATTCGGCACGGGCTGCTGGTGTTGGTGGGGATTGCACGCGACGACGGGCGCGACGCCGTGTCGTATCTGGTCGACAAGGTCGTCGGGCTGCGCGTCTTTCCGGACGACGACGGGCGCATGAACCGTTCCGTGCGCGAGGTCGGCGGGGGCATCCTGCTCGTTTCCCAGTTCACGCTCTACGGAGACTGTCGTCGGGGGCGGCGTCCCTCGTTCGACGCGGCCGCGCGTCCGGAAGAAGCGCGCCCCGTGTACGACGAGCTCGTCCGGCGGTTCCGCGATCGGGGGGTCCCTGTCGAGACCGGGGTGTTTCAGGCGCACATGGCGGTCGACTCCGTCAACGACGGGCCGGTGACGATACTCCTCGACACCGGGAAGGCATTCTGAACGGGGAGAGGGATGAGCGGCAGGTTGACGCGTCTGGCGGGGTGGGTGATTGGGTTCTGCCTGGTCGCGGGGGCGGGGGCGGCCCAGCAGCGGCCGCTGCTGACCGAGGACCCCGAGCCCGTCGGGGACGGCCTCGTGCTTCTGGAGGCGGGCGTCGACAACACCTGGAACCACATCTTTCCCGTAGCGGGGCTCCAGGGGCAGCTCCTGCGGTGGCCGCGCCTCGGGTTGAGCTTCGGCATGGGGTCCCGGGCCGAGATCCAGCTCGAGGCGGTGTCCATCAGCCGCCTCGTCATCTCCGAGCGGTTCGACGCCCCGCTGGCGCACATGGTCGAGGTTCCCGGCGACACGACGCGGGGCTGGGAGGACGCCGTGATCGGGGCCAAGGTCAAGCTGGCCGACGAAGGCGGGGTGATGCCGGCCGTGGGCCTGCGGTTCGCGACGCGGCTGCCGAACGCCAGCAACGAGACGGGGCTCGGTCTCGACACCATGGACTTCTTCCAGTCGCTGCTCGTCGGCAAGACCGTGCAGTCGATTCGCCTCGTCGGCAACATCGGCGTGGGCATCCTGTCGGACCCGACGCGTGGCGACCGCCAGAACGACGTGCTGACCTACGGCGTCTCGCTGGCCCGGGCGATAACCGCCGCCTCGGAGATCGTCGGCGAGCTCAACGGGCGCATCAGCACGCGGCGGGGGACGCCGCCGCCCGGCACGGAGAGCCGCGGCCGCATGACCTTCGGGCTGCGCCATACCCGCGGGTCGGTCCGGCTGGACGGCGGCTTGTTCACGGGGCTCACCGCCCTCGATCCCAAGGTCGGCGTGACCGTCGGCCTCACCTGGGTCTTCCAGAGCCCATTGGCGCCCTGATCGGAGACGGACCCCGCCAGCGATGCCTCTCGACCTCGTCAAGGCCCACGCCTACGGCAACGACTTCCTCTTCGTTCCCATCGAGCAGACCGTCGAGGCCGGGCGCGCCGCGCTGGCCCGCCGCCTCTGCGACCGGCACACCGGCGTGGGGGCGGACGGGCTTGTCCTCCACGCCTCCACCGCGACCGGCGCCCGGATGGTCCTCTACAACGCGGACGGGGGGCGGGCGGAGGTGTCCGGCAACGCGGTACGCTGCCTGGCCGCGATCGTCGTCCGCGAGCGGCCCTCCCTCGGTCGCCCGGTCATCGAGACCGATGCCGGCCCGATACCACTGGTGAGGGTCGAGTCGGCGGGCGGGCGCACCACGTTCGACGCCCTCATGGGCTCGCCGGTCGGGCTCCGTCGACGGCAGGTCGAAGCGGGCGGCGAGCAGGTCGAGGTCGTCGAGCTGTCGGTCGGGAATCCCCAGTGCATCGTGCTCGGGGGAGAGGTGAGCGAGCGCCGCCTCCACCGTCTCGGCGCCGCCCTCGCCACCCATCCGGCGTTCCCCGACGGCACCAACGTCGAGCTGGTCGACGTGGAGTCGGCGTCCCGGATTCGGATACTCATCTGGGAGCGCGGCGTCGGTCCGACCGCCGCGTCCGGTACCGGTGCGTGCGCGAGCGCGGTGGCGGCCGCGGCCTTCGGCGGCGCGTCACGCGAGGTCGAGGTGGTTTCGCCGGGCGGCGTGCAGCGCGTGCGCTGGACGGAAGAGGGCATCCAGCTTGCGGGGTGGGCGGACATCGTCATGACCGGGCGCTGGCTCGGGGAGGAGCCCGCACCCTGAGACTCACCGACTCCCGGAGGGTTGGTCGGACGCCGAGCGGGGCCGCCGGTGGCGACGGGCGGGCCGGGAGTCGGGGAACGGCGCCGACTCCCGGAGGGTCGGTCGGACGCCGAGCGGAGCCGTCGGCGAAGCTGGGCGGGCTTCCCGGCCGGTCGGGTGCCGCGGACGGGGCCGGAGGCGGGATTGAGTGCAGCACCCGCAATCCGAATCGGGGCGCCTGCGCGCATCGTACGCGTACGTCGGCGCCGTTGGGGCGGGACGCCGCCGGCGATCACCCTCGAATGGAGACGCTATTCCTGCGGCATTCCTGCCGCAACCGCGCGGAGCCTCGCTTCCCACCACATGTGTGCCCGGTTCTTGCAGACGACTCGAGGTGGCGGCCGGCCGTGAGGAGCCGGCGACCGACCGGGCCGGCCTGCGGCCCCGCCGTGTGGTACGATGAAGGCACTCGCTCTCCACGACCGACCCCGCGAAAAGCTCGAGCGTCTCGGGCCGTCAGGTCTGGGCGACAACGAGTTGCTGGCGATCGTCCTCGGTCACGGGTTCCGCGACGCGAACGCAATCGACGTCTCGAACCGGGTCCTGGCCGCGGTGCAGGGCGTGCACGGGTTGACGCGGCAGTCCCTCGGCGATCTGTGTCGCCTGAAGGGACTCGGGGCGGCGAAGGCGGCGCAAGTGCTCGCCGCCGTCGAGCTGGGCCGGCGCACGCTGGTGCGGCCGCCGGATCACCGGGAGCGGCTGGGTTCTCCACGGGAGGTCGCGTCGTTCCTGCTCCCGAGCTACGGCGCCCGCCCCGTCGAGCAGTTCGGCATCGTGCTGCTGGACACGAAGCACCGCATCCTCAAGACCGCGCTGCTGTCGACGGGGACCCTCGACGCCAGCCTCGTTCATCCGCGAGAGGTGTTCCGGGCCGCGGCGAGCGGGGGGGCGGCGGCGATAGTGCTGTTCCACAATCACCCGTCGGGTGACCCGACGCCCAGCGGCGACGACGTGGCCCTGACCGCGCGGCTGGTCGAGGCGGGCCTGGTGATGGGGATCGAAGTGGTCGACCACGTGATTCTGGCCGATGCCAAGTACTGCAGCTTCAAGGAGATGGGACGGATCTAGTCTAGTGCTCTGTCACGACTGGATGTTCGGGCGTGGGGCGCTGTGATTCATCAACGATGGCGCGCTGCAAACCCATGTCCGAGTCCGAACGATGGGACGTGACGGGCCAGCAGGGACAGTGATGAACATGAGGTCGCCAACTGCACCCCGGATGCAGCCGGTCTTCGGCAGCTCCTGCGTCGGGCAGGTGGCAAGGTAGTTCCCGTCACTGTCCCGGGCGGCTGCGCGGCGGAACCGCGCAGGGGGCTTGGCGGGTCCGGGCGGAGCCGGCGGCGACGATGGCGGCGGCGACGCGGGCGGCAGTGCGCCGGCGAGGGACTTCCAGGAACCCATGGGGAGGATTCTCTACCTCGACTGTTTCTCCGGCGCGTCGGGCGACATGCTCATCGGCGCCCTGCTCGATGCGGGGCTGCCCTTCGAGCGCCTCCGGGAGGCCCTGGGGAGCCTGGCCCTCGGCGACGAGTGCGCCGTCTCGGCCGAGCCGGTGACCCGCTCCGGGGTGGCGGCCACGAAGTTCACGGTGACGGAGACGGCCCCTGACGGCGGCGGCCATCCGCACCGCCATCTCTCCGGCATCCTGAAGCTGGTCGAGCGGTCGGCGCTGGCCGATGCGTCGCGGGCGCGGGCGGCCCGGCTGTTCCGGCGCCTCGCCGAGACCGAGGCGGCCATACACCGGATGCCGGTGGAGAAGGTGCACCTGCACGAGGTGGGGGCGCTCGACTCGATCGTCGACGTGGTCGGCGGGGTCTTCGCGCTGGAGTGGTTCGGGGCGGAGCGCATCGTCGCCTCGGCCGTGAACGTCGGCAGCGGCAGCGTACCCTGCGCCCACGGGACGATGCCGGTGCCGGCGCCGGCGACGGCGGAGCTGATCAAGGGGGCGCCGGTGTACGCGGGGCCGCCGGGAGGCGAGCTGCTGACCCCGACCGGCGCGTTGCTGGTGTCGGAGTTCGCGGGCGAGTACGGCCCGCTGCCGCCGATGCGCATCGAGCGCATCGGCTACGGGGCGGGGTCGCGCGACCCCCGCGGGCATCCCAACGTGCTGCGGGTCCTCGTCGGGGAGGCGGACGACGGCGTCTCCGGCGAGCGGGTGGTCTCCGTGGAGTGCGAGATCGACGACATGAATCCCCAGATCTTCGGCGTGCTCATGGAGAGGCTGCAGGACGCGGGGGCGCTCGACGTGTTCTACACGCCGGTGCAGATGAAGAAGAACCGCCCGGGGACGCACGTCACCGTCCTCGCGCCGCCGGGGCGCCGGGAAGCCGTCTGCGCGGCCCTGTTCCGGGAGACGAGCACCATCGGCCTCCGCTACGGGGAGGTGACCCGGGAGGTGCTGGCGCGCGAGATCGTGCCGGTGGCGACGGGCTACGGCGAGATACGATGCAAGGTGGCGCGGCGCGGCGCCTCGGTGGTCAACGTGGCCCCGGAGTTCGACGACTGCGCCCGCGCGGCCCGCGAGCACCGCGTGTCCGTCAAGGAGGTCCACGCCGCCGCCGTGCAGGAGTCGCGCGCCGCGGGGCTGGCGGCGGGGGCGCGCGGGCGTTGAGGGGCGCGGCGGTTCGAGACACGGATTGGGCAGGGCGCGCTGCCGCCGTGCAGGCGTCGCGCGCCGCGGGGCTGG
>JAJEFC010000328.1 GCA_022820675.1 Vicinamibacteria bacterium | reverse complement strand
CACGCGACCCACGCCGCGTCCCTCCGGGCCATCCTGACGGCGGTTGCGCTGGCGGCCGGCGCCGCGCAGCCGCAGGACGGGCGGTTCGGCTTCGGCCGCCCCGCCGCGCCGGACGAGATTGCCGCGTGGGACATCGACGTCATGCCGGACGGCGCCGGCCTTCCCGAGGGCTCGGGGACGGCCGAGAGCGGCGCCCCGGTCTACGCCGCGCAGTGCGCCGTCTGCCACGGGCCGGCCGGCGAGGGCGGGGTCGCGGACCGGCTGGTGGGCTACGACCCCGAGAGCACGCCCCCGTTCGGTCCGCGCTACGAGGCGTGGCGCGCCGGCCGCGACGACGTGCCGTTCTCGGTCGGCAACTACTGGCCCTACGCCACGACCCTCTTCGACTACATCCGCCGCGCGATGCCGTCGGACGCGCCGGGCACCCTCGCCCCCGACGAGGTCTACGGGCTGGTCGCCTGGATTCTCGCGGAGAACGGCATCATCGCCGCAGATGCGGTCATGAACGCCGGGACGCTGCCCGCGGTCGAGATGCCCGCCCGCGACGTCTTCGTCCCGCAGGAACGGTAGGAGTCTGCGCCGTGGGACGATTCTCGGATCGATCGGCTACTGCTGCTGCGTCAATGCTGAATGTTCGGACATGAGTGCCGTGATTCGTCAACGATTGCGTGCGCCAAACCCATGTCCGCGTCCGAAGATCGAGACGTGACGCAGCACTACTGTTGTGGTCGCCATTGGCAGGAATCCCCGCAGCCGGACCACGCGCGACGTCGACCGGGTCACTTCGTGTCGGGGCCCAAGTCTCCTTCGGCGCAGACTCCCGGCTTGGCTGGCCCGCGCGCACGGCGACCCTTGGCCGTGCGGCACGACGGGCCGACGATCGTCGCGGTCGGGCGACCATCGCAATCCACGGAGAAAAGAGGTCTTCACATGCGCGGTTCCGCTCTCGTCGCCACCCTCTGTCTGCTGCTTTCCACCGCCTTCGCCCACGGCCAGCCGGCCCCCGAGCTCGAGTACGACGCGGAGGCGCCGCTGAAGCTGCCGCCCGACCTCTATCTCGGCGAGGCGGCCGGGGTCGCCGTCGACTCGCGGGGCCACGTCTTCGTGTACACCCGGACGGGGACCGACGCCACCATCATCGCCCCCCGGGCCGCCTCGCTCTACGAGTTCGCGCCCGACGGCTCGTTCGTGCGGGAGATCGGCGGCAACCTCTACTCGAAGGCGTGGGCGCACGCCGTCCGGGTGGACGGCGACGACAACATCTGGCTGGTCGACAACGGCTCGAGCATGGCCGTCAAGCTGAGTCCCGGCGGCCGGGTGCTCCAGGTCTTCGGGCGCCGCGCCGAGTCGACCCATGCCCGATACCCCCGCTGCACGGGGCCGAACTGCCCGCCGCACTCGCTGCGCCCGCCGTACTACGAGTCGCCCGACGCCCTGCCCCCGCCGGCGCGCGACGGCCTGTTCGACGAGGTGACCGACGTCGCCTTCGACCCCGACGGCAACGTCTACTTCAGCGACGGCTACAACAACGCCCGGGTCGCCAAGTACGACGCCGACGGCAATTGGGTCGGCTCGTGGGGCGAGCGGGGCAGCGCGCCGGGGCAGTTCCGCGTCCCCCACGGCATCGCCGCCGACGACCGGGGCCGCGTCTACGTGGCCGACCGGTCCAACAACCGGGTGCAGGTGTTCGAGTCGGACGGCACGTTCGTGCGCGAGATCACGCTGGCCGACCTGCGGCCGCAGGCGCCGGTGCCGGCCGACTATGCACCGCAGATCGCGAGCTTCGGACGGCTGCCCGACGGCAGCTACAACTCGCTGTGGCCCAACTCGATCTGCATCACGCCGGGGCCCGACCCGGTCATGTTCACCCAGGACATGTTCCCCGGCCGCATCTACAAGATGGCGCTGGACGGCACCGTGCTCGGCTACTTCGGCCGGGACGGCCAGGCCGTCGGCCAGTTCGGCTGGATCCACGGCCTGGCGTGCCCGTCGGCCGACGAGGTCTGGGTGGCCGAGCTGCTGACCTGGCGCGTCCAGAAGATCACGCTTCGCGACTGACGCGCCCCGGCGACCGCGGCTGCCCGATCCCCGAGGAACTGCTCCACGTGCGCGTACCACGTCGGAGCTGCCGTCGAAACTGCTCGCGGAAGCGCAAACGCCGACCCGGGTTCAGGTCGAGACCGATACCGTAGGGCTCCCGTTGCGCGTTCTGGTACACGGGAAGCGAATCGACGAGCTCAGGGGGGCCTGGCCATCGGTGACCCTGGATCCACACCGCCCGGTTCCGCCGGCGCCCGTGCGGCTGATCCGTGTCGACACTTCGGTCCGGGTCGCCGCGCCGCGTGACCGCGACTCCATCGCTCCGCATGGTCGGTCTGCTGCTCCAGCTCGGCATGAGCCGGGGCTTGACGCCAACCCGCTGAAACGGTCATGGTCGGCACGAGGACGGTTCGGTCGAGGGAGGCCGGAACGGCCGACGGGGGAGGGCGCGATGAGACGAGCAGGGGAGCGACTGGCGGTGGGAATGGTCCTGGCCGCCGCGGCGGCGATGGCGGCGGGCGCGCAGCCGGAGAGCCCTTCGGCCATCACCGGCGTCGTCACCAGCGATGCCGGTCCCGAGGCGGGAGTCTGGGTCGTCGCCGAGACCCGCGACCTGCCGACGACGTTCCGCAAGATCGTGGTGACCGGCGACGACGGCCGGTTCCTGCTGCCGGAGCTGCCCGGGGCGAGCTACTCGGTCTGGGTGCGCGGGTACGGCCTCCTCGACTCGGCGCCGGTGACGGCGGCGCCGGGAGATGACCTGCGCCTGACGGCGGCCGTCGCCGGCACGCCGCAGGAAGCGGCCGCAATCTACCCCGCCGCCTGGTGGCTGTCGCTGATCGAGCCGCCCGGGGCGGGCGAGTTCCCCGGCACGGGCCCCGAGGGCAACGGCATCAGCGCGGAGCTCCGCACCCGCGACGAGTACCTCTACAACGTGAAGGCCTGCCTGCGCTGCCACCAGGTCGGCGGCGAGTTCACGCGCGGGCATCCCGACGGGCTCGACCACGACTCGAGCGCCGACGCGTGGGACGCGCGCGTCCGCATGGGGCAGCGCGGGGCGGAGATGAGCATGTGGATGTCGCGGTTCGGCCGCGGGCGCGGGCTGCGCATGTTCGCCGACTGGAGCGACCGCATCGCCACCGGCGAGGTGCCGCCGGCGCCGCCGCGCCCGCGGGGGGTCGAGCGCAACCTGGTCCTCACCCAGTGGGAGTGGACCGACGAGATGGGGAAGATCCACGACGAGGCGTCCACCGACAAGCGGAACCCGACGGTGAACGCCAGCGGCCCGATCTACGGGGTGGACATCGCCAACGACAACCTCGCCATGCTCGACCCCAACACCCACACCGCCACGATGCTGCGCATCCCGACCCTCGCCGACCGCTCGACCATGCGGGCGTCCTACGCGCAGTCGGGCTATCCGCCGTCTCGCCTCGCCGATCTCGCGCGCTTCAACCCCGCGAGCATCCACAACCCGATGCTCGACAGCCGAGGCCGGGTCTGGTACACCGCGACCCTGCGGCCGCCCGAGAACCAGCCCGACTGGTGCCTGGACGGGTCCGACAACCGGTACGCGCGGTACTTCCCGGTGGAGCGGTCGGGCCGCAACGTGAGCTACTACGACCCCGAGACCGGGGAGTTCACGATGGTGGACACCTGCTTCGGCAGCCACCACCTGCAGTTCGCGCACGACGACAACGAGACCCTGTTCCTCAGCCGGCCCAACAGCGACGTCTTCGGCTGGCTCGACACGAAGCTCCTCGACGAGACCGGCGACGGTCGGTTGGCGCAGGGCTGGTGCCCGACGGTGGTCGACACCAACGGCGACGGCCGCATCACCAAGCCGTGGAACGAGCCGGCGGTGGCCCGCGCCAGCCGGTTCGAGGAGGACCCGACGGCCAGCACCTGGGACTTCGACCCGGCGCGGGACACGCGGGTCACGGTGGGGGCCTACGGCATCATCGTCAACCCCGTCGACGGGTCGGTCTGGGGCGCGCAGGACTCGTACCCGGGCCGGATCGTCCGGCTCGTGGTGGGCGACGACCCGCCGGAGAGCTGCGTCGCCGAGGTCTTCGAGGTCCCCTCCGAGCGCTGGGACGTCGAGGCGGCGGGCGAGCGCGGCTTCATGCCCCGCGGCCTCGACGTCGACACCAACGGCGTCCTCTGGACCGCGCTCTCGGGGACCAACCACCTCGCGAGCTTCGACCGGAGCCGGTGCGGGCGGCTGACGGGGCCCGAGGCGCACACCGGACGGCACTGCGCGGAGGGGTGGACGCTCCATCCCCTGCCGGGCCCCACGTTCAAGGGAACCGACGTCCGAGCCGACTACAACTACTACAACTGGGTCGACCAGTTCGACACCCTGGGCCTCGGCGAGAACGTGCCCATCGCCACCGGCACCGGCTCGGACTCGCTGGTGGCGCTACTGCCAGACACGGGCGAGACGGTCGTCATGCGCGTGCCCTACCCGCTCGCCGGTTTCCACCCGAGGGGCCTCGACGGCCGCATCGACGATCCCGACGCCGGGTGGAAGGGGCGCGGCGTCTACTCGTCGACCGGCTCCGACACGGTGTGGCACGCCGAGGACGGGCTCGCGGTCGAGGACGGCGAGTACCGGTCGGTGTCGAAGCCGATCCTCGTGAAGTTCCAGTTCCGGCCGCACCCGCTCGCGGAATAGCGTAACTGGCGTGTTATCAGTGATTTGAGAACGTGCTTGGGGCGGTCGTTGCCCGTTCCGTATGCAATTCTCTCCGATCGCCCCAAGCAACCCAACCGCTCGCCGGCTCCGAGGGTTGAGGAACTCCACCACCCGCTCAAGGGAAATCTCCGCTCCCGCTTGCGGTTCATGGTTGCGTTCGGAGCGTTCAGAGTAATCTGGCGCACGTCGAGCGCCTGATCGAACGCGAGGGTTGGACCTGACGGCGAAGGATGGGGTCCCCGCCGGCGTACCTGCCGATATTCGGGCGGATCCGAGGGCGATCGCGCCGCCGGTCAGTACGCCACCGCCCACCCTCGCGGCGTCGGTCGGCGCCGGCGTGGCGGCGGCCGGCGATCTGGTCGACGAGCACGGCCTGGGCGCCCCCGAACTCGGCCGTCCCGCCCCCGAACCCCCGCACCGGTGCGCGCACGCCGCAACGGCGCACCGCTGTGGTCGCCGCCGACCTCAGCTAGTTGGAGCAGCCCGCCTGCGGCCAGGCGGCAGAGGCTCTCCGGCGCCCCAACGCCGGGGAGGGGGCCCACGAGGCCGTGAGCGGCGTTCGCGGGCTGTCGCCCGACCTCAGGTCAGCATCGAACGCCGCAGGCGGGCGAGCCGGCTGATCGCTCGTCAGCCCGATGGTGCTGGAAGCGGAAACCGACAGTCGTCGCACGCCCGACCGAAGCGCACCTGTCGCTTCACCCTGGCGCAGTGGCTGCACCCGTGCTTGCCGTAGAACCAGAGCGCCGGATCGAGCGCACAGCACGTTCC
>JAJEFC010000026.1 GCA_022820675.1 Vicinamibacteria bacterium | reverse complement strand
CGTCGGTTGAACGGGGCGCACCTGCTGCCCCTGGTCCGGGCCGGCGTCGTCTTCGTCGATGGCGTCATCCGGACGGAGGATCGGAAGGAGGCCGCCTGATCACGTCAAGGGCCGATCCACAACATTTGACAATTCCTCTCGAAGACGACCTCGGTGACCATCGCCTCGTTGGTGACCCCGCCGACGCCGGCCCCCCACTCGTTCCGCCCCTGGAGCTGTCCGCCGGTCTTGATGCCGTCGATGGCGGGCTGGCCGTCGAGGGGGTCGGAGCCGTGCAGGCTGGGCAGATTGTTGTAGTTGTCGTCGCCCGGCACGAGGGTCTCGCCGAGGGTCGTCCCCGGCACGTAGGCGGCGGCGCTGGTGATGCCCGCGGCCCCCGGCAGCACGTTGACGCGCTCGGCCGGCATGACCGTCTGCTGCCGCGTGGTCCTGACGTCGACCAGGGGCACGATGCCCTCCACCGTCACTGTCTCCTCGACGCCGCCCACCGCCATGGCGGCATCGATGTCGGCCACGAACGCGCCCTGCAGCAGGATGCCCTCGCGGACCACGACGCTGAAGCCCGGCAGCGTGAAGGCCACCGAGTAGGTGCCCGACGGCAGGTTGGTAATCCGGTAGTTCCCGGCGCCGTCCGAGAAGACCGTGCGCACCTGCTCGATGAGGGCGGGGCTGCGCGCCTCGACGGTCACGCCGGGCAGCACGCCC
Source organism: Vicinamibacteria bacterium (assembly GCA_022820675.1). GTDB lineage: Bacteria > Acidobacteriota > Vicinamibacteria > Vicinamibacterales > UBA8438 > JAJEEA01. The sequence continues at coordinate 10,738 of JAJEFC010000026.1, read as the reverse complement.
CCGACGTCGTCCACGACGGTGCCCGCGATGCCGGCCTCACCCTGCGCAAGGGCGGGGGCGGGCGCGAGCAGCGCCGGCAAGAGACCGGCCAGGCACAGAAGAACGAGGACACACCGTGACTGGGACGGCTGCATGGTCGATACCTCCTCCGGCGGCGTGAAGCGACACGTCCGCCACCGCTCCGTGGAGCAGTGCCCCATACGATAGCACCATTCTCCGGTGATACGGGGCGGCGGACGCCCAACGATCGGTCACTCTCGACACCGCGATGCGTTGCGCAGCACAGGTTGCTGCCGGCGAGGGGATGACCGCGTCCACCGGCGTGGGGGAGCGGGCCGACGGCCCGCGAGCCGGGCCGGCTCCCTGGCAGGTTTGGTTGGGCGTCGAGGGAGCCGTAGCGACGGTTGGCGGGCTAGGCGAGCCGGGCCATGCACACGACATCCTCGGCCCGCCCGTCGAGGAGGCGAGCCTCCCGCTTGACGCCTTCGCGCAGGAAGCCCGCCTCCTCGAACAGGCGGATCGCCCGGGTGTTCGATGCGAAGACCTCGAGCTCGATCCGCGTCATGCCCGCCGCCTCCGCCGCCTCCAGGGTGCGCGCGAGCAGCGCCGCCCCCACCCCCTGCGCCCGCCACTCCCGCAGCAGGCCGATGCCGAGCACCCCGCCGTGCCGGAAACCCTCGAAGTGGTGCCGCTGCACGTCGCACCAGCCGACCACCCGCCCCGCCGACCGCACCACGAGCTGCACCCCGCCGCCGCGCGCGAGGGCGTCGACGAACGCCCGGGTCCCGTCGACGCCGAAGCCGTCCACCGCCGCCAGGTAGCGCCGCTCTCGCGCCACCGCCTCGACCGCGGCCTGGAGCCCCTCCACGTCCTTGGGCGTGATCGGCTCGATGCTGAACGGCGGCGTCATGAGTCGTCTCCCGTGCCTGTCCGCCATTCGTTCACCGCGACCCCAGGCTCCTCGTTGTCATCCGGCGCGATCGGCTCGACGCTGAACGGCGCGGTCACGAGACCTCCGTCGTATCGGTCTGCCCCTCCCGAGGCTTGGTCCCGGCGGAATCGACATCCGTCCCCTTCGGTCGAGGAACGCTCGGCGGCCCGCGCCGATCGGCCGCCCCTCCCGAAACGAGGGGACGCGCCGGCACCCCGACGTAGACGCGGCCGCCGTCGAGGGTGACGTTCTTCGGCACGAGGCTCATCGCCCCGATCTGCACGTCGGAACCCACCGTCACCCCGATACCCACCACCGAGCCCAGCCCGACGGTGACGCGGTCGCCGAGGCGCACCCGGCCCGTCTTCACGAAGCCCCCCTCGACGGTGTGCCCGGAGAGGTGCACGTCGCCGCCGATCACCACGTCGTCGCCGAACTCCAGCAGGTTGTGGTCGCTCACCCCCAGGCTGTTCACGTACACGCGGCGCCCCACCCGGGCCCCGTTCAGGCGCAGGTAGGCGCTCCAGACGGGCGTCCCCCGGAAGAGCGTGCCCGCGAACAGGCGCACGATGTGGGTCGCGACCATGTAGCGCACCCAGTCGAGCACCGGCCAGTCCAGGTCGGCCAGCCGCATCGCGGCGTCCGGCCGCGTCCGCCAGCCCGTCACCCGGGTGGCCGTCGCCGACGCGAACATCAGCACGAGCGCGAAGAGCACGTACGACGGGATGACCGCGAAGCTCGCGGCCACCACCCGCGCGGCGGGGTCGACCGCGGTCCACGCGAAGAGCGGCGCCCACAGGGCCAGCACCGGCAGGACGGCGAGGCCGCACACGATCGACTGCACGACCACGAGGGTCGCCACCGCCCAGGCGATGCGCGCTCGCCCGATGTGCCTCGAACTCATGGTCATCCGGTGACGACGCAGCCACCCCACTCCTGCAGAACATGCAGGGACGCCTTCGGCTCGGGCGTGGATCGCGACGGATGGCTCCAGTTCATCGCTCACGTTCTTTCAGCACCCGCCCACCACGTTCTCAGGGCCTGGAGGTAGAGCCAGTCGCGGCTGACGGCGGGGTCGCCGCGCCGGTGTTCAGCCGCCAGGCGATCTCCCCACCGCACTGCCGGCAGCGCGCGCCGTGCCGCAGCCGGCGGCTCAGCCGCTGGCGCCGCCACTGCTTCCCGCAGCCGCATTCGCCCAGCCAGCGGGCCGGCGTGTGGTCCACGTCGTGGCAGCGCTCGGCGGTGCAGCCGATGGCCCGCGCCACCGCCTTCCAGACGTCGTCGTGATGGTGCCGGTGGCCGGCGATGGCGTGGGCGATCTCGTGCAGCAAGGTGTCCTCGATGTCGGCCCGGGTCGCCCGCAGGCAGTAGCTCACCGACAGGTCGATGCGCTTCTCGTCGTAGCGGCAGACGCCGGCGCGCGACGTGGACAGGTCGAAGCCGAAGCCCCAGCCCGCCTGCAACCCGCTGCCGGCCTTGTGGCGGGCGAGGAGGTCGACGGCCAGCTTCTCGACGTCGGCCAGGGTGCACTCGCGCTCCGGAACCCGTTCGACGACGGCGAGGAGGCGGTAGGGCACCTTCCACAGGGCGTCGTCGCCGGCCGCCACGACGGCGCGGGCCCGCTGCAGCTCGGCGACGGTGCCCTCGATCTCCCGGCCGCGCCACCGGAACCGAACGCGGCTCCCGACGGGGCAGGCGGCGCCGGGAAAGTCGGCGGTGATGGCGCCGGGCCGCCGCGGCGGCGGGGCCGGGCGCGGTGGTGCCTTCACACGCGGCGGGGCCTCCGCACGCGGCGGGGCCTTCACGCGCGGCGGGGCCTCCGCACGCGGCGGTGGCGGAAAGAGCGGCAGTTGGAACCCTGCACGCAGCCGAGAACGTGGCACCCGACTATCTCCCCGCCCGCTCGACCTGCGCGGCCATCTCGCGCATCATCTCGGCCGGGGAGATGCCGGTCCAGCAGTGGCCGCGGCCCGGGCCGTAGACGATGCGGGCCTCGATCGACGGCCGGTCCCGCAGGAAGGCGTCGAGGCGGCGCACCGCGCCCTCGAGGAAGTAGTCGTCCATCTCGCCGACCCAGATGTTCAGCCGGCCCCGCAGCTTCGGCGCAAGCATGTCCCACCCCCGCTCGAGCACGAGGCGCAGGTCGTAGCGCTCCCAGTGGGCGGCCGCCTCGGTGTCGATGTCGCCGGACGCCGGGTCCCAGAGGGGAACGGGAAGGCCGTCGGCTCCGCGGGGGCCGTACACCGCGTTCCACGCCCCCCACTGGCCGCCCGACCGGGCCCAACTGTCGCCGCCCCCGAGCACGTTCTCCATCCGCAGCTCGTGGCGCATGGTGAACCGGGTGCTCCCGTCGAGGTTCCGGGCGCTGGGCAGCTCGCGCCCCTCGCCGTCCACCCAGGCGTTCCCGCCCCGGTAGACGTCGACGAGCTGGAAGGCGCGGAAGTCGACGCTGTCGGGGCACGAGGCCCAGGCGCCCCCGAAGAAGTCGGGATGGAAGATCTGCAGGGCGAGGGCCACCCAGCCGCCTGTCGACCCGCCGTCGAGGACGCGGGCGCCCTGCGACCCGCCCGCCCGGAACCGCTCCTCGACGTAGGGGATCAGCTCTTCGGTGACGGCGTCGCCGTAGGGGCCGTTGTTGGCGGAGTCGACCTGGTAGGGATCGCCCCAGGGCCCCGCCCCGTCGAGGTGCAGGAGCACGAAGCGCGGGGCGTCGGGGTCGAGCCAAGCCGTCCTGAACCGGGACCCGGGCCGCATCATCCGCTGCACCGCGGTGTACCGCGCGCCGTAGCCGCCGATGCGGACCCGCAACGGATAGCGCCGCTCCGCCTCCTCGTCGTGCCCCGGCGGCAGGATCACGCCGGCCCGAAGCTGGATGGGACGGCCGTGAAACGCGGACAGGCGCTCGGAGCGGATGCTCACGAACCGCAGGAACTCGGTGTCGTCGGGCAGCCGCTCGTCGGGAATGCGCTGCGTCAGCCTCAGATCGATCGTGGCCGGCGGCCCGGGGTCGAGCTCCACCCGCCGGATGTCGCCGTAGAGGTTTCCCGGCGCGTCGACGCGGCGGATGTCGCGGTTGGCGGCCAGCACCGCCTGCACGCGATACTCGCCGGCCGGGAGGTCGCGCAGCGCCTCGATGGGGAACGCGGCCGCGTCGGCCCCCACGGTTACCCGGTCTCCCGGGGCGAGCGGCCGGGCGTCGACCCCGAGCGTGGGCACCGCGCGGCGGCCGGTGTCGCCTATGCGGAACCGGGGCTCGCCGCCCGGCTGGTCGGCGGGAACCATCACCACGATCAAGCGTCCCGGCGGCTGGGCGGGCAGCGACGCATCGAGGGTGACGGCGAAGCGCAGGCCGGTCTGACCCGCCGAGGCGAGCCCGGCCGCGACCGCGCTGAGCGCCGCCGAGGCGAGCACGCGGGCCAAGGCATGCGAGCGCATCACGAATGCCCGCGAGCCTCCGGATCCCGTCGGGCGGGCCGGCGAACGGCAGGGCGCCCCGCGGCGGTCAGCGCCGCCGTGGTGAGCACGCAACCCGGGGTATGCGAACGCATCACGGATTGCCCGAACGATCTTCGCCGTCCCGTCGGCGGGCCGAAGAGCACCAAGGCGCCCGGCGCCGACGGCCAGGGCAGCGCCGACGGCCCCGGTGGTCTCCAGTGCGCCGCGAGCCGGAAGTGTATAACGGAATTTCAGTGGCTGGCGTTCACGTGACTGTTGAAGGCGCGGCTCAGCTCGTCCACGCGACCGGTGAGCCTGTCCACCTTGCCGTTGACCACCAGCACGCCAATGGCGGCCACCAGACCGGCGCAAGCCGCGATTACGGAGGCGATCTCCGCAACGACATCAAGGGCTTCCATGTGTCGAGGATAACCTGTTCGGGAGATGGATTCAACACCGGGCCCGGCGTTCGTCGGCAGAACCCGGAGTCCGCTCGTCGTACATCGCCCGCCCTCCGAAGGACGAGTTAGTCCCGCCGACCCGGGATGTCCCATGTCCCGCAGCACTTCGACTGCTAGAATAGGTGACTCTGTCCCGGCATCCGGGAGTCTGCGCCGTGGAACGGCGCGTGACGCGTGGAGTCGGTTGGGCGCCAAGCGGAGGCCGCGGCGCGACCTCGCGGTCGCGTTCGGTGACGATTGGCGGGCTGGGGGTGCCACTGTGACGAAGAACCGCACGACGACCGTGTCCCGCTCCGTATTGCGCGCGCTCGCCGCGCTGGCCGTGATCGCCGGCGTCGCGATGGTCGCCTGCAGCCCGCAGGGCGCCGGCGGCCTCACCGAACGGCTGTCGGTCGCCACCGGCGGCACCGGGGGCGTCTACTATCCCTACGGCGGCGGCGTGGCCAAGGTCATCAGCGACCACCTCGAGGGGGTGGAGGCCACCGCCGAGGTCACCGCGGGGACCGTCGACAACCTGAAGTTCATCTCGAACCGCGGGGCCGACCTGGCGTTCGTCCTCGCCGACTCGCTCGACGACGCGGCGCAGGGCCGCGGGGCGTTCGCCGACTTCGGGACGGTGCCGGCGCGGGCCCTCGCGGTGCTCTACGACAACCTGAACCAGCTCGTGACCCTCGAGGGCAAGGGCATCGAGTCGGTCGCCGACCTCCGCGACCGCATCGTGTCGACGGGGGCGCCGGGCAGCGGGACCGAGATCACGGCCCTCCGGGTGCTCGAGGCGGTGGGCCTCGACCCCGACGCGGACATCCGGAAGCAGAGCCTGGGAGCGGCCCAGTCGGTCGACGCCATCAAGGACGACAAGATCGACGCGTTCTTCTGGAGCGGCGGCATCCCCACCGGGTCCGTCCTCGACCTCGCCTCGACGCCGGGCCGGACCGTCAAGCTGGTGCCCAACACCGACACCCTGCCGTTCCTGCACGAGAACTACGGCGACGCCGTGTACCACGGGGTCACCATTCCCAGCACCACCTACCCGGGCATGAGCGGGGACGTCGAGGCGGTCGGGGTGGCCAACGTGCTGGTGGTGCACGAAGAGATGTCCGACGACCTGGCCTACCGCATCACCAAGGCCCTGTTCGAGCACCAGGACGAGCTGGCCGCGATTCATCCCGAGGCCGAGAAGCTGTCGGTCGAGAGCGCGGTGACGGGGTCGACGGTGCCGTTCCACGCGGGCGCCGTCCGGTACTACGAAGAGCAGGGGGCCTGGCCCGGATCGTAGCGGCCCGCGGCGGACGCCGCCGCTGCATTCGCTCTCTCGTCGCGTCTTGCCGGCGAGGGTGCCGTACCGTCCGCCGGCGCCCTCGCCGGCCACGGTGCGTCGTGGAGTTCGCCACGCGCCGCTGGGCGCCGGCCCCGGTGCCATCCGCCCTGTTCCGGTAGCGGGTTCGAGGACCGGGTGCGCCCCCTCCCTCACGCGGCCGCGACCGCGCGCGACCCCTTTTCACCAACCGCATTAGCGAGTACCCTTGCCCGTCGTCCGCTCCGCGGTCGCGAGACCGGACCGCGCTTGGCAGGGCGGCGCCCACGACGACTCGAACCGGGAGATCCCCCTGTCCGATCCAGCCGCCCCGCCGGCCGCCCTGCGCGACGATCCCGACGCCGAGGTTCCGACCCGGCAGTTGACCGGCATCCCGGCCCGGCTGGTGACCGTGCTTGCCGCGGGCCTGTCCCTCTACGCGCTGTACTGGGTGGTCGGCATCGTCCAGCCGCAGATCTACCGGGTCAGCTTCCTGCTGATCACCTTGGTCCTCACGTTCGTGCTCTACCCCGCCGTTCCCGCGTGGCGCGGCCGGGTGGCGGCGGTCGACTGGGCCCTGGCGGCGGCGTCCGTCCTCGTGCTGGCGTGGCCCATCGTCGACTTCGACCAGTTCGTCTACCGGGCCGCGACCCCCAGCGGGCCCGACATCCTGTTCGGCACCGTCACGACGCTGCTGGTGCTCGAGGCGACCCGGCGCACGGTGGGGTGGATTCTCCCCGTCACCGCCGTCGCGTTCCTGCTCTACGGCTACTACGGCCCGCTGCTCGAGCTCATGGGGCTCGAGATAATGGCCCACCGCGGCTACTCGATCGACCGGCTGGTGGGCACCCTCTACATGACTCTCGAGGGCATCTTCGGGGTGCCCCTGAACGTCGCCTCGAGCTACATCGTGCTGTTCACCATCTTCGGGGCGATGCTGCAGCACTCGGGGGCCGGCCAGTTCTTCATCACCTGGACCATGTCGGCGTTCGGCCGCTCGTCGAGCGGGGCGGGGCCGGGGCGCACCGTCACCATGTCCGGGTTCCTGCTCGGCACCGTCTCGGGCAGCGGCGTGGCGACCACCGTCACCCTGGGGGCGGTGGCGTGGCCGATGCTGCGGCGGGCGGGGTTCTCGGCCGAGATCGGCGGCGGCATCCTGTCGGCGAGCGGCATCGGCGCCATCCTCGCCCCCCCGACGATGGGGGCGGCGGCGTTCCTCATCGCCGAGTTCCTGCAGATCACCTACCTGCAGGTCATCGCGATGGCCATCGTGCCGGCGGTACTCTATTACCTGTCGATCGTCCTCATGATCGAGGCCGACGCGCGGCGGCTGGGTACGAAGGCGGTCGACGTGCACCTGCCGTCGGTCTGGACCCTCACCCGGCAGTCGGGCTACCAGTTCGTGCCCCTCGTCGCCATCGTCGTGTTCCTGGTGTCGGGCATGACCCCGTTCCGGGCGGTCTTCCTGGCCACGATGCTGGCCTTCGTCCTCAGCTTCATGCAGTACGCCCTCGATTTTCTCGGGGTCGTCGGTTCCGACCCCGCGGTGCGCGAGCTGCGGCGCGAGACGGCGCTGCGGCCGTCGCGACTCGTCACCGCGCTCGAGACGGGGGGCCGGGCGGTGCTCGCGGTGGCCGCCACCACCGCGACGGCGGGCATCATCGTCGGCGTCGTGACCCTGACCGGCCTCGGGCTGAAGATCTCCAGCATCATCGTCGACCTCGCCGGCGGCAACCTGTTCTTCACGGTGCTCTACGCGGCGGTGGCGGTGTGGATGCTGGGCCTCGCGGTCCCGGTCACCGCGTCCTACATCATCGCGGCGGTCATGATCGCGCCGGCCCTGACCCTGGTCGGGGTGCCGGACGTGGCCGCCCACATGTTCATCTTCTACTACGCGGTGCTCTCCGAGGTCAGCCCGCCGACGGCGCTGTCGCCGTTCGCGGCGGCCGCCATCACCGGCGGCAACCCGTTCAAGACGATGATGCTGACCTGGAAGTACACCCTGCCGGCGTTCCTCGTCCCGTTCGCGTTCACCCTCAGCCCCGAGGGGCTCGGCGTCCTGCTGCAGGCGCCGCTGGCCGACATCGCCCGCACCGTCCTCACCGCGGCGGTCGGCATCCTCGCCCTCGCCATGGGCCTCGGCGGCTGGCTGCGGCAGGCGGCGACGACGGCGGAGCGCACCCTCGCCGTCGCCGGCGGCCTGCTGCTCTTCTACGCCACCACCGTCACCGACCTCGTCGGCGCCGCCTGCTTCGTCGCCGCGATCGGGATGCATGTCGTCCGGACCCGCACCTGAGCCGCGGTCCCCACGAATGCTGCAACCGCCGCGCCCACGGCCCGGCGGCGGCGGCGTGCGGCTCACGGCCGGCCGGGCCAGCGTTGACACGTGATGCGCACGACGTTAGCATCAAACATCATGAGAACGACCATCAATATCGCGACGCCGGTTCTCGAAGAGCTGAAGCGGATTCAGAAACGGGACGGCGGCACACTGGGCGAACTGGTCAGCGGGCTGCTGGCCGAGGGACTCGGCACCCGGCGCGCCGGCCCGGTCGAGGACGAGCTCGACTGGACCAGCAAGCCCATGCACGCACGCGTCGATCTCGAGGACAAGGACGCGGTGTTCGCCATCCTCGACGACAACGGCCGGTGAGCTACACCGTCGACGTCAACATCCTGCTCTACGCCTCGGACCGAACGTCGCCCTTCCACACGGCGGCGACCGAGTTCCTGCGGAGACGTCCGCGAGACCCCGACATCCTGTGTCTGACGTGGCCCGTCGCCATGGCCTACGTTCGCCTGGCGACGCATCCACGGGTGTTCGCCCAACCGTTGACCCCTCGCGCCGCCGTCGACAACGTCGCGGCGCTGATGCGGATGCCCCGCTGTCGCGTCGTGACCGAACCGGAGGACTTCCTGACGACCTACCGCCTCGTGGCCGTCGACGTCCCGGCTCGCGGCAACCTCGTGCCGGACGCACACCTGGCAGCGTTGGCCCGGGCGCATGGCGTCGGCACCATCTACACCCACGACCGGGACTTCAGGAGGTTCCCATTCCTGCGCGTGGTCGATCCGGTAGTGTGAAACCGTGCGAGAACGCGCGGACTTTTTTATGCACGGGAGCATAATGCCTGGCAGCATAATACCGGGATGCGCTTCATCGACCGCGCGGCAGAGATGCGGCGTCTCGACAGCGTGCTGGAGGAACCCGGCGCTTTCGCCGTCATCTGGGGGCGGCGACGGGTCGGCAAGACCAGGCTGCTCATCGAATGGTCGCGACGCCACGACGGGCTGTACGTGGCGGCCGACCGATCCGTGCCGCCGGTCCAGCGGCGCTACCTCGCTGCCGCCGTGGCCCGGCGGTTTCCCGGCTTCGGCGACGTCGAGTACCCGGACTGGCGCTCGTTCCTGCTGAGGCTCGCGGCCGAGTCCGGCCGGAGCGGATGGTCCGGCCCGTTCGTGCTGGACGAGCTGCCGTACCTGATCGCGGCCGACCCGACCCTGACCGGCGTCCTGCAGGCCTGGATCGACGGCGCGCCGGGACGGCCCGCCGTCGTGGTGAGCGGGTCCAGCCAGCGCATGATGCACGGCGTCGTGCTCGACGCCGCCGCGCCGCTCTACGGCCGCGCGCGCGAGGCCTTCGCCGTGCACCCCCTGAAGCCGGGACACCTCGTCGAGCTCGTCCCCGGCGCCGGCGTCCGCGACCTCGTCTCTCTCTACGCGCTCTGGGGAGGCATGCCGCGCTACTGGGAGCTCGCCGAACGGTTCGGCCGAGACGCGGACCGCGCCGTGGACACGTTGGTCCTCGACCCCGCCGGCCCGTTGCACCTCGAACCGGACCGGCTGCTGATGGAGGAAGTGCCGCCGGCCACCGCCCTCCGCCCGCTGCTCGACGTCATCGGCGCCGGCGCCCATCGCGTCAGCGAGATCGCCGGCCGCCTCGGCCGTCCCGCCCCCAGCCTCGCCCGGCCCCTGGCCGCCCTCGGAGAGATGGGCCTGGTGCGCCGGGAGACGCCGTTCGGGAGCGATCCGCGAGGCGGCCGGCGCAGCCTCTATCGCATCGACGACCCGTTCCTTCGGCTCTGGTTCCGGGTCGTGGCCCCGAACCGGACTGCGCTTTCGGAAGCGCCTCCCGAGACGCGGCTGGCCTACTGGCGCCGCCACCGGCCGCGTCTCGAGGCCCTCGCCTGGGAGGAGCTGTGCCGCACGGCCGTACCTTTGCTGCACCGCACCGACAGCAGCCTCGGCGACCTCGGCCCCTGGGAGCCCGCGCAACGCTACTGGCGCGGCAACGAGCCGGAGTTCGACGTGGTGGCGCGTTCGGTGGATGGCCGCCGGCTGCTCGTCGGCGAGGCCAAGTGGCGGTCGCGCCCGGTGGCGTCCCTCTCGCCTCCTCGGGGCGCACCACCCCTCTCCGACATCAGCGACCCGGAGCTCGTCCGCGCGACCTTCGCGCCCGACACGACCGACGCACCGGCCAAACCGTCATGACCGGGGCGCCGCTCGCCCCGAGGTCATGAAACGCGACCAGGTTGGCGCCCTGCCGAAGCGCGACTCTTTGGTGGTCGACGCGCGTGTCGTGACACCCTGAAAAGGCGGAAGCGGGAACAGTCGTCG